>NZ_FRDB01000175.1 GCF_900143145.1 Candidatus Sodalis sp. SoCistrobi
TGCTCATGCTGAGTTTCCAGCACTAGATTAACTGCCCGTTCACGGACTTCCGGAGAGTAACGTTTGGTCGTTGTCATAGAGACCTCCACTTTTAAAGTATAGACTCTAATTTATCCGGGGTGATTCACTGTCGTTAATATGTCGCGATCGGCGCCGGGCGACTTCTAAAGCACCGACAACGCAACACCGTCCATTAACTATAAAGTAAATGAACGGGGATGATTGGCGCGCCGGCATAAATCAGGTTAATGTCAGTTTTCCTGACGGTGAATGCACAAACTGCGCCGCGTCAACCGACTGAAATACGTTAACCCTGGGGAAAAAGGGTCCCGCCGCCGGAGAGGGCGCGATTTGCCTCTCCCCACGTCCAGGCCACAGCGGTAACATCGGCAACGTCAGCACCACATAGCGGGAACCCCGTGAACACAATGGACGGCATAAACATGACTCATCAAGGAATTGACTACCCTAAAAGGAAGGGGACACAACATGGCTAACCCGCTAAAGCAACCCACCTTTTTGGTGCACGATTACGAAACCTTCGGCAAGCACCCCGCTCTTGACCGGCCGGCACAGTTTGCGGGGATACGCGCCGACAGCCAATTCGAGACTCTGGGCGAGCCGGCGGTCTTTTTTTGCCGTCCGACCGATGATTATTTACCGGACCCGGAGGCGGTACTGATTACCGGCATTACGCCTCAACAGGCCCTGCGTGACGGTGTCACAGAAGCGGAATTCGCCCGCCGTATTCATCAATTATTCAGCGTGCCCGATACCTGCATATTAGGTTACAACAACGTCCGCTTCGACGATGAGGTCAGCCGCAACCTGTTTTATCGCAATTTTTACGATCCTTACGGCTGGAGCTGGCAGCAGGGTAATTCCCGTTGGGATCTGCTCGATGTCGTGCGCGCCTGCTATGCCCTGCGCCCCGACGGCATTGAATGGCCGCTGAATGACGACGGGCTGCCCAGCTTTCGGCTTGAGCATCTGACCCGGGCCAACGGGATTGAACATGCCAACGCGCATGATGCCATGGCCGACGTCTATGCCACATTGGCGATGGCTAAACTGATGCGCCAGGCGCAGCCGAAGCTGTTTGACTATCTCTACCGCCACCGCGGCAAGCGGCAGTTGAAATCCCTTATCGACATCGCCACGATGAAACCGCTGGTGCATGTCTCGAGCATGTTTGGCGCCGCCCGGGGCAACACCGCCTGGATTGCGCCGCTCGCCTGGCATCCCGACAATGCGAATGCGCTTATCGTGTGCGATCTCAGTGGCGACATGCAGGTGCTGGCGGATTTGGACAGCGATGCACTGCGTACCCGGCTGTACACGCGACGCGACGCGTTGGGTGACAATGCCGCGGTCCCGCTGAAGTTGGTTCACCTGAATAAGTGCCCGGTGCTGGCGCCCGCCAATACGCTACGGCCAATGGATGCCGAACGCCTCGGCATTCAGCGTCAACGCTGTTTGGACAATTTGGCCTGGCTGCGCGCGCGGCCGGAATTGCGCGAGAAAGTGGTGGCGCTGTTTGCCGAAAGCGCGCCTTTTACGCCTTCGGATGACGTGGATGCTCAGTTATATGATGGCTTTTTCAGCGATGCCGACCGCGCCGCGATGGAGATTATTCTCGCCACCGCGCCGGAAAATCTGCCGGCGCTGGATATCAGCTTTGTCGACCCGCGCCTGAAACCGTTGCTGTTCCGCTATCGCGCGCGCAACTTCCCCCACACGCTGGACCACGATGAGCAGTTACGCTGGCTTGAGCACCGCAAGACCCGCTTCACCCAGCCGCGGCTGGAGGCCTATGTGCAGCAGTTGGAGACGCTGTATCTGGCCCATGAAGGGGATGAGCACAAAACGCGGCTACTGCGCGCGCTGTTCGAGTATTTGCAGACATTGTAACGGGAAGGCGGCGGTGCCGCACTACCCCGCCAGCTCTTCACGATATTGCGGCACCGCGCGGCGAAAACCGCGCGTCATCAACAGCAGATACACCACGCCCGCGGCGCCCCAGCTGAGTCCGAGCATCATGGAGCTGGCCTCCAGATTAAGCCACAGCAGGCCTACCGTCAGCACCCCCACCAGCGGCAGCAACAGATAGTGCAGGTGATCGCGCCAATGGCGGCGACGCTGTTCCCGCAGCCAGAATTGCGCGATAACCGACAGATTGACGAAGCTGAACGCCACCAGCGCGCCGAAGTTAATCAGCGCGGTCGCGGTGACCAGATCAAATGACACCGCCGACAGGGCAATCAGGCCCACCAGCAGTACATTGAGGGCCGGCGTGCGCCAGGTGGGATGGACAAAACCGAAAAAGCGCGCCGGAAACACGCCGTCGCGCCCCATAACGTACAACAGCCGTGAAACGCCCGCATGGGACGCCATGCCGGACGCCAGCACCGTTACGCAGGAAAAACACAGCACCACCGACTGAAACAATTTCCCCGCCACGTAGAGCATGATTTCCGGCTGCGAGGCGTCAGGATGGTGAAAGCGCGCGATCGTGGGGAAAAACAGCTGCAAAAAGTAGGAGACAATAATAAAAATAATGCCGCCGACGAGCGCCGTCAGGAAAATCGCCCGGGGGATCACCCGTCCGGCATCCGGCGTTTCTTCCGAGAGCGAACTGATGCCGTCAAAACCCAGGAACGAGAAACACAAGATCGTGGCGCCGGTTATCATGGGAATGAGGTGGGCGTTGTCCGACCAAAACGGCGTCAAACTCACCAACGTGCCGCTGCCTTCCCCCTGCAATACCCCGCGGATAACCAGTCCCAGAAACACCAGAATAATTGCGACCTGCAGCACCACAATCAGGCCGTTGAAATGGGCGACCAGACGGATGCCGCGTAAATTGAACAACGTCATCATCGCGACCAGCGCTGCGACGAAGATCCATGCCGGCACCGACGGAAACAGCGCCTGCAAATAAATTTTGGCCAACAAAATGTTGATCATTGGCATAAAGAGATAATCCAGCAGCGACGACCACCCCACCATGAAGCCGACACCGGGGCTGATGGCTTTTTGCGCGTAGGTATAGGCCGAGCCGGCCGAGGGAAAGCGACGGACCAGCTTGCCGTAGCTGAGCGCGGTGAACAGCACGGCGCACAACGCCACCGCATAGGCGGTCGCCACATGCCCGTCGGTCAGGCCCGAAACAATACCGAAGGTATCGAACAAGGTCATCGGTTGCAGGTAGGCCAGGCCTATCATCACCACCTGAAACAAGGTCAGGGTTTTACTTAACGTAGCGCGTTCGGCGGGCTCCGCCCCTGCCATCACATTCTGCCCCATAGCTCTTTACGTCCTCATGCACGCGCGAAGGCGCCTCATCGGGTAACAACATGTCGCGCGCCTGCCAGCCTGCGCGAAACAACGATGAAAAAACCGGCGCCGTGAGGCGCCGGTTTTTTTTCGGGCGGTATTCTGCTACAGCGACGCCGGGATGGCAAGCCGCGCCGCTTCAGGCATTGTTCAGCATCCAGTCGATTTCGGTGGTCGTCACCCGCCGCTCAAACTGGCTCAGCTCAGCGGTTTTACAGGTATGAAACAGACGGCAAAAACGCTCACCGAGCAGGGCCTGCAGGCGGGTATCATTGGCGAACGCGGTCAGGGCTTCGCACTGACGCAGCGGCAGCGGTTCTCCCCCCGCCAGCGCGCCGTTGCCGCGTACCCTCGCCGGCAACGGCGCATTGCCATCAAGCCCGTGCAAGATGCCGGCCAGCAGCGCCGCCACGACCAAATACGGGTTGGCATCAGCCCCCGCGACGCGGTATTCCAGACGACAATTATCCGCATCGCTGCAGGGAATACGCACGGCTACCGTCCGGTTATTAAAGCCCCAATTCGCGCGCAGCGGGACGTAACCGCCCGGCTGAAAGCGGCGAAAAGCGTTAACATTGGGCGCCAGCAGCGCCATGGAGGCCGGCAACAAGTCCACGATGCCGGCGATAGCGCGCGCCATCAGCGGCGACGGGCGCGCATGCGGGCCGATAAAGCCATTGTTGCCTGCGGCATCCCGCATACTGAGGTGGATATGCAGGCCGCTGCCGGTCCAGGCTTCATAGGGTTTAGCCATGAAGGTCGCGGTTAATCGGTGCTGCTCCGCCACCCGACGCACCAGCCGTTTCAACTGCAACGCCCGATCGCAGGCGTCGAGCACGTTGTCGCTATGGGCAAGGTTGATCTCGAACTGCCCCGGCGCCGATTCCGCAACCGCCCCCTCCGTGGATAACCCCTGAAGACGCGCCAGCCGGGCGATATCGTCCAGTACCGCGCTACAGCAATCCAGTCTGTCCAGCGAATACACCTGACTGTGTTTTTGACGCGGCTGACCGCGGTGCTCACGGGGCGGCTGCGGCATTTGCGCCGCATTACGCCGTCGGTCCATCAGATAGAATTCCAGCTCCGCCGCCACCACCGGATAAAGCCCGCGCGCGCAACTGCTGCCAGAGGCGGTTGAGCACATTACGCGGCTCAACGTCGAAAGGCTGACCGTCAGTATCCTGCATGGTTAGCTGCAATTGAGCGCAATGGGCCGGATCGGCGGCGGAGGGTTTAAGCATAGGTATCTACACATCAGGGAGGAGGCTTAAGAGCAACTCTCGCTAAATGAGTAAGTTCTTCCAGACTATATTCCGATAATAATTTTAGTGTATTCAACAAGATGGATAGGCCAGCGAGCAGAGCAGGAGCGCTCTCTCTGCGGCCTCGCTTTTGCTGTCGTCCTGACAAGCGACATATCAGCTGGCGGGCTGCCGCATTTTCTTCTCCTTCAGCGCGTTGCAGCCGCCATACCAGAACAGCAGCCATACTGGCTATTAACAACCTGCGTAGTACGGCTGGCGCGCTGCGCTGAAGCCATGTTTCTACGTCATGTCCGGCACCTTTCAGCAACTTAAAAAATGATTCAATATTCCAGCGCCAGTAATACCAACGAGCTACTTCCTCGCAGGTGATCTCGCTGCAAACGTTTGTAAGCAGCGTCCAGCGTCCCACCACATTACCGAGATCATCCGTAAGCCGAACAACAACCAATCTGACCGTCAGAGGCTCTCCAGGTTGGATTTTTATGCGGCGGCCGGTTTCTTTATCTTTACGCTTCTGCTGCGCAGCTCGGGTTATGACTATCGAGGTTTCACTGATTTCCATATCAGCTTTTTTCCCTTTCCAGTCTACCTGTCCGCATCCGTTGTATGGCAGAAGAGCAGCAATCTCACCAATTTTCAATGAATTACCTTGCCACTCTGCACCATGTCCTTCTTTTCCTCGGATAAGCCAGCATATTCCTTGAGTACTCAACGTCCGCATATGTCCAATAGAGTCACCCTCTCTATCAATTATATGAATCAGCTTTTTACCTATATTAAGCGATTCCACACGGGCAATATCGGTCGTCAAGGCGTCCATATGTGTCTGCCGTTCGGACAGTCCTTCCGCCAACGTTGAATGACAACCGGTTGCATCGGTAAGTGTCTGAGATAGAGGCGCTATTGGCAAACCCGTGCCAGCATCAACCAGCAAGCTGCTTTGAAGTTCATATCCAACATCGCCACCGTGCGTCATTTTTAAGCGTCCGTATTTGGCATGATGGTAAAGAAATTGTAAACGTGACCAATCATGAACAACGAGAGCGTATGGATGCGGGCTAAGCGAAATTTGCTCAAGTGCTAGCGAAATAATTGGCTCATTGAGTTGACTGAAGCTAATTCGCTTATTATTCAGAAAACGCCAGACAGCTTGGGTAGTTGCGAAAGTTGATTTTTGAGCACTTGCGAGGTCTTTAACCGCAGAAGCAAGAAGAGCCGCGGGCGTCATATGCTGTTTAACCAGCGTCTGATATCGGCGGGTAAGGCGAGAGTCAATCCCGCCAACAGATAGGTTGAAATCATTCTGCAAAGTAATAACAGGTATCACGATAAATGTGTAGATACCTATG
>NZ_FRDB01000110.1 GCF_900143145.1 Candidatus Sodalis sp. SoCistrobi
CGGCGACTCCTACGATAATGCGATGGCAGAGAGTATCAACGGGTTGTACAAAACGGAGGTTATCCACCGCGGGAGCTGGAAAAACCGGACGGAAGTGGAGTTGGCCACGCTGGACTGGGTGGACTGGGTGGACTGGTACAACAACAGAAGGCTGCTCGGGCGGCTGGGTTACATCCCTCCTACTGAAGCCGAAATGAACTATTACGCTTTGCAATTAGCATCAGAGGAAGCGGCGTAGTATTGCCAAAATTACTCTCTAATAAACTCGGGGTTATTCAATTGCTGCAGCCGGCACGCCCAGGCTCTGCGCCACGCGAGACGCGGCCTCGGCGCTGCTGACGGGATTGCCGGGGGCGTTGGCGCCGGTAAACACCATCGTAGCGCCGGGGTGGGCGCGCCACTGGCGAATGCCTTCCGTCACCCGCGGTAAGCTATTGTTAATCAAGTTAGCGCTAGGGGGCCAATCGGGGTTCCAGGTATATCCGCCCCCTAACACCACAATCCATTTAACGGTTTCCCCATGAGGCTGCCAGGTCGGATAATGGGCCTCCAGCGGCGCCAGCAGACGATCGGCCACTGGCTGCAGACTCAGCGCCAGCAGTGCCAGCCAACCTGCGCTCAACAGCAGCCGGGCGGTCTTTGTTCCGCGGTTCAACCAGAGCAGCACCAACCCGGCCCCCATCACCACGAGCAGCAGCGGGAGCGGCAGCAATAGGCCGCCGATAAACTTTTTCAGGGTAAACAGCATAGGGCAACGCTCCGATTGGGTAAAATGTAATCAACCAGCCGCAATCCGGCGCTGGAATGATTCATTCTACGTCAGCCTGTGACAAAATAGACCCCTCGCGCCCACTGGCGACAAAACATCTTCTACCGCCGTGGCCGACCGGAGTCTTGCATGATACAGGATCGCAATTTTGACGATATCGCCGACAAATTCGCGCGTAATATCTACGGCACCACCAAAGGAAAGATCCGCCAGGCGGTATTATGGCAGGATCTCCAGGCATTGCTGGCGCAATTGCCCCAGCGGCCGCTGTGTATATTGGACGCCGGCGGCGGCGAAGGGCGCATCGCCGCGCAACTGGCGGCGCTGGGACACGAGGTGGTGCTGTGCGATCTCTCGGCGCAAATGATTCAGCGCGCGCAACTGCAGGCGAAAGCGCTGGGCGTTGAGCAGCGCTTTCGCTGTGTACAGAGTGCGATCCAGGATATCGCTACGCATTTGGAAAGGCCGGTCGATCTGATATTGTGTCATGCGGTACTGGAATGGGTCGCGCAGCCCGAGGCATTATTGCAAATACTAAATCAGTGCCTGGCCGGGGATGGCGCGTTGTCATTAATGTTTTACAATAAACACGGTCTGGTAATGCGCAATATGCTGCTGGGCAATATGGCTTTTGTCGCGGCCGGCATGCCGAAAAGGAAAAGGCGATCGCTGATGCCCGACCATCCCTGCGATCCGGCTGACGTTTATTGCTGGCTGGAAAAAATGGGACTGGCCCCAATAGGCAAAAGCGGCGTGCGGGTGTTTCATGATTACCTGCAGAATAAACAGCAACAACAGGATGAATTTAGCGCACTGCTGGCGATGGAACAACGCTATTGCCGGCAGGAGCCATTTATCAGTATGGGGCGTTATATCCACGTGATGGCGCGTAAACCCACCCTGAAGGACGCATTATGAGCGAATTTTCCCAGACTGTACCGGAACTGGTCGCCTGGGCCCGGAAAAATGATTTTTCACTCTCGCTGCCTATCGATCGGCTGGCCTTTGTGCTGGCCATCGCCACGCTCAATAGCGAGCGGATGGACGGTGAAATGAGCGAAGGTGAGCTGGTGGATGCGTTCCGTTGTGTGAGTGAAGGGTTTGAACAGACCCAAGAAACCGTAACGGTACGCGCCAACAATGCCATCAACGATCTGGTGCGTCAGCGTCTCCTCAACCGTTTCACCAGCGAATTGACGGAGGGTAACGCTATTTACCGCCTGACGCCGCTCGGTATCGGCATTAGCGATTACTATATACGCCAGCGCGAGTTCTCCACGCTGCGGCTGTCGGTCCAGCTGTCCATTGTTGCGCAGGAATTGAAGCGGGCGGCGGACGCGGCGGAAGAAGACGGCGACGAATTCCACTGGCACCGGCATGTCTTTGCGCCGTTGAAATATTCCGTGGCGGAAATTTTCGACAGCATCGATATGACCCAGCGCATCATGGATGAGCAGCAGCAAGGGGTGAAACAGGATATCGCCGCGCTGCTTAATCAGGACTGGCGAGCCGCCATCTCCAGCTGTGAACTGCTGTTATCGGAAACCTCCGGCACGCTGCGCGAGCTGCAAGATACCCTGGAAGCGGCGGGGGACAAACTACAGGCCAATTTACTGCGTATTCAGGATGCGACGCTCAACCATGACGAACTGCAGTTCGTCGATAAGCTGGTGCTGGATCTGCAAAACAAGCTGGACCGGATTATCAGCTGGGGCCAACAAACGATCGATCTGTGGATCGGTTATGATCGCCACGTACACCGCTTTATCCGCACCGCCATCGACATGGATAAGAATCGCGTCTTCGCCCAGCGCCTGCGCCAGTCGGTGCAAAACTATTTTGACGCCCCCTGGGCGCTGACCTATGCCGACGCCGATCGGCTGATGGACCTGCGCGACGAAGAATTGGCGCTGCGCAATGACGAAGTCACCGGCGAATTGCCGCCGGATATGGAATATGAAGAATTCAATGAGATCCGCGAGCATATTGCGGCGCTGGTGGATGAGGCGCTGGGGGTGTACAAACAGCAGCAATTGCCGCTCGATCTCGGCGCCGTGATGCGCGATTACCTGGCGCGGTATCCGCGCGCGCGCCATTTCGACGTGGCGCGCATCGTGGTCGACCAGGCGGTGCGCCTGGGCGTGGCCCGGTCGGATTTTACAGGGTTACCCGCACACTGGCAGGTAATCAACGATTTTGGCGCTAAGGTACAGGCCCATGTCATCGATGAGTATTGAAGAAAGTTTGCCGGTAAAACTGGCGAAGGCGCTGTCCAACCCCTTGTTTCCGGCGCTGGACAGTCAACTTCGCTCCGGCCGCCACATAGGCATTGAGGAGTTGGATAGTCATGCCTTCCTGATGGATTTTCAGGAAGAGCTGGAGGGCTTTTACCGCCGTTATAACGTAGAGCTGCTGCGCGCGCCGGAAGGCTTTTTCTACCTGCGCCCGCGTTCCACTACGCTGATTCCGCGTTCGGTGCTGTCGGCGCTGGACATGATGGTGGGCAAAATTCTGTGTTATCTGTACCTGAGTCCCGAACGGCTGGCACACGAAGGCATTTTCAGCCAGCAGGAACTGTACGATGAACTATTGAGCCTGGCCGATGAAAATAAACTGTTGAAACTGGTGAACCAACGCTCCACCGGCTCGGATCTGGACAGGCAGAAGCTGCAGGAAAAAGTGCGCGCCTCCCTTCACCGGCTGCGCCGGTTGGGCATGGTTTGGTTTATGGGCAACGACGCCAGCAAGTTCCGCATTACCGAATCCGTATTCCGCTTCGGCGCCGATGTGCGCACCGGCGATGATGCGCGTGAAGCGCAACTGCGGATGATTCGCGACGGCGAAGCGATGCCGCTGGAAAACGCCCTGTCGCTCGGCGATGAACAGGATGATAACGATGAAAACGAGGCGCTCGCCGGCGAAAGTGCGGATGGCCCCGAGGATGAACAGGCATGATTGAACGTGGCAAATTCCGCTCACTGACGCTGGTCAACTGGAACGGCTTTTTCGCCCGGACGTTTGATCTGGATGCGTTGGTCACCACCCTGTCCGGCGGTAACGGCGCGGGGAAATCCACCACCATGGCGGCGTTTATTACCGCCCTTATTCCAGATTTGACCCTGCTGCATTTTCGCAATACTACCGAAGCCGGCGCCACCAGCGGCTCGCGCGATAAAGGTCTGCACGGCAAACTGCGCGCCGGGGTGTGCTATTCGGCGCTGGAAGTCGTCAACTCCCGCCACCAGCGCGTGCTGGTGGGCGTTCGCCTGCAACAAATAGCCGGCCGCGACCGCAAAGTGGACATCAAACCGTTCATGATCCAGGGGCTGCCGGTCAAAGTGACCCCCACCGAGATCCTGACGATGACGGTGGGCGATCGTCAGGCGCGGGTGTTACCGCTGCAGGAGCTGAAAGAGCGGGTCGAGGCAATTGAGGGCGTCCTGTTTAAACAGTTCAATTCCATCACCGATTATCACTCGCTGATGTTCGATCTGGGCGTGGTGCCGCGCCGGCTGCGTTCCAGCGCGGATCGCAGTAAATACTATCGCCTCATCGAGGCATCGCTGTACGGCGGTATTTCCAGCGCGATTACCCGATCGCTACGCGACTATCTGCTGCCGGAAAACAGCGGGGTACGGAAAGCGTTCCAGGACATGGAAGCGGCGCTGCGCGAAAACCGCCTGACGCTTGAGGCGATCCGCGTGACCCAATCGGATCGGGATTTATTCAAACATCTGATTTCCGAAGCCACCGCCTACGTGGCGGCGGATTATATGCGCCACGCCAACGAACGGCGTGTGCATTTGGACGATGCCCTGACCCTGCGCCGGGACTTGTTCGGCAGCCGCAAGCAATTGGCCTCCGAACAGTATCGTCACGTCGATATGGCCCGGGAACTGGCGGAAATCAGCGGCGGTGAGTCTGATTTGGAAACCGATTATCAGGCCGCCAGCGATCATCTTAATCTGGTGCAAACCGCGATGCGCCAGCAGGAAAAAATCGGCCGCTACCAGGAGGATCTGGAGGAGCTGACCTTCCGGCTGGAAGAACAAAATGAGGTGGTGGCCGAGTCTGCCGAGCAGCAGCAGGAGAACGAAGCGCGGCGGGAGGCGGCCGAGCTTGAGGTGGATGAACTGAAAAGCCAGCTGGCTGACTATCAGCAGGCGCTGGATGTGCAACAAACGCGCGCTATCCAATTCCAGCAGGCGCTGCAAGCCCTGGATCGCGCCCGCGAACTGTGCGCGCTTCCGGCGTTGACATGGGAAGAGGCCGCGCCGACCTTGGCTATGTACCAAGAGCGCGAACAGGAAGCCACCGAGCGGCTGCTGGGTTTTGAGCAAAAACTGAATATGGCAGAGGCGGCCAGCAGCCGTTTTGAACAGGCCTACGGGTTGGTGGTAAACATTGCCGGTCAGGTCAGCCGCAGCGACGCCTGGCAAACGGCGCGGGAACTGATTCGTGACGCCGCGTCGCAACGTCATCAGGCGGAGCGGCTGCAGGCGTTGCGCAGCCAGCTCAATGAACTGGAACAGCGGCTGCGCGAACAACAAGACGCCGAACGGCTGCTGCAGGAATTTTGCCAGCGCATGGGTCAGGATTATCCCGCCGAGAAGCTCGACGCGGTGCAGCAGGAGCTGGAGGCGCGGGTCGAAACGCTGTCGGCGACGGTGTCCGAGGCCGGCGAACGTCGCCTCGCGCTGCGCCAGACGCTGGAGCAGGTGACCGCCCGTATTGAACAGCTCATCGCGCGTGCGCCGGCCTGGCTGGCGGCGCAGGATGCCTTAACGGCACTGAGCGAGCAAAGCGGCGAAGCGTTGACCAGCAGTCGTCAGGTGACGGATACCATGCAGCTCCTGTTGGAGCGCGAGCGGGAAACCACCGTGGAACGCGACGAGGTCGCGGGACGCAAGCGGCGCATCGAGGCGCAGATTGAGCGCCTCAGCCAGCCGGGGGGCACCGAGGACGCCCGCCTGACAACGCTGGCCGAGCGTTTTGGCGGCGTGCTGCTGTCGGAAATCTATGACGACGTGACGCTTGACGACGCGCCGTATTTCTCGGCGCTGTACGGCCCGTCCCGCCACGCGATTGTCGTGCCGGATTTGTCGCGGGTGCGGGAACAATTGGACGGGTTGGAAGATTGTCCGGATGATCTCTATCTGATTGAAGGGGATCCGCAGTCGTTTGACGACAACGTGTTTGGCGTGGAAGAGCTGGAAGGCGCGGTGCTGGTCAAAGTGGCGGACCGCCAGTGGCGTTACTCGCGCTTTCCTGCGGTGCCGCTGTTTGGCGGCGCCGCGCGCGAAAGCCGGTTGGAAAAACTCAGCGCCGAGCGGGACGTGCTGGCGGAACGCTACGCCACGCTGTCGTTTGACGTGCAAAAAATCCAGCGTCAGCATCAGGCCTTTAGCCGTTTTATCGGCGCGCATTTGGCGGTGGCGTTTGAGCCAGACCCGGAAGCGGAGATGCGCACGCTGAATGGCCGGCGCGGTGAGTTGGAACGCGAGCTCAGCGATCACCACGGCCAGAATCAGCAAAGCCGGCAGCACTACGATCAGGCGCGCGAAGGGCTGCAACTGCTTAATCGGCTTATCCCCCGACTGGGCGTCCTGCTGGATGACACCCTGCAAGACCGGCTGGAAACGGTGCAGGCCGATTGGCAGGATGCCCAGGAAGCGGCGCGCTATTTAAGTCAGCACCAAAAGGCGCTGGATCAGCTGGAGCCGCTGGCGGCGGTGCTGCAAAGCGACCCCGAGCAGCACGAACAACTGCGCGCCGACTACGAGCAGGCGCAGCAGACCCAGCGTCAGGCGCGGCAACAGGCTTTCGCCCTGACGGAAGTGGTGCAACGCCGCACCCACTTCAGCTACTCCGATTCCGCCGGCATGCTGAGTGAAAATACCGATCTGAACGATAAACTGCGTCAGCGTCTGGAACGGGCGGAAGCTGAACGCAGCCAGGCGCGCGATGCGCTGCGCGCTCATCAGGCCCAGCTGACGCAATTCAGTCAGGTGCAGGCATCGCTGAAGAGCTCCTTTGACGCCAAGCAGGATATGCTGAAAGAGCTGATGCAGGAGTTGCACGACATCGGCGTGCAGGCCGACGCCAATGCCGAGGCCCGCGCCCGCGAACGCCGGGATCAACTGCATATGGCCCTGAGCCAGAACCGCGGTCGCCGTAATCAGTTGGAAAAACAGCTGACATTCTGCGAGGCGGAAATGGATGCCTTGCAAAAGAAATTGCGCAAGCTGGAGCGTGACTATTATCAGACCCGCGAGCAAGTGGTCAGCGCCAAGGCCGGTTGGTGCGCGGTGCTGCGGCTGGTCAAAGAAAATGGCGTTGAGCGCCGCCTGCACCGCCGCGAACTGGCCTATATGGAAGCGGAGGAACTGCGTTCCATGTCGGATAAAGCACTGGGGGCGCTGCGTCTGGCGGTGGCGGACAATGAGCACCTGCGCGATGTACTGCGGCTGTCGGAAGATCCCAAGCGACCGGAGCGCAAGATCCAATTTTTCATTGCCGTTTACCAACATCTGCGCGAGCGTATCCGCCAGGATATTATTCGCACCGACGATCCGGTCGAAGCTATCGAGCAAATGGAAATCGAGCTCAATCGCCTGACGGAAGAGTTGACTGCCCGCGAGCAAAAGCTGGCCATCAGTTCCAAAAGCGTGGCCAACATTATCCGCAAAACCATCCAGCGCGAGCAAAACCGTATTCGGATGCTCAATCAGGGGCTGCAGGCGGTCAGTTTCGGCCAGGTGAAGAGCGTGCGCCTGAACGTCAGCGTGCGCGAAGCCCATGCGACGCTGCTGGATGTGTTGAGCGAACAGCAAGAGCAACATCAGGATCTGTTCAGCAGCCAGCGCCTGACGTTTTCCGAAGCGTTGGCCAAGCTGTATCAGCGGCTGAACCCGCAAATCGATCTGGGGCAGCGCACGCCGCAGACGGTCGGCGAGGAGTTGCTAGATTATCGCAACTATCTGGAAATGGAAGTAGAGGTCAACCGCGGCGCCGATGGCTGGCTGCGCGCGGAGAGCGGGGCGTTGTCCACCGGCGAGGCCATCGGCACCGGTATGTCGATTCTGGTGATGGTGGTGCAAAGCTGGGAAGAAGAGTCCAGCCGCTTGCGTGGCAAAGATATTTCGCCATGTCGGTTGTTATTCCTCGATGAGGCGGCGCGGTTGGATGCCAAATCTATCGCCACGCTGTTCGAGCTGTGCGACCGGTTGCAGATGCAGCTGATTATCGCCGCGCCGGAAAACATCAGCCCGGAGAAGGGGACGACGTATAAACTGGTGCGCAAGGTGTTCAATAATCAGGAACATGTGCACGTGGTCGGGCTGCGCGGCTTTGGCGCCGAGCAGGCCGCACCACCGTCAACGGCCTTGACCGAGACCGACAGTCAGGCCGGTTAAGGGGGGCGCCCCGGGGTAAGGAATAACTCGTCGTTGCGGTGAAATGCAGGGCCAATAAATAGCCAGACAGGCAAGGATAGTTTATCTTGCCTGTTTTTGCTTGGTCTGATGGCCGCACGTTGTCTAGTGCTGGGCGTAAGATGTTTTCGCCCAGGGTAATGTGAGTGGGTAAGTTGCTTGGGGCGTATAGCGCATTTAGCCGCTGCCAAAGGTCATCGGTCATCGGCG
This sequence comes from Candidatus Sodalis sp. SoCistrobi, assembly GCF_900143145.1. Taxonomy (GTDB): domain Bacteria; phylum Pseudomonadota; class Gammaproteobacteria; order Enterobacterales; family Enterobacteriaceae; genus SoCistrobi. The sequence continues at coordinate 8,413 of NZ_FRDB01000110.1, forward strand.
CGGCACGCAAATACGCTATGTTTGAGCAAGCGGCGCGCTGGCGCTGAACGCCAGATTGCTAAAATCTACTATTCTACAGCACACCATTATTAAAAAGAGGGTGTAGAATTATCTATTTTAAATACAAAGTCCCCCCCTTCAGACATTTTAGCCCACGCTTACATTTTAATTGTCATACAAGCGGAAATCGAAAGCTTGGTCCTTAGCGTGGTCCTTTTCAGGCGACTAATCTCACAGCGATGCTATTTTGTATAATTTCTGACAATGGCATGCGTAATGCGCAGTGCGATGTCTCTGTCCTGCTGTAGTTTCTCGCTTAGGCCGCATCGCAACGAGTGGTAACTCCCCTTTGTTTTGCAATGCGATGTTTCGCTAAACCTTGAGGTGCGGATGATTGTCGTTGGTAACGGTATTACCGTTTGAACTAACCTATTTTTCTGGCTCTTGTTATTCGCTGGCACGATTCAACTTAAACTTCATTCGATTATAATTACCATTCAAGATAAACAGAATTGTTAAAATTAATGATATGACATAAAAATCTTAAGCCTTGTGGTTGCTGCCAAAGTGACTCTAAAAACCGAAAGGAAAATGATTATTTTCAATTTGAAAACCGCATTGGGTTCGGCAGAAAAAACACAATTTATTTCTCAGCCTATAATATCCGCGCTCACAGATAAAATCATCATTTACAGGATGTTGATATCTTTTACACTTACAAACGCAAAGGAAATTTGATGGTTGATTCGGAATTAATTTGCCGCTATATTTTCCAATAAGAGGAATCATAAGCTGAGCAGTCGTTTTTATTGTTTTATGTAATTTAATAATTATTAATAAGGTAATCATTAAATTACAGTGGTATAAAAATGAAACCTTCAAACATTTCTGGGCCTGGCACTACTACAGTAGAACCATCCTCTATTAACCAAACCGATAAAAGAAATCCCTCTTCGGCACGGGCATCTCCTCTCAATCGTGGCAATTTGCCCCCAGTAGGAAAAAAACGTGGTAATGCCTTCAAATAGTTGACTTTTGTGATATTCTGCCTCTATTTGAGGTTTCCACGTGGTTACAGTTTCTGTTCATTGTCCTCGCTGCCATTCAGATGAAATTTATCGACATGGCCTTAGTCCAACTAAGCGCGAACGCTTCCGGTGTCAGTGCTGTCACCGTGTATTCCAGCTTACCTACCGCTATGAAGCGCGAAAGCCGGGAGTTAAAGAGCAGATCGTTGA
>NZ_FRDB01000219.1 GCF_900143145.1 Candidatus Sodalis sp. SoCistrobi
CGCTCCGTACCCGCATTAAACGACTGGCGCGTAAAACGATTTGCTTCTCGCGCTCTGTCGAGATCCACGAAAAAGTCATCGGAGCCTTCATCGAAAAACACATGTTCTACTAATTGGAGTCATTACCCGCTGAATGAACATTATTGCGATACTTTTGCCGGATCAGGTATTTTACAAAGCCGAACCCGTACGGGAATTGGCACAGGCGCTGACCGACCAAGGCTATCACATCGTCTATCCTACCGGCAGCCAGGATTTATTGACCTTACTCGAGCAAAACCCGCGCATCGCAGGGATTATTTTCGACTGGGAACAATATGGCATGGATCTTTGCCTGGCGATTAATGAGATTAACGAATACCTGCCGCTGTATGCGTTTATTAGCACCCACTCGGTGCTTGACGTCAGTGCCAATGAAATGCGCATGGAGCTGTATTTTTTCGAGTACGGATTAAACGCCGCCGCCGATATCAGCCAGCGTATCCGACAATATACCGCTGAATATATTGACGCCATCATGCCGCCGCTGACCAAGGCGCTGTTCCATTATGTCGAAGAGGGAAAATATACCTTCTGTACGCCGGGCCATATGGCCGGTACCGCCTATCAAAAAAGTCCGGTGGGTAGCCTGTTTTATGACTTCTTTGGCGGCAATACGCTAAAGGCGGATGTCTCGATTTCCGTGACTGAGCTGGGATCGCTGCTGGACCATACCGGACCTCATCTGGAGGCGGAAGAATATATTGCCCGTACCTTCGGCGCGGAACAAAGTTATATGGTGACTAATGGCACCTCCACCTCTAACAAAATCGTAGGAATGTACGCCAGTCCCGCCGGTAGCACGGTGCTTATCGATCGCAACTGCCACAAGTCGCTGGCCCATCTGCTGATGATGAGCGATGTGGTGCCGATTTACCTGACGCCGAGCCGCAACGCCTACGGCATCCTCGGCGGTATTCCGCAGCGCCAGTTCAGTCGCGCAAGTATCGCGGAGAAAGTGGCGGCCACCCCGCAGGCCAGCTGGCCGGTGCATGCGGTGATTACCAATTCGACCTATGATGGCCTGCTGTATAACACGCAATACATCAAACAGACGCTGGCCGTGCCGTCAATCCATTTCGACTCCGCCTGGGTGCCGTACACCAATTTTCATCCCATCTATCGCGGCAAAAGCGGCATGAGCGGCGAGCGAACCCCCGATAAAGTCATTTTCGAGACACAATCGACGCACAAATTGCTGGCTGCCTTTTCACAGGCCTCAGTTATCCATATTAAGGGTGATTATGATGAACGCACCTTTAACGAAGCGTACATGATGCACACCACCACCTCGCCCCATTACGGCATTGTCGCCTCCATCGAAATGGCGGCGGCGATGGTGCGGGGTAAACCGGGGCGCCGGCTTATCCAACGCTCCATTGAGCGGGCGCTGCATTTTCGCAAGGAGGTCCAGCGTTTACGTCAGGAGTCGGAGGGCTGGTTTTTCGATATCTGGCAGCCCGAGATAATTGAAGACGCGGTCTGCTGGCCGGTGGAGCCGGGCGCGCCGTGGCATGGATTTCGCGATGCTGACGCCGAACATATGTATCTCGATCCCATCAAGGTGACCATCCTGACGCCGGGTATGGATGAGGCAGGCGACATGGCGCCGGAGGGGATCCCGGCCTCGCTGGTGGCTAAATTTCTCGACGAGCGCGGCGTAGTGGTGGAGAAAACCGGCCCCTACAATTTATTGTTCCTGTTCAGTATCGGTATTGATAAAACCAAGGCGATGAGCCTGTTGCGCGGCCTGACCGAGTTCAAACGCGCCTACGATCTCAATCTGCGGGTGCGCAATATGCTGCCGGACCTGTACGCGGAAGATCCTGATTTTTATCGCCATATGCGCATACAGGATTTGGCGCAGGGTATTCACCATTTAATCCGCCAGCATCATCTGCCGCAGTTGATGCTCAATGCCTTCGCGGTGCTGCCGGAGATGAAAATGACGCCCTACGCCGCGTTTCAACAGCAGGTGCGCGGCAACGTGGAAACCATAGCGCTGTCGCAAATGGTCGGCCGCATCTCTGCCAATATGCTGTTGCCGTATCCGCCGGGAGTGCCGGTAGTGATGCCCGGTGAGATGATTACCGAACGCAGCCGCGCGGTGCTCGATTTCTTGTTAATGCTGTGTTCAATCGGCCAGCACTATCCGGGTTTTGAGACCGATATCCACGGCGCCGAACTGACCGAAGAGGGGGAGTACCGGGTGCGGGTGCTGAAAGAAACCGCCAGCCGGGAAACGGCTTAGGGATGATGGCAGGCCGGGTCTGTACGGCGCGCGCTAAAATTGATAAAAAGGCGGGCAAGCCGGCCGCGGGCACGACTGCGCTGCCGGGCGGGCCGTTTTCGCCAATAAGCAGATGAAAGACGGGAACCTTAACACATGATTAGCCTACAGCGGATGCACCATATTGCCATTATCGCCAGCGATTACGCGCGCAGTAAAACCTTTTACTGTCAGGTACTGGGTTTTACGCTTATTGGCGAACACTACCGTGCCGAACGGGACTCCTGGAAAGGTGATCTGGCGTTGCACGGGCAATACCTTATCGAGTTGTTCTCTTTTCCCGGCGCGCCGGCACGGCTGAGTCGGCCGGAAGCTCAGGGATTGCGGCATTTAGCCTTTAGCGTCGCCGATATTGAGGAGGCGATTGCCGGCCTCGTTGCCGCCGGCGTAGCCTGCGAGCCGGTGCGGGTCGATGCGCTGACCGGCAAAAAATTTACCTTCTTCACCGATCCCGATCGCTTACCGCTGGAGCTGTATGAAGCCTGATGCCGAGGGGCTGGTGCAGGCGCTGCGCCGTCGCGTCGCCGGCCGCGTCGCGCCTTACCGCGCCCTGTTGCTGGCGTTCAGCGGCGGTCTGGATTCCACGGTATTGCTGGATGCCCTCGCCGCGCTACGCGATGGCGACGGCCTCCCCGGCGGCGAGGGCGTGCCGGCGTTAACGCTGCGGGCGGTGCATGTCCATCACGCTTTAAGCCGTCACGCAGATGCGTGGGCCGCGCACTGCGCGCAGGCATGTCGTCAGCGCGACGTCGCCTTCAGTGTGGGGCATGTCGTCATCAATGAGACGCCGGAGGGCATCGAGGCGGCGGCGCGCGACGCGCGTTATCGGTCGCTGACGGCGGCGCTGGCGGGGGATGAGGTGCTGCTTACCGCCCAGCACCAGGACGATCAAGCGGAGACGCTGCTGCTGGCGCTAAAACGCGGCAGCGGGCCGGCCGGTCTGGCGGCGATGGCGGCGGATGCGCCGTATCAAGGCCGCCGTCTGGTGCGGCCATTGCTGGACTTCAGCCGGGCGGAGCTAGAGGCCTATGCCCAGGCGCGCGGGCTTCGCTGGATAGAAGACGACAGCAATAGCGATCCGCGGTTCGATCGCAATTTTTTGCGCCTGCGCATCCTGCCGCCCTTGCGGCAGCGCTGGCCGCACTTTGCCGATGCCGCAGCGCGCAGCGCGCAGCTTTGCGCCGAGCAGGAACAGCTGCTGGACGAACTGCTGGCGGATACGCTGGCCGATGTCATCGCACCGGACGGGTCATTACGTTTGACGGCGCTAACGACGATGAGCGAGGGCAAGCGCGCGGCGGTGTTACGCCGCTGGCTGGCCAGCCGGGGCGTGAGAATGCCCGCACGGGCGCAATTGGCACGCCTATGGCAGGAGGTGGCGCTTAGTCGGCGCGACGCCGTTGCGCAACTGCAGCTCGACGACTGGTTGGTGCGGCGCTTTCGCGACAGTCTTTATGTGGTGCCACGTTTGGCGCCGCTAATTGACCCCGAAGCAGTGTTCCATTGGCCGCTGGAAAATGAACGGCTTATGTTGCCCGCGAGGCTCGGAACCCTCCTTCGACGCCCGGTGGAGAACGGTAGCGCGGCGCCGGTGGCTGTCGTGCGTGCACCGCTGTCCGGCGAGCGGGTATCGGTGCGATTCGGCGCCGTAGCTGGCCTATTGTATATCGTAGGACGTCGCCGCGGGCGAACGTTGAAAAAAATCTGGCAAGAGCTGGACATCCCACCGTGGCGGCGCGGCAGCACGCCGCTGCTGTTTTATAATGACCAACTCATTGCGGCGCTGGGGGTGTTCGTGACGTGGGAAGGCAAGGTGCATGAACCTCAAACGCCATGGCGGCTTTTTTGGCAGCCGGGCAGTGATGACGCGATGGCCGCCGCGCCAAAGGGCGGCGGTCAGGGCGGGGTGTTGTCAGACGAGAAGAGCGGAAGTGATTAGCGGGCTGCAACAGCGGCCCGCACAAGGGGCATAGGTATCTACACATTTATCGTGATACCTGTTATTACTTTGCAGAATGATTTCAACCTATCTGTTGGCGGGATTGACTCTCGCCTTACCCGCCGATATCAGACGCTGGTTAAACAGCATATGACACCCGCGGCTCTTCTTGCTTCTGCGGTTAAAGACCTCGCAAGTGCTCAAAAATCAACTTTCGCAACTACCCAAGCTGTCTGGCGTTTTCTGAATAATAAGCGAATTAGCTTCAGTCAACTCAATGAGC
>NZ_FRDB01000112.1 GCF_900143145.1 Candidatus Sodalis sp. SoCistrobi
TCATATGCTGTTTAACCAGCGTCTGATATCGGCGGGTAAGGCGAGAGTCAATCCCGCCAACAGATAGGTTGAAATCATTCTGCAAAGTAATAACAGGTATCACGATAAATGTGTAGATACCTATGCCCTGAAGGTTCGCCGCGCGCCTGGTTATCATAGATCCAGCCGCCGAGCACCACGCGATCGTTGACCACCAGCGGTTGAGAGGTGATGAAATGAAAGCCCGGCGGCACCTTGCCCATCCGATCGGTCAAGCTCACGCTGCCGCCGGCGCCGAAATCCTCGAATAACCGGCCGGTGTCGGCATCAAGAGCGATAAGCTTGGCATCGGCGGTAGTGGTGATAATACGCCGATCGCAGAGGGCACCCGCAGGAGTGGGTGAGGCGTAATACGCCACGCCACGGCAGGCAAGATACTCGTTGGCGCGGGTGTCGTTATGGGGATCATAGGACCACAGGGTTTTGCCGGTGGTCGCATTCAGCGCCAGTACTTGCCGGTGTGGCGTGCACAAATAAAGCCGATTGGCCACTTTAATCGGCGTGGCTTCAAAATTGAACTCGCGCCCTTTTTTATCTTCCCCCGGCTGCATGACATCGCCGGTATGAATCGCCCAGGCGGGCGTCAGACCGGCAACGTTGGCGGGGGTAAGCTGTGTCAGAGGCGAGTAACGTTCCCCTCTCGGCGTGCGGCCATAATAGTGCCAATCATTGCGCCCGGCCTCCTCTTGCGCGCTCTTCGCCGCCGCCGGCAGCGGCGCATGCTGAACGTAAAGACGCTCGCTGGTCAGGTAGCCGGCGCCGATCACGCCGGCGCCGGCCAGCAGATAAAATAGCCCGGCGACGGCGGCCAGCACGCGCTGTCGACGCGACGACGTCAGCGGCCGGACGATAAACGGCATACTGCACCACAGCCCGAGCACCGCCGGCAACAGCAGACGCGGCATCAGTTTCCAACCGTCCAGACCGACCTCGTACAGTCCCCACAACGCGGTTAGCACAAACGTCAGCCAATAAATCCACAACCCCATCAAGCGCCGTTCGATAATAAAGAAACCGCTCAAGCTCAACAAAATGCCGGCCGGTAGATAATAAGCGGAACCGCCCAGCGCCAGCAGCCACAGTCCAACCACCAAAAAAAACAAGCCACAGACACACACCAGCAAACCGGTTAGGCCCGGTAAGGAAATAAGACGACGTAGCATGACTGCTCCTGAACGGTACCGATAGGAAAAAAAACCTTTCCGGGCACAGGCAGGCAAGCGTTAACATTGACCTGCCTTGGCGCCGCACGGATGGCTTTCATGTCAAGATTTGTATAGAAAGACTGATATTATAGTAGTCATATACGCCATACTCTGCTGACGTAATTTTGTTAATGATGAGCTGGCCACCGATCCGAATTGCCGAACGATGATGTGGCGCCTTTGCCCGCCGGATACCTGAACGATTATGATAACAACGCCTGCTACGACGGCGACGGCCGCAAAACGTCTGGTCATTGTGCGCCACGGCGAAAGTCTGTGGAACCATGAAAACCGGTTTACCGGCTGGACCGATGTCGCATTAACCGAACGGGGACGAATCGAAGCTATCGAGGCAGCGCGGCTGCTAAAACAGCACGGCTACCGTTTCGACTTCGCCTGTACATCGGTGCTGCTGAGGGCCGTGCATTCACTCTGGTTGCTGCTCGATGAGCTTGATCAGAGCTGGCTGGCCGAGGACAAAAGCTGGCGGCTGAACGAGCGCCATTACGGCGCGCTGGAAGGATTAAACAAAGCGCTGACCGCCGAACGCTACGGCCATGATCAGGTCATGGCCTGGCGGCGCGGCTACCGGGCCTCGCCGCCGCCGCTCCCGCCGGACGACCCGCGCCATCCGGGCTACGATGCCCGCTACCGTACGTTGTCCGCGTTAACCCAGCCGTTTAGCGAGAGCCTGGAAGCGACCGAGCAACGGGTGGTGGGCTACTGGCATGAGGTTATCGCACCCCGACTGCAGCGTGGAGAACAGGTGCTGCTGGTATCACATTCCAACGTCATCCGGGCGCTGGTCAAATATCTGGACGGTCTGGAAGAGGATGCGCTGACGGCGCTGTATATTCCGACCGGTGTACCAATCGTTTACGAATTCGATAGCGATAATCAGCCGCGCAAACGCTATTATCTCGGCGATGAGCAGGACATCGCCAACCGGATTGCGGCGGTGATCCGTACCGGCAGTAAAAAATAGTCGCGGCGGCGCACCGATCGCGGAGCTATGGCCGGTCCCCCAATCGTGCGCCGTTGGGGCGCACGATTGGAAGTCGTGACCGGTCCGCCGATCGAGCGCCGCTGGGGCGCAAGGTGCACCGGTCGCGGAAGTTATGATCGGTGCCCCGACTTGGCGCCGTTGGGGCGCACGAGGCACCGGCCCGGGCTTTTTCGGCCCGCGCACGCGGGCGGGGTGTCTTTCGCTGCAAGGTGGCGCACGGGACGGCGCAGCGGGGACGGTATTTTCATTAACATCACCGCCAGCAAAATCACTATGATGCCTAGCCATTGCGGCCACGACAGCCGTTCCGGCAACAACATCACCCCCAGCAATACCGCGCTGAGAGGATTAAGCAACGATACCATCGACATCACCGCGGGACCAAAGCGGTCCAGCGCCCGGACCCAGCACCAATACGCCAGCGCGCTGTTGGCCAACACCAGCCACACAAGCCCCGGCCAGGCGTGCGGCCGTGGCAAACTCGGCGGCCCGGCCAGCACCAGCGCTACCGGCAGCAGCATCAGGCCGCCGAGCAGCAGTTGCCAAGCGGTCAGCGCTAACGCATCCCGATACTGCCAACGGCTCATCCACAAGGTGGATTGGGCTATCAACAGCGTTGCCGCCAGCGCCGCGGCAACGCCGATAGGATCTGGCGACGACGAGGGGTTGAGCAATAACCCTACCCCGGCGATACCCGCCAGCGATAGCAACGCCATCCACCAAGACGGCTTTTTCCCTTCCTGCAGCCAGCGCAGCAGCATTACCTGCAGCGGCATGGTGGCGCTCAAGGTGCCGGCTACCGATCCCGGTAACCGGTACGCGGCGATAAACAGCAGGAAAAAAAAGGCCGCGATATTGCAAAAGCTTAACAGCAGCATTTTTTTCGCCGGCAACGGCGGTTTCGCGGGATGGATCAACAACAGCAGGATGCCGGCGGGCAGCGCACGCCAGACCGCCACCCAAACGGGCGACTGATCTTGCAGAAACAGGCCGACAGTCGCGTAAGTGCTGCCCCACAATATCGGGGCCAGCAAGGCAAGAAAAAGAGGCATTATAGCTTTCCAAAAAGTATCTTTTACAAAAGATATAATGCTGGAAATTTATCGATGTCTCAAGTATATTTTGGTCATTATCTCGACAGGAGAAGCCATGAACCAGGACCATGTCGACCGCGTACTGGAACAGTGGCGCAACCAGCGCCCGGATTTGGATTGCCTGCCAATGGGGCTGGTTGGCCGTCTCGTCAGAATGAATGACTTGTTAAGCACTCAGGTTAACGCGCTCCATGCCAGCGCGGGCCTGGAGCCGGTGGAATTTGATATTCTCGCCACGTTGCGCCGCAGCGGGGAAGAGGTGACGCCCACCCGTTTGTATCAGACGCTGATGCTGTCCTCCGGCGCGATGTCGGTGCGGCTCGACAAACTGGTGGAGCGCGGCTTGATATACCGCAAACCCCATGAACACGATCGCCGTAGCTGTAAAGTGGGATTGACCGACACCGGGCTGACGCTAATCGACCACGCCTTGACCGCTCATGTGGCGAATGAACAACGGCTGTTGGCGCCGCTTGATGTGGCACAGCGTCAACAATTGACCGCCTTGCTGCGCCTGTGGCTGCAGCCAAATGAATAGCCCCCTTGGGCGGTTGTTTCCTTACCGCCAAAAACGACGCCTTGCGCCGGCAGGCGTTAGCCGGCAGGCAGAAGGCGTCAACCGTCAGACGTTAGCCATTTCAGCAGGCAGCGCGCAAGACCCGAGCGTAACACCCCCCAAAATGTCCCGGGATGGCTAACGGCCAGCGCCGACGCTGCGAGCGGCCCACGCCGCCAGCGCCGTGAGCGAGGCGCACAGGACATAATACAGCGCGCCAATCAGCAAAAAGATCTCGGCCGGATAAATCTGCAGCCGGCTGTTAACCTGACCTGCCACGGTAGTCAGCTCCGGTACGTTAACGATAAAGGCCAACGACGTATCCTTAATCAGTGACGTCAGCAGCCCGGTCCAGGAGGGCAACACATTCGGCCACGCCTGGGGCAACAAAATCAGCCGCAGGACCTGCCCATGGCTAAGGCCGCTGGCCAGCCCGGCCTCCACCTGACCTGTCGGCAACGCCCGCAGCCCGGCCAGCGTCGCATGCATGACCGCCGCGGAGGTAAACCACGCCAGCGCCAGCGTCACGGTCACCGCGCCGGGCAGCGAATGGCCGAACGCCACCGGTAGCAGGAAGTAAAGCCAGAAAATAACAAAAATCAGCGGGATACCGCGGATAAGCTCCGCCCAGACAAACAGTAAGCGGCGCGGCCAGCCGGAGTAACGCCAAGCCACCGCTGCCAATATTACCCCCAGCGCCAGGGCGATGACGCCGGCGCCAAGCGCTATCATGATAGTCAGCAGCAGGCCGCCGGGTTCCCCTTCCGCCGCCCGTCCCCAGAGGAGATAGTTCAGATTATCCAGAATCACCGACCAATCAAAATTCATGGCTGGCCTCCCGCCGGCGGCGCCCGGGCGGCCGCGGGCCCAGCCGCAGCAGGGCGGCGCCCATCGCCAGCCCCAACAGCAGATAAAGCACGGTACCGACGGCGAAACCCTCCAACGCATGGGCATTGTAACTTTCGATCTGGCTGATGTAATACGTTAACTCGCTAAAACCTATCGCCGATGCCAGAGAAGAAAGCTTCATCAAGTTGAGGTATTGTCCGACCATCGGTTGCCAGGCGTTACGCACCCCTTGCGGCAGCAGGATGTAACGCAGCATCGCCAGACGGCTGAAACCCTGCGCAATCGCCGCTTCGCGCTGCCCTGCAGGCAGGGCGTTTAACCCCGCCTGCAGCTCTTCCAGCAGGTAAGCGGCGCTAAACATGCCCAGTCCCCAGGCGGCGCAGAGGAACTCCGGCGTCAGCCAGGGCACATTGCCCGGCAGCATCGCCCAGCGATGATCATCGACCAAATAATCGCGCCAGCCGATGGGCAACGCACTCCAGGCGGCAAAATACCAGAAAAAAAGCTGTACCAGTAACGGCGTATTGCGAAACAGTGAAACCCAGCCCGCCACCAGCAGGCGCCCGGCCCGGCCCGGCATCATGCGCAGCGCCAGCAACAGCAACATGATGACCGTCGCCAACAGCGAACCCGCCAACGTCACCAGCAATGTGGTGACAAAACCGGTACCAATCCACGCCAGCGGCGGACCGCTCAACACACCGGCCCAATCAGGATGCCACATCATAAAGGTGTTGGCTCCCCGGCGCCGAGGGGCGACAGCACTCTTTCCAGAAACCGCCACGCGCGCGGATGCTGCGGCCGAGTGAAAAAGCGCGCTGGACTGGCCTGTTCCAGAATCTCGCCGCCGTCCATGAACACCACCCGATCGGCTATCTCACGCGCAAACTGCATTTCGTGGGTGACCACGATCATGGTCATCCCGCTGCCGGCCAAATCGCGCATGACCGCCAGCACTTCGCCAATCATCTCGGGATCCAGCGCCGAGGTGGGTTCATCAAATAAAATAATATCGGCATCGGTGGCCAGCGCGCGTGCGATAGCCACCCGCTGCTGCTGGCCGCCAGAAAGTTGATGGGGAAAAAAGGGTGTCTTGTCCGCCAAACCCACCTGCCGCAGCTTCTCCCGCGCGTGCTGGTGCGCCGCGGCCACGCTCAACCCCTGAATTTTGATAAGGGCCAGCGCAACATTCTCCAGCGCGGTGAGATGGCTATACAGGTTAAACTGCTGAAAAACAAAGCCGATGCCGGTACGTAGCGCCCGCAGCTGCCGACCTTTCAGGCCGGCGGTGGGACGTTGATGAATGAAAATCTCGCCGCTGCTCAGGGTTTCAAGCTGGTTGATAAGGCGGATCAGCGTGGACTTACCGGAGCCTGACGGCCCGCAGATGGCCACAACTTCCCCCGCGTTAACCCGTAAATTGATATTCCGCAACACCGACTGCTGGCCGAACGCTTTGCTTACCCGACGAAACTCCACAGCGGCTGGAACGTCGCCCGTCCCCGGCGGCAAGGTTGCCGCCGGTACATTAAATGACTTCACCACGGTAGCGCCTGTTATCGGCAGGTCAAAGTGAACGAACGCGGCTGCGGCGCGGGCGACTGCGGCCCGAACCAGCTGTTGTAAATCTGCGCTGCTTTACCGCTCTGCTCAAGCGCAATCAGCTGCTGATTAATTGCCGCCAGCAGCGCGCCCTCCCCTTTTTTAACGCCGATGCCGATGTCCTCCTGACTGAGCAATTCGGGCAAAATTTTGTAATTTGCCTTATCCGGCGCGCCGGCCAGCAGGCCCGCGAGGATGGTGCTGTCTTGGGTGATGGCTTTGACATTGCCATTGCGCAGCGCCGACAGCGCCAGCGGGATATCGTCATAGGCCAATACGCGGGCGTTGGGGAAGCGGTGATGCAGCGCCTGCTCGCCGGTGGTCCCCTTTACGGCGCCTATCCGCACCGAGGCATAGTCATCGAGTTTATCGGACGCGGCGGCAGGCACCAGAAATTGCTGTCCGGTGACGAAATACGGGGTGGAGAAATCAATCACCTGTGCCCGTTCCGGCGTAATAGTAATATCGGCAATAATCAGATCGGCTTTGCCGGACTGTAGCAAAGGGATACGATTTGCGGGGTTGGTGGGCACCAGCGCCAATTTCACCCCTAGCGCGTCGGCTATGGCGCGGGCGAAATCCACGTCATAACCGACAATCTGATGAGATTTGGCATCAATTGCGCCAAACGGCGGATTGGCGTCAAACGTGGCGACGCGGACCACCCCCGCGCGCTGAATATCCGCCAACTGATCCGCCTGCGCCGCCAGAGGAGCGAGGCTCAACATCAAGAGGGCCCCTGCCGCCCTGGTCAATCTGGAGTAATGCCTGAAAGATGCCATCGGTTTTCCTTATCGATCTTATTATTGCCTGAGCGCAACCGCCCGTCCCGGGCGTTTTACACGGCAGGATATCACGCCCCACCGGCAGCACTTCCGCCCGAAAACAGAGTGTTACACAGGATCCTCGCCGCCACTACGTACTTAAGCGCATAACTTTATTCTGCCTGGTCATAAGAAATCATTATGAACGTTTTTTGCATGTTTCATCACAACGCGACCCGCCGGCGGGCGCCGCAGCCCGGCCGTCTCGCCGCAACTACCGGCCGGCTGCGGCCACATTAGGGTCGCGCACAAAATACGGCAGACACCCTAGCGCGTGGCAATTGTTTACCGCGTCAACGCACGGGTCGGCCCGTGCTGCGAATAGAAAACCAGGGCTGGTCCCCCGCCGGCAGGCGTCAAACGTCAGGTGCTTAAGGCTAGATGGTAAAGGGGGGCGCGGTAAACGGGAAGCGATAAGCGTTAAGCGTTAAGCGGGAAGCGGCAGAGCAGGCTACGCGCCGTCAGTATGGCGGGCGCGGGTTGCAGTGCCACATACGTTGTTGATCTGGCTGGTTCAAGGGGGGGAAGATGACGCCCCCGGGCCGGGATGTGAGAGCGCAGGCTCGCCCAGTTTGGTCAGCCGGATATAAAACTCATCCTCATACTGCTGGGGTGCCGACACCGCCACGTTCAAAATACCGAGCTCAACCACCTCGGCCATTAGCGCCGCGGCGCTCTCGGGAGTAAAAACCGAGCAGTGGGCATCGAAATAGTGGCCGGTGGTCCAAGCGTTAAGCACGAACTCCAGCGCCTGCTGCTGGGTGTAATGCGGGCAGCGGGTTTGTTGGTAGGCTTCAGGGCTTAAGTCTTTCAAACGCTCATACATCTCGCCGTCGTCGGAGGTGCAATGGCGCAGAAAATCATAAAGCTGCTGCGGCGCCGGTATCCGCTGGCGGGTCAACCACCACTGCAGCCATTGCGCCGCGCTGCTGGTTTGACGAAACCGGTCGAAACAATAACGTTTGTTGGGTAGCACCAACGAGAACACCGCGCCGACGTTAAGCACCGCCAGCACCTCCAGGATCCAGCCCAGCGGGTCCGGGACATGCTCCAGCACATGCGATGCCACCGCCCAGTCGAATTGTTGTTGATCCGCTACGCAGCTTTGCAATGTGGCGTGCGGGTGCCAGATAAAATCAATATCGACAATCTCATCATGCTCATAATGAGCATGTTTTTGCCGCGACTCTTCCGCCGAGGTGTAATCGGTGTAGCACACATTGTGTAGCGCCTTGTCCGTCGCGGGACGGAACAGCGGGGATATTTCCAGACCGGGCAGGTGCAGGGGCAAATGCTGCAATATGTACGATTTGCGCAGGGTATTGTCTTTCATGATCATCCTTTGAGCGAGAAAGCAGATCCGGCGTTCACGACACAGTCGCGCCATATACGCAGCAAAGGGTAGCGCCCGGCGACGTCAGCAGTCAGGAAAGAGGTGATTATCCGCGGTAAAAAGTCATTGCGCCCGGTCCGATAGGCGGCAGAGCACCTCGCCTATCGCCGACGAGGTTTTCAGCGCGCGCACGGTCGCAAACAGCTCATCGGCTTCGGTATACTGTTTGCGCAGGTAATTGAGCCACTGTTTGATACGTGCCACATGGTACATTCCGGTATCACCCTGCTTCTCCATGCGGCTGTATTTTTGCAGCAAGCGGACCACCTGCGGCCAGGGCAGCGGCGGCACATGATCTTTCACCACCCGGCTGAGGTTGGGCACACTGAGCGCACCGCGCCCGATCATCAGCGCCTGACAGCCGGAGCTGTCCAGACACGCCTGGCCGCTTTGCCAGTCCATGACTTCACCATTAGCGATGACAGGAATGCGTAAACGCCGGCGGATCGCCGCGATGGCCGGCCAATCGATACATTCGGCCCGATAGCCCTCTTCTTTGGTGCGACCATGTACCGCGATTTCGCTGGCGCCGGCCTGCTCCACCGCATCGGCGATTTCCAGGCTGCGGTGGCGAGAATCCCAGCCAAGGCGAACCTTGACCGAAACCGGCAGATCGGCGGGCACCGCCGCACGTATCGCTTTCGCGGCCTGATAAATCAGCTCCGGGTCTTTCAACAGCGTCGCGCCGCCACCGCTGCCGTTGACGGTTTTCGACGGACAGCCGCAGTTGAGATCCACCCCCCACGATCCCAACGCCGCCGCGCGCCAGGCATTTTCCGCCAGCCAGGGGGGATTTTGCCCCAGCAGTTGCACCCGCACGGGCGTGCCGTCAGGGGTCCTGCTGTGCCGGCGCAGCTCAGATACCGTCTTGCTCATCATGATGCAAGAGCTATATTTTCATCGAAGGGTATTCCAGATTTTAAGACACCATAAGCTAATTGGAGTAATTTTCGCATTGCCGCGCAGATGCCTACTTTACCTCCTT
>NZ_FRDB01000351.1 GCF_900143145.1 Candidatus Sodalis sp. SoCistrobi
TTGAGTAATCCTGATTCCCCCAACAGGTCCTGAGGGGAGTGGCAATCCTGGAGCAATTGGTCAATAAGATCGTTGCTGATAGGCATTTTGTAGTCCTTTAAAGGTTTTGCTAAAAATGCCATTTACAAAGATTATTTTACAGCCTCTCGGCATGGGAGGCAGCAATGTTTATTGGCTTTGACTACGGCACCGCCAACTGTTCGGTAGCGGTCATGACGGAAGACACACCGCGGCTGTTGCCGCTCGATGGCGACTCGCCGTATATGGCATCGATGCTTAGCGCCCCCACGCGCGAAGCCGTCAGCGAATATCTGCATCGTTTCTGGCACCTCCCTACCGGCAGCGATGAGAACCAGTTGCTGCTTACGCGGGCGATACGCTATAACCGCGAAGAAGGCATCCCGCTGCATAACGACAGCCTGCAATTCGGCAGGCAGGCCCTGGCCAGCTATATCGCCGATCCCGAAGACAGCTATTTCGTCAAATCGCCAAAATCATTTCTCGGCGCCAATGGCCTGAAGCCGCAGCAAATCGCCCTGTTCGAGGATTTGGTCTGCGCCATGATATGCCATATCAAGCGCCAGGCGGAAGCGCAGGTGCAGGCCACGATCACCCAGGCGATGATCGGCCGGCCGATTAACTTCCAAGGTAGCGGCCTGGAGGAAGCTAATCGTCAGGCGCAGGGCATCTTGCAGCGCGCGGCGCAGCGGGCCGGCTTTCAGGAGGTGGCCTTTCAATATGAGCCGGTCGCGGCGGGGCTGGATTTTGAAGCCGGCCTGACCGCGGAAAGCCGGGTGCTGGTGGTGGATATCGGCGGCGGCACCACCGACTGCTCACTGTTGCTGATGGGCCCGCGCTGGCGTGAACTGCGCGACCGGCGGCATAGCCTGCTGGGGCACAGCGGGTGCCGGGTGGGCGGCAACGATCTGGATATTATGCTGGCGTTCAAGCAGTTGATGCCGCTGCTGGGGATGGGCGGCGCGACGGAAAAAGGGCTGGCGCTCCCTGCCCTGCCGTTTTGGCAAGCGGTGGCCATTAATGATATTCCAGCGCAGAGCGAATTTTACAGCAGCGCCAATGGCGTGCTGCTGCGGGAACTGTTGCGCGATGCGGCCGAGCCCGAAGTCTTCAGCGCGCTGTTGAAGGTCTACCGTCAGCGCTTAAGCTATCGGCTGGTGAAAAGCGCAGAGGAGTGCAAGATTGCGCTTTCCGCCGCGCCGCAGGTCAGGGCGGCGTTGGATTTTATCCGCCAGGGGCTTAGCGCCGCGCTCAGCCCCGCGCAGTTGGCCCAGGCCATCGAGCAGCCTGTGCAGCGGATCCTGGATCAGGTCAGCGAAGTGCTGGCGCAAGACAGCGCAACGCGGCCCGATGTGGTGTACTTAACCGGCGGCAGCGCCCGTTCGCCGCTACTGCGCCAGGCGCTGGCGGACAGCCTGCCGGGGATCCCGCTTGTCGGCGGCGACGATTTCGGCTCTGTCACCGCCGGTCTGGCGCGCTGGGCGCAGCGGCAGTTCCACGCCTAATACCCACCGCCGCCGTCGGTGGGCGGTGGGTTGCTGCTGCGGTCTTACCACGGTAACCGACATTGCGCGCCGTGCCCCCGAAGCATAGGTATCTACACATTTATCGTGATACCTGTTATTACTTTGCAGAATGATTTCAACCTATCTGTTGGCGGGATTGACTCTCGCCTTACCCGCCGATATCAGACGCTGGTTAAACAGCATAT
>NZ_FRDB01000187.1 GCF_900143145.1 Candidatus Sodalis sp. SoCistrobi
CTCGTTTTACTTTACACCCGACCATGACCCGCTTAACTCACCCAATCCACTTTACCTACTCAGCCCACAAAACCCACCAATCCTACTAAAGCCACTAAACCCACTAAAGCCACTAAAGCCACTAAAGCCACTAAAGCCACTAAAGCCACTAAAGCCACTAAAGCCACTAAAGCCACTAAAGCCACTAAAGCCACTAAAGCCACTAAAGCCACTAAAGCCACTCAACCCACTCACCCCACTGAACTCTATCAACTGACTCAACTCAACTTAGGTGAACCAGTAAGCTGTAAACGTAGCTGGCCACCTTTAGCTAAACACTCCCTCTATACCCCGCTAATGTTCGGATACCTTACCCCACCTTGGCTTGTTGAAGGATGGGGCAATGCTCAGCCGTTGTCGCACGCATCGCAATTGATAAATTTGGAGAAGGTGTGTACGCATTTAGCAAATCTGAACACCTCCCCGCAGCCTCTTCTGGCCTTTCTAATACGTTCCATTGCCGAGAAGCTTTAGGCTGAGAGGGATTAGGGTAATGGGGAGTCACGATAGGTAAGGTTTTAATGGTGTCCCCGACAGGAATCGAACCTGTAATATTATTTATTATAAAACAGCTTGTTATTGTTTGTATATTCGATTCCTGCAATTATTTACCCGGCATTTTACCCGGGTAAATGAGGGCTAGAACTTCTAGACAGAGCGATCTGCTGCTTTTTCCATTTTGTGTAATCAGCATAAATCCAACGTGATGCTCGCCCGAGCTTTACAGGGCCGGGAAACTTACCGCAGCTGATGAGATTATAAAAGAATCTGTCGGTCATTTTTGAATCAGTAGTAATGAATTTCATATCAATAAATGAATTAGGGTGTAAATTCTCGTAATCTACTTTCATATATTACCTCTATTTAGATAAAGCTCATACTCCATTTTTCATAACGGAAGCAGGCGTGTGAAAATTGTGAATTGTAGGAAGGGGATATGTAAGGTGACTTAATGAAGAGAGTAAGTATTTACAATTCAAAGGATTTGCATTTATCTTCATCCGTTCCGCAAACATGATTTGCAGTAATCTTTACGTGCCATTGCCCACTCCATGTTATGCGGTGATTTAGCTTGCTTGGCGGCCTTGCCCCATTGCACTATTGCTTCGGCAAATTCACGATTGCTTTCGAGCGCTTTTGCCAATAGTGCTTCCTTGAGATACTTCATGTTCTTCATGGTGGTTAAATCTCGTTGTTGTAGGTGGCATGGCTCATCACGTCCCAGTGCCGTCCGTTATCTTTGGATAATGCCCGCCATCTCCGATTAACGGGGATTGATAGATATTTGCGTCGGTAGGTGCGTTTGGCGTAGATGGCACCTGAGCGCCACAGGCGAATGAGCATTTCAGCCCGCCGACGGATGTAGACGGGAATTCGGGGTTTCATGCACGGTTCCTCTTACGATGCAAATCTATTTGGGTGCTGTGTTCCTTCTGCCCGTTGGGCAGCGATGCGTAGAGCTTCAGGATACGTTTGTGGTATGGAAACTGGCTGGCACGCTCTTCAAACTCATGCCAGCTTTTAATAACACGCATGCGGTGGACGACACTGTATTCTATGAGTAAGCATTCGGTATGGTCACGGTCGAGGAGGTATTCCCGGTATTGCTGACCGTCCTGGGGGGGTGCCCAAAAATGGACATACTCCTCCGGGTCTTCTCCGAGATCGACGATCATCGATTCAATGTCGTCGCGCAATACATGGTGGTGATGCTTCTCAGTCAACTCTGCGATTTCGCGGCTGGACATGGTTAAAATATGTTCAGAAACTAAATTTTGCATGTGAAAAATCCTCGTAGCTAAACGATTGATGGAAAAGGATTTAATTATGCCGGTTCGAGGCAGAAAGTTTGAGAGAGTTTCGCCAGTCCCTTTGGCGTCACTATCACCTGCTCACGAATTTTGTCGGTGCCATCGTTACCGGGAATAATCGAGATTTTATGCTCAAGGTAGCCGGACTGGATTTTGCTCTGGTAGGCCATCCAGTTTTTGGCACCTACACGGCGATAAATCCATCCACGCTCCCTGAGGAAGGCGAACAGGTCTTTGGGGCGTACTTGCAACTCCTTGGCGGCGTTGGTGATGCACATGCCGCCGTCAGATTTGGCGATGCGGTGCAGGGCTTTTACGTCCGGGACCATCTCCTCAACTTTGCTTTCGAGGGCGAGAACCTTTTCGGTATAGGTAAGCAGGATGCCGCGCATGGCCGCCGGGTCGTTGAGCATCTGAATGGGATCGGCGGGGATGGCTAACTGTTTTTCCAATTCACGCCAGCGGTCAACCAGGCGGGCGGTGAACTCAGGGCAAAGTTGAGCGACGACGATGATACTATCGCGCTTACCCTGTTCGCCCTCAAACATATAAACTGTCGTTGGGCGGGCCTGCTGTGGGCTTTTCCTCAATTTGAGGAGAAGTGATTACGCCCTTGCTAATCAGCGTTTCGATAGTCCGTTTTACGTTGTCGTGACGTTTGTTAGCCAGCTCCGCAATTTCAAGGCTGGACATGGTTAATGTTTGTGCAATTGTTAAATTTTGCATGAGTAAAGTCCTCGTTAGTAAAAACGATGAAGAAAATGTAACCCCGGTGTATTACCGGGACAGGAAGGAAATTTTAGTGACGTTGCAGGAACTGGCTAACGTTTGCTTGTTGCCACTTCGTCAGAGCTTGGGACATAACACTGGAGTGCTGTTGGCTACTATCCTCGATCATCCGTTGCATCTCGCCAAGTACGAGATTTGCGTCTTCTTGCTGACGGAGTACACGCTTTATGGCTTGCCTTTCTGCCTCGAATATTGTTTGCTTTAACTGGGTGGTCATAGAGTAGATACGGCTGCACTCTTCGGCTAATAATGGTATCTGCCGAACTTCAAAGTGTTGTGGCGATGGTACGCCGGTGGCAAGTCGTAGAGCATGCCAGATACCTTGGGTCCATGCTTTCTCGAAACGAAATCCATTAGCCATGCTCCAAACGAGATGTGTTAATCTGCGAAGATCATCGTCGGTGAATAGTTCGGCTGCTGAGGAATTATGTCCCGGCATCGCATAAAGCTCAGCTTCCATGCGGTTAAACTCCGCGATGTAAGCTTCCTTGAACGCTGCTGCCTTTTTGCCGGTGAAGCCCATGACGAGGAAGACGAAGCCGTCCTTGGTCATGGTATACATCGGGAGTTTGCGGCCCGTGCTGTCGGTGTATTCACTCGACACAAAATTGTGTTCAGTAAATCTTGGTGAACAATCTAAGTTGCGAATCTTGTCCAGAACGCGTTCGTGACGTTTGTCAAAATAATCAGCAACGTCTAAGGATGTAGTTACAGCTTTACCATTGCGGATGATGACTTTAGGTGAAGCAAGGGATGTTTGAAGCGTCATGGTGACAATCTCCAGTGGATTCTGATAACACTCACCACCTAGAGGTCTCAAACTCATATTGGTGGTGAACTGAACAGGGTTGAGACTACCGGAGAATCCAAACCGGCCAGCCTTTCGGCTGCCCTCCTCAGTTCACCATTGATATGTGACTGGGGGCGACATAAAAAAACACGCTCGCGGCGTGTCAGTTTTGTCGCTGATTCTTCGGCGGGGTCTCAAACCCGGCACCTGAATTTGCAGATGCAGAGTGACTATAGCGCATGGGTTGATCTTCCGTCAATACGATTGCTGGGTTACACTTGCCCAAAAGAGGAGATTCCCCCCATGGGTCAGGTTGCATTTGATACGTTGAAATTCGTTGAAACACTAGAAAAGTCTGGCTTGAAGAAAGAACAGGCCAAGGCAATTTCACTTGCGGTTCGTGAATCGCATGAGGCTGTTGATGTTGCCACCAAGCGCGATCTTGAGGATGTGCGCAAAGAGATGATTACTCGCTTTGAGAAAAACGAAGCTCAGATAGCCGACGTTCGCAAGGATATGGCTGCTGGTTTCGATAAAATTAACGATAAATTTGAGAAGCTTGGCATGCAGATGACTATCCGACTTGGACTAATGGTTGCTGCCGGTGTCAGTCTCATAGCCGCCATTCTCAAAATGTAACACGAGCCTGTGCGCTATAGCGCATGGGTTATCCTTGCGTCAATGGGGCGGTGGACTTCTATTTTTGGTTGCTGGGTGCGTATTCCGGTGAAAGTGAACGGTGATTCCGGCCCGTGAACGCTGATTCTGGTGGCGGAATACAGCGTGCTAATAATCACATATGTATATTTCGCTGTGCTTGTCACGTCTAGGCGCGGGTTTTCTTTGGCAACGGTTCTGTTGCAGGACTGAGGCGGAGCGCAGCGCAGTGAGCACCGAACAGTCCTGTGGCAGAACCGTAAGGCCTATGTCACGTTTTGCGTATTTGGCCGGGTGTTCACCCTCCAGAATATGCGTTCACGGCACCGGAATTCGTGTTCACGCCAAACCAGAATGAGCGTTCACGTTGCGCCGGAATACGCACTGGGTACGGCAACAAATGTGTAGATAGATAATAGTTATCCAATAACTCGAATTGAGGGAACTAACAGATTTGTCGGTATATAGCAATCAAGGTCAATATCTCTGCAAAACTCTCGAAATTGGTAGATGTTATTAACGTGTGTCTTTTGATACAGATTACATAACCTGTTTTCTACGGTTCTATGAGAAATTCTTAATCGTCTCGCTGTTTCTTTACTGCTTAATCCATGATAAGTAAAGAAGATTATTTCAATTTCGCGTTCTGTAAAATAGCTATGAGGCATATTCAAGGTTAATGTTATGGGAGATTCGCCATCTGCATATTGCAGAGGTGAGAAAAATCTACATAGCTTAGCTTCTGCTATAGTACCAACCACATGGCCCTTGTCATTGAAGAAAGGTTGGATATCAAAAATATAAGGCTGGACAATGTCTTTACGACCAAAAGCAGAGGTAATGAGTAAAGATATCGAAGACTTGTTATCTATCACGTTTTTATCATGTTTGTAAATCTCGTCTAAAAATATTGCCATCCAATGATGTATGTCTGTTATCCGCTTACCTTCAATGTTAAAAGCTTTCGGCAAATCCAGTAATTCAACCATCGCCGGATTGATATAGACATATCGGTGCTCACTATCTCGAATATGGCATGGATTGGGGTTGCTTTCGCACATATAGATAATTTGATCAGAAATAGCTTCTCGCTTTAGTGCTACACCACGCATTAAAAATCGTCCTTGAAAAGAGATTTAACTACTTAATGAGTGGTCAGTATTGTGCTGTTATGAAAGGGTTCATAGGTGCCTTTAAGGCACCTATATTTTTCTAGCCTTTTTTGTATGGCTCATTTTGTCCTTGGCAACCATACAACGCAAATAGAACTAAGCGAATATGAAACGCTGTGAATAACCCCGAGTTTATTAGAGAGTAATTTTGGCAATACTACGCCGCTTCCTCTGATGCTAATTGCAAAGCGTAATAGTTCATTTCGGCTTCAGTAGGAGGGATGTAACCCAGCCGCCCGAGCAGCCTTCTGTTGTTGTACCAGTCCACCCAGTCCACCCAGTCCAGCGTGGCCAACTCCACTTCCGTCCGGTTTTTCCAGCTCCCGCGGTGGATAACCTCCGTTTTGTACAACCCGTTGATACTCTCTGCCATCGCATTATCGTAGGAGTCGCCG
>NZ_FRDB01000186.1 GCF_900143145.1 Candidatus Sodalis sp. SoCistrobi
TCAAAATAAGTGAAGTGCTCCTGTTTTTTTGCAAACAATTCTGGACTGTCCAAAATAGCCATTTTTTTGGGTTTAAAGGAGTCCAGAATTGGCTGCAAATTAGTCCAGAATATTTTGCATCGCTACAAGCACGCCTGTAAAAGCGCGCCGACGGCGCGAGGGGAAATGATAATTTAGCGTGCGGCGATGCGCGATGCGACCCAGGCCGCGCAGGAAAACGGGCCAGGTGCCTTGCGCAGCGCCCACAGGCTGACGGGACGCGGGATATCAGGGATGGGAAATACCGCACCGCCGGGCATTTAACGTTGCCCGGCGACAACATGCGGCCCGCCCCTTAACCCGCCTTGGCGGCGCGCAGCACGCTATGACGCCGGCTCAGGCGACCGGCTTGCCGGTATCGGCATAGAGCTACGACGTGCTGCCCCACCCTAACCTGCCTCGGTTGCGCGCAGCAGGTTTTGGCGCCGGCTCAGGCGATCGGCTTGCCGGTATCGGCGTCCGGCTGCGATTGCACCTGCTGGTTCTCTTCCTCGGCACGGGCGGCGTCCGAAGAGGTCCCGGCGTTGGCGGTTTGCTGCTCCTGCTCAGACCGCGCTTTCGGCGTGCGATAGAGATGCACATCCATCTGCGGATAGGGAATACCGATCTGATGCTCATCCAACGCCACCTTGGCTTTTTCCAGCAGGTCGAAAGTGGCGTTTTGCTGATCGCTACGCGGAACCCAGGCTCGCACCATGAAATCCATCGAGGACGGGCCAAGGGCATTTAATCGCACGGTCAGGCCCATATCCTGAATCACGCGGCTATCGGCGACCAGAATATCGGTAATCAGCTTCTTCACGACATCGATATCGGCATCATAGCTGACGCTGATGATGGTATCGATCAACCGGTTCGGCTCTTGGGAGAAGTTGGTAATATTGCCGGATAGGATTTTGCTATTAGGCACCACTACAATCTTGCCGTCATAGGTTTTCAGCGTGGTGGAGAAGATCTGCACCACCAACACCGTACCCGAAGTGCCAGAAAAATCCACATAGTCGCCGGCATGGAAATGGCGGAAGGTCACCAGCAGCACCCCTGCCGCAAAGTTGGACAAGGACCCTTGCAGGGCCAGACCGATAGCCAAACCGGCGGCACCGATAACGGCGATGACCGAGGCGGTCTGTACGCCTATCCGGTTCAGGGCGGCGATAAGGGTGAAAATCACGATGCCGTAGCGCAAAATCGCCGAGACGAAATCGGCGACCGTGGCGTCGATGTGACGCGCCTTCATCATCCGATTTAGTGTACGGGCGACGATCCGCGAGATAAGCAAACCGATAAACAGGATAATGATCGCGGCGACGATATTAACCGCGTAATGGATTAGTAACTCTTGATTATTAACCAGCCAGTTGCCGGCATGATTGATTTTATCAACAACGTCTATATCTTCCATTTAGGTTTCCCGCTCTGGTGTATTTCAAAGGTCCCTCGGCCTGGCGCCGATGACAAGACAGTATTAAGCCTATACCGCAACGCCCCATCGTGCCAATGGCATTGGCAATTTGGGTGGAAAAACGCCAGATGTTTCATGGGGTTAATAAAGCTCGCGCCCTTGTCATCGCTGATTGTTGCCCGCCTCGACAGGGCGTGTGCTCCCGGCCCAGGACACAAAAAAACCGCGCCATCCAGAGGAGAGACGACTTTCCGGTGGATAGCGCGGTGGTTAACGTCCGACCCGCATCAGGGCGGGAGGGAATACAGGGCCCACAGCGCGCTGCGCGCGGTTTGGGCGCCACTCAGTTACAGTACGTCGATAGCGTTCAGTTCTTTAAAGGCCAGCTCCAGACGCGTCGCCATGGAGGCTTGACCGGCGCGGATCCACACGCGCGGATCGTAGAACTTCTTGTTGGGTTTATCGGCGCCTTCCGGGTTGCCCAGCTGTGCCTGCAGATAACCTTCGTTCTTCTGGTAATACTTCAGAATCCCTTCCCAGGTGGCCCATTGAGTATCGGTATCGATGTTCATTTTCACCACGCCGTAGCTGACGGCTTCCTTGATCTCTTCCGGCGTAGAGCCTGAGCCGCCGTGGAAAACCAGATTCAGGGATTTAGCCGGCAAACCAAATTTTTCCGACACGTATTTCTGCGAATTATCCAGAATTTTTGGCGTCAGCTGCACGTTACCGGGCTTGTAAACGCCATGAACGTTGCCGAACGCGGCCGCAATGGTGAAACGCGGGCTAATGGCATGCAGTTTTTCATAGGCATAGGCGACATCTTCCGGCTGGGTGTATAGCGCGGAGTTATCCAGATGGCTGTTGTCCACGCCGTCTTCTTCACCACCGGTGCAGCCCAGCTCGATTTCCAGCGTCATATCCAGCTTGGCCATGCGCGTCAGATATTTGGCGCTGATTTCGATGTTCTCTTCCAGCGACTCTTCGGACAAATCGATCATATGGGATGAGAACAGCGGTTTGCCGGTGGCGGCATAGTGTTTCTCGCCGGCGTCCAACAATCCGTCAAGCCACGGCAGCAGCTTCTTGGCGCAATGGTCGGTATGCAGAATAACGGGGATGCCGTAATGCTCGGCCATATGATGCACATGCAGCGCGCCGGACACCGCGCCCAGGACCGCCGCAGTCTGGCCTTCGGCTTTCAGGCCTTTGCCCGCAATAAAGGCGGCACCGCCGTTGGAAAACTGCACGATAATCGGCGCGCGCACTTTGGCGGCCGCTTCCAGCGCGGCATTAATGGAATCGGTGCCTACACAGTTGACGGCGGGCAGAGCAAAGTTGTTTTCTTTCGCGACAGCGAACACTTTCTGAACGTCATCACCGGTGATGACACCTGGTTTAACAAAATCGAAAATCTTAGACATATTACTTTGTCCTGTTTTGTAGGCCATTAAAAGGGGTGACTTCTCGCCGCGGCCCGAGCCTGTGTACCAGCCGCGGCGACGGCGAACGCCGATGGCGTCCGCCCGCTCAATACTTACTGTTTCGCGCGTTCTTCAAGCATGACCACCGCGGGAAGTTTCTTGCCTTCGACAAATTCCAGGAAAGCGCCGCCGCCAGTGGAAATATAGGAGATTTGATCGGCAATGCCAAACAGGTCAATGGCCGCCAGGGTATCCCCGCCGCCGGCAATAGAAAATGCCTCGCTATCGGCGATAGCGCGGGCGACCACCTCGGTGCCTTTACGGAAATTGGCGAACTCGAACACGCCGACCGGACCATTCCACAAAATGGTTTTAGCGTTTTTCAGAATTTCCGCCAGACGGGCGGCGGAAACATCGCCCAAATCCAGAATCTGTTCATTGTCTTGAATTTCGCTGGCGGATTTCAAAGTTGCGGTCGCGGTTTCAGAAAATTCGGTAGCGACGCGAACATCGGTCGGTACGGGAATATCGCTGTTTTCCAGCAGGCGTTTGGCCTCAGGGATCAAATCGGCCTCGTAGAGCGATTTACCGACGTTATGACCTTGCGCCGCAACGAAGGTGTTGGCGATGCCGCCGCCGACGATGAGCTGATCGGCAATTTTCGACAGCGAATCCAATACGGTCAACTTGGTGGAGACCTTTGAACCGCCAACGATGGCCACCATCGGCCGGGCCGGGTTATCAAGCGCTTTGCCCAGCGCATCCAGCTCATTGAATAGCAGCGGGCCGGCGCAGGCGACGGCCGCGAATTTACCTACGCCGTGGGTGGAGGCCTGGGCGCGGTGGGCGGTCCCGAAGGCATCCATCACGAACACGTCGCACAGCGCGGCATATTTCTTCGCCAGGGCTTCGTCATCTTTCTTTTCGCCCTTGTTGAAACGCACGTTTTCCAGCACTACCAGTTCGCCCTCGGCGACATCCACGCCATCAAGGTAATCTTTGGCCAGACGCACCGGCGCGGAGAGTTTGTCTTTCAGATAATCCACCACCGGCTGCAGCGAAAACTCGGCGTTGTATTCCCCTTCCGTCGGGCGGCCGAGATGGGAGGTCACCATGACGCGCGCGCCCTGTTTCAGTGCGGCTTCGATAGTAGGTAGAGAGGCGCGGATACGCGCATCGGACGTCACTTTCCCGTCTTTAACCGGCACGTTCAGATCGGAACGGATAAATACACGTTTACCAGCCAGATCCAGATCGGTCATCTTAATTACAGCCATGGTGAACCCTCTTGTATGATGCTTGCTAAATTGCCTGAGCGGCGGGGAATGACTTCCTCACACCGGACCCGTAGTCGCTTGCGGCCCCGTCCATTCAATGCCAATGGGCCAGGCCTGATTCTTTGACATATCAGACGCTTAAACGTTGCCCTATGCCCACTCACCGCGGCGGGCGACCTGCCTGCGGCGCGCAAAGCATGTCAGCCTGACTAATAATTCTCTGTTATCAACTATATCACGAAATAACGCCCGTGCCCGCTTTTGCCATCCGCGCGGGGAGTAAGACCGCACGCAACATCCCTTGCCGGGGTCCCGGCCGTCGCGATCGCCAGGCTGATGACTGAATCGATTCATCTAGAATAATCAAATCTGCAGAAGGCAGGAATATATTTGCTAATTTTGTGATACAGATCTTCTTAGTGGTGCAAATTTATCGCGCCGGGGCCATGACAATTCCAACGATGCCGTCTACGGGCCGGCGGTCTGTTATCCACTCTGGATACGAGAGCCGTCACCACCGGGAGACGAGAGTGCTGAGGTGTTGGGGTGCCGGGGACTGGCAAGCCTGAACGCCCGGCCGAAACGCTGCCAGAGGCGTCCTCTGCCGCCGGTCGTAAAACGACGTGCTTTCGTCGAGGTCTTAAGGCGATTGCCGAGCGGCCTCAGCTGATAACGTGCCTCCTACTTTCCCTAATGCCAGAGTCTACTGCATGAAACTGCATCGTGAGATCACGCCGGTTTTCTATCGAAATTTCAAATGCCGGGGCGAGCAATGCCTCTCCCACTGCTGCCGCGGGTGGACGATTAATATAGATAAAAAAACCCAAAAAACCTATAAGTCTGCTCATCAAATCGAAGTGAAGGATATTACCGAAAAATATCTCATTCCCCATCGCTCCGAACAGCATACTCAGCACTACGCCTATATCGCGCTAAAACAGGATGGCGATTGCCCTTTTCTCAATCCAAAAAAACTGTGCAACATCTATCTGACGCTGGGTCCGAATGCCTTGAGCCGAACCTGCCAAACCTATCAGCGCATTGAAACCTCCCTCCAGAGTTATCGTCAGCATTCATTAAGTTTGTCGTGTCCGGAAGCGGTCCGCCTGGTGCTGTTTGACCCCGATGCCTTAAAATATGAGGAAAAAACCACCGTTAAACGCACGAAAATCACCGAGTCGGTCGGCAGCACTCGGCGCGATGAGGTGACTCAGGAGCAGCAGATTATTCAGTTATTCTGCCGCCATCTGATTATGGCGCACAGCCCCTTTATCGAAGATAACCTGTATGCCTTAGTACAGTTTATGATCTTCTTACAATCGCTGAATTATCGGGTGGAGGAGAACTACCCGCGGGTGGAAAGTCTGTTTACTACGCTTGTCAAAGAGTTGACCGACGGCCAGATTGAATCACCCCGGATAAATTAGAGTCTATACTTTAAAAGTGGAGGTCTCTATGACAACGACCAAACGTTACTCTCCGGAAGTCCGTGAACGGGCAGTTAATCTAGTGCTGGAAACTCAGCATGAGCA
>NZ_FRDB01000381.1 GCF_900143145.1 Candidatus Sodalis sp. SoCistrobi
AAAAAGCGGTTAATCGACGGGATGGTGGCATCGGTAATATTGCTAAAGGCTTTTGCCCGTATCAGCTTGCGGTAGGCGTCATCGGTTAATCTGACCACCGATGAGGGTTGTAGCCCGGCATAAAACGGTGACACATCGAACGGCTGCGGGTAACCGTCAATGGCGGTAATGTCAGCTTCGTCAAAGCCCAGATAATCCGGGGTATCTTCCACCGTCAGATAGCGCGACACGCCGACAATTTTTCCCCAGATATCCAGACCATAGGTTTGTGCCGTCTCGATATCCCATACCGCCGTCAAAAAAGTGTCGGTAAAGCGTTCGAGACTGACGGCCTGCTCAAAGGTGGCTATCACAGCGTTTAACGCCGGTGATGCTGCATACTGCGCCTGTATCGTCTTCAGGTAATTCATGCCGTCACCACCTGGATAGCCGTCTCGGACGTGACCGGCACCTGATCAATGCCCAGCGTCACCCCCGACGACCAGTGCTGAGCGTCCAGTGATAGCTCTATCACCGCGATATTCAGCCTGACCGGGTCAACCGCTGCCACACCGGCATAAAACCGCCCGGCGGGGATAAGCGCCCCGATGGTCGCCGCGGCGTTGATATCGTCCCGCCCGGTAAAGGTCTTGATAATCGCCTGCTGGATACGACTATCGGTATCGGCGGGCAGCTCAGTGCGCTGATTTTGCAGCGTCACCCGAAAAGACACCGTGGTGGGCTTTGCTGTCTGCCACTGCAAGGTGTACTCCGGGTACGGCGGGCTGTAGCCCTCTGTATGTTGAACGGTGTAATGCGTATCGCCGTTCATCTCACAACCGGGTGCCTTGTTGTTGAAAATAGCCTGGGCAATATCGGCCTGTGCACCGCCATAAACACCAATGTAGACCGAATGCGGGGCCACGGAAAACCTCGTTGTACCCATTGTCACTGAATAACCCCGAGTTTATTAGAGAGTAATTTTGGCAATACTACGCCGCTTCCTCTGATGCTAATTGCAAAGCGTAATAGTTCATTTCGGCTTCAGTAGGAGGGATGTAACCCAGCCGCCCGAGCAGCCTTCTGTTGTTGTACCAGTCCACCCAGTCCAGCGTGGCCAACTCCACTTCCGTCCGGTTTTTCCAGCTCCCGCGGTGGATAACCTCCGTTTTGTACAACCCGTTGATACTCTCTGCCATCGCATTATCGTAGGAGTCGCCG
>NZ_FRDB01000113.1 GCF_900143145.1 Candidatus Sodalis sp. SoCistrobi
AATATGTCACCAGGGTTTAATCTGACGTACAAGCTGTAAGCTTAAGGCAGAGTACAAACTCACCGGTAACATCCCAATGATCAGTTGGGGATCATTAACCTTTGAAAGTCAATGATCAAGATATAAGGCTGGAGTAGGCCAAAAGCTCCAGCCCCTCAAACTGGCTAATCTCCGCCATTCCCACCTCAAAACTGCGGTTCAGCAAACTGTAAGGGTTTTGCACCGTGACAATACGCGGCAGGCCGTGCTTTTCCGCCAATTGCAGGTAGCGCATCGCTCCCCAGGGGGTTTCATTGGAGATGCCGATATAGCGGATTTTCCCGGCGCGAACCTGCTCATTCAGGGCGTCCAGCGTTTCCAGCAGCGTCACCGGCAGTTTCTCGTCGGTATAGCGATAACCCAATTTGCCAAAGCAGTTGGTGCTGCGTTGCGGCCAATGTACCTGATAAAGGTCGAGATAATCGGTATTTAAGCGCTTCAGACTATCTTCCAGCGCCTGGCGGATATTTTTGCGATCCAGCATTTGCTGGGGACGAATTTCATCATCGTTGCCGCGTGCCGGCCCCGCCACTTTACTGGCCAGGACAATTTTCTCGCGCTGGCCATGGCGTTTCAGCCAGCTACCTATATAGCGCTCCGTCAGCCCCTGAGTTTCAGGTCGCGGCGGTACCGGGTACATTTCCGCGGTGTCGATGAGGTTAACGCCATTGGCGAGAGCGAGATCAAGTTGGGCGTGCGCTTGCGCTTCGCTGTTTTGCTCGCCGAAAGTCATGGTGCCCAGGCCGAGCACGCTGACTTCCAGAGAACTATGGGGAATACGGTGATAAAGCATCGGGGCAGGTTCCTCAGTGACGTAAACGTACAGGCGTGATCGCACCGCCTTGACTGACTATAGCCAAGCCAAGGCAGGGGGAGAAGGGGTAAATTAAGCCAGCGACGCGTTGCGGGACGCGGGGATCATCGTTCGATGATCTGCGAAACATCGTTGCCGTTGATTTGCCTTTCGTTGCCGCGTTCATCGGTATAGCGGATGAGACCGGTGGTTTTATCGATTTCGGGTTTGCCGTCGGTCAATATCATCTGACCGTCTTTGGTCGCCATGACGTAATCGCTGGTGCAGCCGGTAAGCAACACGACGCCGAAGAGTGCCGGCATCAGCAGACAAAGTGTTTTCATTATCATTATCCATCCATTAAGTTACCTAGATTGTTAACAATATAAGCAAAAAACACCGGCTTCACTAGCGCTGTAAGGGAAAATTCCCGCGCTACCCGTTCTTGCGCGTTGTGTGAGGGTCAGGCATCTGGACCGGACATCCGCTCCGCCGCTTTTTTATTGCGCAAGAGGTTGAGCGTTTCCACCGCCAGCGAGAAAAACATGGCGAAATAAATATAGCCTTTTGGCACTTCGATCGCCGCACTTTCCATAATCAGCGCGCCGCCGACCAAAATCAGAAACGCCAGCGCCAGCATCTTGACCGAGGGGTGCCTGTCGACGAATTCGCCTATCGGCCGGGCAGCGAAGAGCATTATCGCCACCGCGATGATCACCGCCGCCATCATGATGAATAAATGGGAAGAGAGGCCGACCGCGGTGATGACCGAGTCCAGGCTTAAAATAATGTCCAGCATCATGATTTGGGTTATGGCACCGAGATAGGATTGCACCGTGCTGCCTTCGCCGTCGGCGCCACCGTGAAATGATTCCAGTATTTCCCGACACGATTTCCAGATGAGAAAAATGCCGCCGAAAAACAAAATTAAATCCCGGGCGGAAACCGGATGAGCCAGCAAATAGAACAGCGGCTTGACCAGATGGCTGACCCAGGCTATCGCCGCCAGCAGGCCGAGGCGCATCACCATCGCGCCGAACAGACCCAAGCGGCGGGCGCTGCTTTGCTGTGACGGGGGGAGTTTGGCGACGACCACGGACAGGAAAACGATATTATCGATACCCAGGACAATTTCCAGGAGGGTCAAGGTTCCTAACGCCAGCCATGCGTTTGGATAGGCAATCCAATCAAACATTACACACATTCACCTAAACAAAAAATAAACGATAATTATACGCGGTGTTGTTGGTGGGCTGGCAAGCGAAAACGCGGTTATAACAGGAAATGTCGCGCCAGTAGCTGCGCGGTGAAGTTTTTTTTCAGGTAAAAACCGCGCGGCAGCGTCAGAATCGGCTGACCAAACTCACCGACGGCGGCGGTCAGGGCGCGACTATTGGCGGCTTTGGGCCGCAATTGCAGCACCTCACCGTGGCGGGCGGTGATCCGTTCCACTTTACCCAACACGATAAGGTCCATCAATTCTTCCCAGTCGCGCCGCAGCTGCAGCTCTTCCTCAGGATCAGGGCTCCACAACAGCGGCGCGCCAATGCGGCGGTGCGCCAGCGGAATTGTCCGTTGGCCTTCAACCGGGATCCAGAGCACCCGCGCCAATTTATAGCGCACGTGGCTGGTTTCCCAGGTCACGCCGCTATTGCCGGTTAACGGCGCCACGCAGACAAAGGTGGTCTCCAACGGCCGTCCGCCGGCGTCTACCGGAATAGTTTTCAGCTCGACGCCGATCGCGGCAAAATCCTGCTCGGGCTTACTGCCGGCGCTGGCGCCGAGATAGCGCTCCAGCAGTACGCCAATCCACCCCTTATCGCGCTTGAGATCGGCGGGCATCGGCAGGCCAGCCTGGGCGGATAATTCGCTTAGCGTATAACCCGCCAGCGCATCGGCGCGGCGTAGCAGTTCCCTTTCATCGGCGGGCGGTCCGTGTGGAAGGGAAAGTGGCATCAGGCTGTTCATCTCTCGGTCCTGAACTGAATGAAAATTAGGCACCGGCGACGCCCTCGCGCCAACATCGCGCGCGACGTCCGTGAAAAAATTAATAATAGCATGATTTTATACCTTTTTTTAATCACCTTGTCGGGCTTGGTGCAGGTCGGTGAGCAGTTGTACACCCGCTACGGGCAATAATGAACAGGATCTTACACCAGGTTATCCACAGATTTGCGGGATAACCCTGGTTGTCGACGAGTACTGTTTCCATTTACAGCCTTGACGGCGCCAATTTTAGCCCATTTGTCCATTTTTTTGCGACGTTGATCCGTTTTTCTGTGGATAAAATCACCGATGGTTGTTTTTTATCCATGCCCGGTGACGCGATATTTCAACGCGATGACGATGCGCAGTTGGTGAAGATGATAAACGTTTTAGTCTGTTGATCTTGTTCTTTATTTTTTTGCTCGTTCTCCCCTGGCCGGGCATTGGGCGAAAAGTTTTACCCACCTAATCCAGCGTTGCACACACACCTATCCACAGAAAAAGTGCATAAAGTGGTGCCAGACAGTTGTGAGCTGTTTATAACTTAGCGTCGTAAAGCGGCCTTAACAGTGTTATTCACCGGCGATTAGTGAAAACCAGTGGTTTACCGTGCACAGCGAGTATGAAACAATCGGAACATCTTACATTTTATGTAATCGAGGTAGTCCGGTGATCGATGATGATGGCTACCGCCCGAATGTTGGTATTGTAATCTGTAATCTCGACGGGCAGGTGCTGTGGGCCAGGCGATACGGACAGCATTCCTGGCAGTTCCCCCAGGGCGGCATCAACGCTGGCGAGACCGCGGAGCAGGCGATGTACCGCGAGCTGTTCGAGGAAGTTGGCCTGAGCCGCAAAGATGTGCGTATTCTGGCTTCTACGCGTAACTGGCTGCGGTATAAGCTTCCCAAGCGGCTCGTGCGTTGGGACACCAAGCCGGTGTGTATTGGTCAGAAGCAAAAATGGTTTCTGCTACAGCTTATGTGTCCAGATGCGGATATCAATATGCAGCGCGGGGGGATCCCTGAATTTGACGGCTGGCGCTGGGTCAGCTTCTGGTACCCGGTACGTCAGGTCGTTTCCTTTAAACGGGACGTTTACCGCCGGGTAATGAAGGAATTTTCCGGCGTGGTGATGCCGTTGCAGGAAACTGCAACGCAGCGCTCCGCGCCGGCTCACAGACGGAAAAGAGGCTAAGTCACGCAGATTATGCTCACGCGCTTGCGGGAAATCGTTGAAAAGGTCGCAGCCGCGCCGCGTCTGTCGGACTCACTTGACATTCTGGTTAATGAAACCTGTCAGGCGATGAATACCGAAGTCTGTTCGGTGTATTTGGCCGATAACGATCGTCGCTGTTATTACCTGATGGCGACGCGCGGGTTGAATAAACCGCGCGGGCGTACGATCACGCTGGCCTTTGACCAAGGGATTGTCGGTCTGGTCGGGCGGCTGGCTGAGCCGATTAACCTGGCGGACGCCCATACCCATCCCAGTTTCAAATACATTCCGGCGGTGAAAGAGGAGCGCTTCCGCTCCTTTCTCGGCGTGCCGATTATCCATCGCCGCCAGTTGCTCGGCGTAATGGTGGTGCAGCAGCGCGAGCATCGGCAGTTCGACGAAATCGAAGAGTCGTTCATGGTCACGCTGGCCACGCAGATGGCCGGCATTCTGTCCCAATCGCAGCTCAACGCGCTGTTCAGCCAATACCGCCAAACCCGCATCCGCGCCCTGGCGGCCGCGCCAGGGGTGGCCATCGCCCAAGGTTGGGTGGACAGCAGCCAACCCTCCCTTGACCAGGTTTATCAGGCCCGTCTCTCGACAGCGGCCACGAGCGTTTTACCGCCAGCGCACAGAAAGACAGCGCGGCGGTGTTTGACCTTTACAGCCATTTGCTCAACGACGCGCGTCTTAAGCGCGATTTGTTCGCGGAAATTGACGGCGGCGCGGCGGCGCGGTGGCCGAGTGGGCGGTGAAACTGGTGATTGAACGCTTCGCCGAGCAATTTGCGCTGCTGAGCGACAGTTACTTGCGCGAGCGCGCCGGCGATTTGCGTGCCCTTGGTCAGCGACTGCTGTTCCATCTTGATGACAGCGCCCGCAATGTGATTCAGTGGCCATCGCGTTTCGTGCTGGTGGCCGACGAGCTGAGCGCCGCGCTTCTGGCCGAGGTGCCGCAGGATAAGCTGGTAGGGGTGGTGGTGCGCGACGGTGCCGCCAATTCCCACGCCGCGATCCTGGTGCGGGCGATGGGGATCCCGACGGTGATGGGCGCCGATATCCAGCCGCTGTTGCTCAACCAGCGCTTGCTGATTGTCGATGGCTATCGCGGTGAGCTGCTGGTGGATCCAGAGCCGGTGCTGGTGCAGGAATATCAGCGTCTGGTGAGCGAAGAGCGTGAGCTTACCCGACTGGCGGAAGACGATGTGGAACAGCCGGCGGCGCTGAAAAGCGGCGAACGCATTCAGGTAATGCTGAATGCCGGTTTGAGCGCCGAACATGAACAGCGCCTCGACAATCGAGTGGACGGCATCGGCCTGTACCGCACCGAAATCCCCTTCATGCTGCAAAACGGCTTTCCCTCGGAAGAGGAGCAGGTGGCGCAATATCAAGGCATGCTGCAGCTGTTTCCCGGCAAATCGGTGACGCTGCGTACCCTGGATGTCGGCGCCGATAAGCAGTTGCCCTACATGCCGATAAGCGAGGAAAATCCCTGTCTGGGCTGGCGTGGAATTCGTATTACGCTCGATCAGCCGGAGATTTTTCTCATTCAGGTGCGCGCGATGCTGCGCGCCAATGCCGCCACCGGCAATTTAAGCATTCTGCTACCGATGATAACCAGCGTCGATGAGATCGACGAAGCGCGCCGGCTCATCGATCGCGCCGGGCGCGAGGTCGAGGAGGTGCTGGGTTATGCGCTGCCGAAGCCGCGTATTGGCATTATGGTCGAGGTGCCGGCGATGGTGTTCATGCTGCCGGCGCTGGTGAGCCGGGTCGATTTTCTGTCGGTCGGCACCAATGATCTCACCCAGTATTTGCTAGCGGTGGATCGCAACAATACCCGGGTGGCGTCGATGTACGACAGTCTGCATCCGGCCATGTTACAGGTGCTGCAGAAAATCATCAGCGAATCACAGCGCTTGGGGCTGGCTTGCAGCCTGTGCGGCGAAATGGCCGGCGATCCGATGGGGGCGCTGCTGCTGGCGGGCATGGGCTATCGTACGCTGAGCATGAACGGCCGCAGTGTGGCGCGTATCAAATACCTGTTGCGCAATGTGGCGCTGGGCGAGGCGCAGGGCCTGGCGGAGCGGGTCATCGGCGCGCAAAACAGTATTGAGGTTCGTCACCAGGTGGCGGCGTTCATGGAGCGACGCGGTTTGGGGGGGCTAATTCGGGGCGGACGCTGAGCAGGGAATCGTTACACCTGCCGGCGGTTATTTACATCCCCTGACTCTCGCCGCCGCGCCGCTATGTTATGATACGCGACTTCACGCCGCGCGGAGTAAGCGCCTGCGCGAAATGTACAGCGGTCGCCGCGGCATCCGGCGGCCGGATAACAAAAACGACGACGTTGTGGTGATGAATGACGACCCATTATCTGGCCTTTCCCCAATTTGACCCGGTGATTTTTTCCCTGGGTCCGGTTTCCCTGCACTGGTACGGTCTGATGTATCTGGTGGGCTTCGTGTTTGCCATGTGGCTGGCGGTACGGCGTGCAAATCGCCCCGGCAGCGGCTGGACCAAAGAAGAAGTCGAAAACCTCCTTTATGCCGGTTTTCTGGGGGTATTTCTCGGTGGCCGTATCGGTTATGTCCTGTTTTATAACCTGCCGCTGTTTCTCGACAACCCCTTTTATCTGTTTAAGGTCTGGGACGGCGGCATGTCGTTCCACGGCGGCCTGATTGGGGTGATCGTGGTGATGATGTGGTTCGCCCACCGTACCCGGCGCCATTTTTTCCAGGTGGCCGATTTTATCGCGCCAATGGTGCCCTTCGGTTTGGGAGCAGGCCGTTTAGGTAATTTTATCAACGGCGAGCTGTGGGGACGGGTCACCACCGATACGCCCTGGGCGATGCTGTTTCCCGGCTCCCGGCAGGAGGATATAGCGCTGCTGCCCGCCAATCCGCAGTGGCAAGCGCTGTTTGAGCGCTACGGCGTACTGCCCCGTCACCCGTCCCAGCTCTACGAGATGCTGCTTGAAGGCGTGGTGCTGTTTATTATTCTCAATGTGTTTATCCGTAAGCCGCGGCCTATCGGCAGCGTCTCCGGTTTGTTCCTGATTTGCTACGGCGCTTTTCGCATTCTGGTGGAGTTTTTCCGCCAGCCGGATGCCCAGTTGGGCCTGTTTAGCGGCGTCATCAGCATGGGGCAGATCCTGTCGCTGCCGATGATTCTGGCCGGCGTGATTATGATGGCCTGGGCCTATCGCCGCCGTCCCCAGCAACACCTGTCCTGAGGTATTATGAAACAGTATTTGGATTTGATGCGTTGGGTGCGCGCGCAGGGTACGCCGAAAGCGGACCGTACCGGTACCGGTACCCTATCGATATTCGGCCATCAGATGCGCTTTGATTTGCGCCAGGGATTCCCGCTGGTGACCACCAAACGCTGCCATTTGCGCTCGATCATCCATGAGTTGCTGTGGTTCCTTAACGGCGACACCAATATCGCTTATTTGCAGCAGAATAACGTGTCCATTTGGGATGAATGGGCGGATGACAACGGCGACTTGGGGCCGGTGTATGGCCGTCAGTGGCGCGCCTGGGGCACCCGCGACGGCCGCCAGATAGATCAGCTATCGGAAGTAGTGCGCCAGCTCAAGCAGGATCCGGATTCCCGGCGCATTATCGTTTCCGCCTGGAACGTCGGCGAACTGGACAAAATGGCCCTGGCGCCGTGCCATGCGCTGTTTCAGTTTTATGTTGCCAACGGCACCTTGTCATGTCAGCTCTATCAGCGTTCGTGCGATATTTTCCTCGGCCTGCCGTTCAATATCGCCAGCTACGCCTTGCTGGTACATATGCTGGCGCAGCAGTGCGATTTGCAGGTCGGTGATTTCGTCTGGACCGGCGGCGATACCCATCTTTACAGTAACCATTTGCAGCAGGCGGACCTGCAGTTAACCCGCGATCCGCGGCCGCTGCCGCAACTGCTCATCAAGCGCCGTCCGGCGACATTGTTCGATTACCGTTTCGAGGATTTTGAGCTGACGGGCTACGATCCCCATCCGGCGATAAAAGCGCCGGTGGCAATCTAAGCGGCCAATGCCGGGCCGCGCGGGCGGTGATACTTCCGCGCGGCGACCGCCGGTCGCGTCTGATTGCTTGGGGTGTGCCCGGCTCGCGCCTGACCCTGCTGCCATCAGTGGCGTTTTGCCACCGCATAAACGCGATGGCGCTCACGCTGCAATTGATACTTCTTGTCCTTCCTTGTTAATGATTGTGTTGCACGCTGCACAATAATCCCCCGCGCCTGGTGCGCCAGCGCGCGCCGCGCCACACTGCCATCATGCACTCTTTCCTGAACCAAACCGACCGCGATAGCGGCTACACCCTGATGGAGCTGTTGCTGGTGCTGACGTTAACCGCACTACTTATGCTGGCGGGAAGTTATGGCTGGCGTCAGCAGCAGTCCGCCCGGCAGTTGACGAGCAGCGCCCAGCAACTGCTTGATTTTATCGTGCGTCAGCAATGGCATGCCGCCTGGGGTAACCGCCGTTGCCGATTGACCGCGATAACCGGCGATCGCTGGCAGTTGCGCGGCGATCCCCAGTGCGGTTTAGTTCGTGAGGCGGCGGACGGGGCGCGCTGTATTGCGCCTTATGCCGGCGTCCATCTGTCGGTATCGACGGTGGGGGAGCTGAGTCTGGGCGGGGTGCGCCATACCGCCGGCGCACCTCGTGCTCAGCAATTCGGCGGGGCGGCTGCGGGTGGTGCTCTCCGGTCGCGGCCGGGTCCGGCTGTGCAGCGAGCAAGGGCGCTGGGCGGGGATCCCGCCGTGTTGACCTGCCGGACGGAAGCCGGGGGCGCCACGCTGAGGCCAGTTTCTGCGGGGGCCGGCGCGGCGGCCCCCGCAGGGCAGATGGCGGCTGGCGGCGCTCAAGAAGGCTTTAGCCTGCCGGAATTGCTGGCAGCTCTGGCCGCGTGCAGCCTGCTGCTGACGGTGGCGCTGCATCTATTTCCGTCGCTGCAACGCAGCATCGAAGGCGCGATGTTACAGCTTAGATTGATGCGCCAGCTTGATCTATGCGCGTTGGCCATCGCAAAAGATGTGCGCCGCGCCGGCTTTTCGCAGCAGGGTGGCACCCCGCATACGTTATGGATCGACAAGCGCCAGGGAGAGCCTCCCGGCTCCTGCCTTGTGGTTGGCTATGACTATTTATGCGCGCAGCGATGCGCCCGGGCGGTTGATTACGGCAACGTTCGGTTATCGTCTGCGCCGAGGGGCGTTAGAGACTCAGCGAGATATTAATGATTGTCAGGGAGCTGGCTGGGAAAAGGTGTTTAACAGCGATGCCTTGACTGTAGCGATGCAAAATATTCTGGACTAATTTGCAGCCAATTCTGGACTCCTTTAAACCCAAAAAAATGGCTATTTTGGACAGTCCAGAATTGTTTGCAAAAAAACAGGAGCACTTCACTTATTTTGA
>NZ_FRDB01000230.1 GCF_900143145.1 Candidatus Sodalis sp. SoCistrobi
ACTACCAACGCGATAGAGTCGTTAAATGCTTCATTGCGCAAGATAACGAAAACCCGGCGGATATTTCCAACAGATGACTCGGTACTTAAACTGCTCTATCTGGCGTTGCATAATATTTCCGCCAAATAGGACCATGCCACTCAGAGACTGGAAACCTGCTATGAGCCAATTCATGTTGATGTATGGAGAACGAATCTCCAGTTAAGCGATGGAGCCATTTACACAAAAAAATTTACAGACCCCTTCTCACGGCATGGGTAACTCTTTTTCTTTCAGGCTAATAGGGTGTCATAGCCTTTATTCTTTCCTATATTGTATATGAATGTCTTGATTACCTCACAGGCTGTAACCTCATCGCCTTAATTCACTCTCTCACTGTAATGTTATTCACTGTAATGTTATTCACTGTAATGTTATTCCCTTGATGCCTTCCCACACCGTATATCATCGCCTTGTTCCCTCCCGGATAAGGTTACTGGCACAATGAGGTTATATTGAAAAATGTTTATCGCCGTGGCGAGATCCTCGCGATAGAGATAATAGTGACAACGGCAAGAAGAGTGCTAGCTCCACTACGAGAATTTCCCCTTTTCTAATGCAATCGACAAAATGATTACGCTAAGAACCCGCTCTGAGCTACACGTCTTAATTTTTTAAAAGCATTTACCAGCAAAATGTCCTTTGGCGGTGAATTTTACTGGCTCACGCTAAGTATAAGCTAACCGAGGCGACGCAATTTATCATTGATAACAACGTTGCCCGACCGTTACCGCGAGTTAACCTCATACCAGACCGCTTTAGCGGCTGCCGTTACCGCGAGTTAATCTCATCCCAGACCGCTTTGGTGGCTGCCGTTACCGCGAGTTAATCTCATCCCAGACCGCCTTGGTGGCTGCCGTTACCGCGGGTTAACCTCATACCAGACCACTTTAGCGGCTGCCGTTACCGCGAGTTAATCTCATCCCAGACCGCTTTGGTGGTTGCCGTTACCGCGAGTTAACCTCATGCCAGACCGCTTGGGTGGTTAATGTTAACACGCTTCCTTTTTCAAGGGTTATTTCTTTATTATCGTAATAGACTGTCGTCTTATAGCCGGCGTTAGTGGCAATTTTTACGGTTTTGTTTGCTGTCGCTATTGAAGGAATAAAAATTTTTGGGGCCCAGCCACCATCATACATTTTTATCAATACATGATCCTGTTCATTCAGGGCATCACGCAATGATGCTTTCGTAATGGCTTTTCCGTTTTCAAAGGGGAAAAGATAGAATTTTTCTTCATCCAAATATTCAATGATGTTCTGTCGCAACGCCTCAATGCGCAGCCATGTTTCTTCATCATAAATTTTATCAATATTGTAATAACCTTGCTCGCGATAGGTATTGTCTCCACTAGGAATATCGTTAATATATTTCTTGTTCATTAACGTCGCCGCTTTGGCCTGCAAGTCCTGGCTTTCACTCGACTCTATGTCCGTGAGTGCTTTGGCCAATACCGACAATGCGGGAAGATTAATAACCTGGTCATACTCAGCAAGTTTCTTGTTGCTATAAAAATCCCAGGCTTCAAAAACAAATTTATCCTGACTTGTTTTTATCAGCCAGCCGGTACCCGGAGATTTAACGCCATTTTCTCCTCTGGTTAAACTGGGAATTTCCACCAGCGTGCCATAAGGTCGTTGAATACATTCAATCACGCTAAAGCCATTATGTATGTGGCCGTTAAGCATGACAATTTGCGGATAATCGCTAAATATTTCCTTCAACATCTCATCTTGATCGCCAAAACCACCAAAGAGGCCCGCTCGCCAATGCGTAGCGTTAAAGGCTTGATGCGTGACTACAAAGATTGGTTTGTGGATATCGCTGTTTTCAGCCAATTTTTCCTTCAACCATCTTACAGAATCATCATTCAAGTGCATCATATCTTTCAGACCGAGATCAGTATTTAAACATAAGACGTGATAGTCATTGAACCAAGCATCAATACACATGGTGTTTTCATAGTACTGGATGCCGAGGTTATACAAAGTGTCATGATATAATTCTACTAAATCTGGGTCTAAAGAAGCCCCTGCTCCGGCACCTGTTCGTACATCGTGATTGCCCAACATTAGCATCATGGAATTATTAAATTCCACAGGAAAACAATCGGTTATGATCGATAGCGCTTTTTCTCTCTTCGCATGTGCATCCCCGATATCTCCTGCCATAATTAACGCCGTGGCGCCATTTTTCGCCATGTTTTTTAATGATGCGGTTAACACGTCATTCTCATGTTGACCGTCCTGATGAATATCACTGATGACGCCAATAATCATTTTCCCGCTCCTTTTCGATTGCCGATATCTAATTAACGTCGAAGGTAACTTACAGTCATGCAGTAACGTTAATATCTAAGCCATGAATAATTAATATAACTTTTTTATGGCTTGTTGTTTCGACAGAGTGTTTTGTGATGCAGGATTAAATAAAATCAATCTCGCCGGTTAGCAGTGTGTAAAGAGGACGTCCTCTGACAGGTGATACAAATAATTATCTTTATTTTTTATTAGGGTAAACGTAGGAACTATTGCTGAAAAGCCGACCAAAAACCGACATATTAGGTAAATAACACTTCAGAGAACATGCCGTAATGACATTGGCGCACGCGGGGTTTCATTAGCTCGAATAACCCCTCCTGATACTACCTCTATTACCGCGGTACACTTGTCACGGGAAAAACGGCCCGGGAGAGGGACAGTTTAGCCTGAGACGTATTAACCATTTCCTACGCAAGCAAGGCCGCAACTGGCAAAGCGTGACCCCGCAGATAAGGCGCAGCGGTTGAGTGAACGCCATTCGCGCATCTCGCTTAACATGCCTGATGTGCATTGCAGGCTACTAAGGCAGTATAATCGCTGGCAAGGCAATCTGAATGAGAGGAAAATGAGATCCGCAAAAGAGGATGCTAACGTTTTTTTATTGCCACGCTGTGGTCGTGCTCACAGGCGTCAGGATGTTGGCAAGCCTGCACCTCAGCACATTGTGGGCAAAAGCCATGTGCCTCTACCACGTTATGGGAGAGGGTGAAACCTGCGGCGTCCGCCATCCGCTGTAAAATTTCCTCTATACCTTGCGTGGTCTGCTCCGTCACTTGGCCACAACGGTCGCAGATAAAAAAAGCGGAGGCATGTGATGGTTCCGCAAAATGATGGCAGAGTACAAAGCTGTTGGTAGACTCGACGCGATGAACAAACCCTTGTTCTAATAAAAAATCCAGCGCGCGGTAAACGGTTGGGGGTTTTGCCTGCGGTTCTGACTGACGCAATAAATCCAGTAAGTCATAAGCACTAATCGCACCGTTTTGTTGGGACATCAGACGCAGCACTTCCAGCCGCTGCGGCGTCAGGCGGACATTGCGTTGCTCGCACAATTGCTCGGCCTGGCTGAGAAGAGGGTTTTCAGTGGTTGTTTTCATGATGCTCCCCGGTTGCGTTTTATCCGTTCATATTACCACGAAGACGCAAAAACCACGACAAAAGCTGTCCTAACCGCTGTATAAGCGGGCGTAGAGATCATCGGTGACGCTTCCGGCGATCTTCAAAATATAATAAATAATTTGCTTGTTCTCGGCGATGGTTTTCCGCTTTATATTGATCTTATGCGACGACAGCGTTTTATCTTTAATATTCAGCTGGTCGCAAATGGCTTTCGTGTTCTCGCCGGCCATCCACATGGACAAGATTTGTTTCTCAGTCTTGCTGAATCGCAGCGGTGACCATAGTTTTGTCGCGTTGGTAATAGAATACTTTTCTTGGCCGGAAAACTGGCGGAAAAGCTGAGTGAAACCGTCAACGGCAAAGTATTTCGAGGTTACGATAACATTGCTTTTTATAGGGATAACCGCGTTATAGACAATGTTCTCGTTACCGATGAAAATGAGAAAAAACGTGCGTGGAAGACGTTCAATTAATGTCTTCAAAATAGGGTCATTATCCTGCATATGCATATACCGCTGACTGATTATGACAATATCAGGGGTTATTTTGTTGCATAGCATATCCAATTTCAAAACATCATTAAGAGTATAAATGTTTTCTCCCACACCACTTTCGGTCAATAATGACCGCATTGCGCTTCGGGTAAATACACGGTAATGCCTTCAAATAGTTGACTTTTGTGATATTCTGCCTCTATTTGAGATTTCCACGTGGTTACAGTTTCTGTTCATTGTCCTCGCTGCCATTCAGATGAAATTTATCGACATGGCCTTAGTCCAACTAAGCGCGAACGCTTCCGGTGTCAGTGCTGTCACCGTGTATTCCAGCTTACCTACCGCTATGAAGCGCGAAAGCCGGGAGTTAAAGAGCAGATCGTTGA
>NZ_FRDB01000180.1 GCF_900143145.1 Candidatus Sodalis sp. SoCistrobi
CATAGGTATCTACACATTTATCGTGATACCTGTTATTACTTTGCAGAATGATTTCAACCTATCTGTTGGCGGGATTGACTCTCGCCTTACCCGCCGATATCAGACGCTGGTTAAACAGCATATGACGCCCGCGGCTCTTCTTGCTTCTGCGGTTAAAGACCTCGCAAGTGCTCAAAAATCAACTTTCGCAACTACCCAAGCTGTCTGGCGTTTTCTGAATAATAAGCGAATTAGCTTCAGTCAACTCAATGAGCCAATTATTTCGCTAGCACTTGAGCAAATTTCGCTTAGCCCGCATCCATACGCTCTCGTTGTTCATGATTGGTCACGTTTACAATTTCTTTACCATCATGCCAAATACGGACGCTTAAAAATGACGCACGGTGGCGATGTTGGATATGAACTTCAAAGCAGCTTGCTGGTTGATGCTGGCACGGGTTTGCCAATAGCGCCTCTATCTCAGACACTTACCGATGCAACCGGTTGTCATTCAACGTTGGCGGAAGGACTGTCCGAACGGCAGACACATATGGACGCCTTGACGACCGATATTGCCCGTGTGGAATCGCTTAATATAGGTAAAAAGCTGATTCATATAATTGATAGAGAGGGTGACTCTATTGGACATATGCGGACGTTGAGTACTCAAGGAATATGCTGGCTTATCCGAGGAAAAGAAGGACATGGTGCAGAGTGGCAAGGTAATTCATTGAAAATTGGTGAGATTGCTGCTCTTCTGCCATACAACGGATGCGGACAGGTAGACTGGAAAGGGAAAAAAGCTGATATGGAAATCAGTGAAACCTCGATAGTCATAACCCGAGCTGCGCAGCAGAAGCGTAAAGATAAAGAAACCGGCCGCCGCATAAAAATCCAACCTGGAGAGCCTCTGACGGTCAGATTGGTTGTTGTTCGGCTTACGGATGATCTCGGTAATGTGGTGGGACGCTGGACGCTGCTTACAAACGTTTGCAGCGAGATCACCTGCGAGGAAGTAGCTCGTTGGTATTACTGGCGCTGGAATATTGAATCATTTTTTAAGTTGCTGAAAGGTGCCGGACATGACGTAGAAACATGGCTTCAGCGCAGCGCGCCAGCCGTACTACGCAGGTTGTTAATAGCCAGTATGGCTGCTGTTCTGGTATGGCGGCTGCAACGCGCTGAAGGAGAAGAAAATGCGGCAGCCCGCCAGCTGATATGTCGCTTGTCAGGACGACAGCAAAAGCGAGGCCGCAGAGAGAGCGCTCCTGCTCTGCTCGCTGGCTTATCCATCTTGTTGAATACACTAAAATTATTATCGGAATATAGTCTGGAAGAACTTACTCATTTAGCGAGAGTTGCTCTTAAGCCTCCTCCCTGATGTGTAGATACCTATGCATTAAACGACTGGCGCGTAAAACGATTTGCTTCTCGCGCTCTGTCGA
This sequence comes from Candidatus Sodalis sp. SoCistrobi, assembly GCF_900143145.1. Classification (GTDB taxonomy): domain Bacteria; phylum Pseudomonadota; class Gammaproteobacteria; order Enterobacterales; family Enterobacteriaceae; genus SoCistrobi. The sequence goes on from NZ_FRDB01000180.1 coordinate 1,425, forward strand.
GATCCACGAAAAAGTCATCGGAGCCTTCATCGAAAAACACATGTTCTACTAATTGGAGTCATTACCACGTTTTTCATGGGATTCTCTCTTCTCTGGTCGCTGAAATGGGTGGCAAACGCTTTAGTTAACGTTCGATAACTAAATACTAGACCTGTTTTTCAGGCCGATCAAGCATTTTATTAATGATTATTAATTTTTATTTACCGAGAAGCCGCCCCGGCTAGCGACCAGGTTAACATTGTCGCGTAAAGGGGGTTGTAATTTTTGTAATGATCACTAATTATATAGTTGCATGTCATAAACCCAGAGAGGAGACCATGAGCAGCAAAACGGCCGTAACCGCCCCTCGCGGACGCGGCAGGCCGAAACATTTTGATGCCGATGCCGCACTGGACGTGGCTCTGCGTTTATTCTGGCAGCACGGCTTTGAGGCGACATCAATGCATGATTTGGTGGCCGCCACCGGCGCCAAGGCGCCCACCCTGTACCATGCTTTCGGTAACAAGGAGGGGCTGTTTCGCGCGGCGATGGAACGTTATCTGCAACGTTTTGTCCTGACGTTGAAGCCTTGCCTGGACAACCCTCAGCGCAGTGTCGCCGGCGCTACCGAAGATTTTTTCACGGCCTGCGTCGCGCAATTTACCGGCGATGGCTTGCCGCCCGGATGCTTCTTAATTTGCACCTCGTCCGCCCTGTCGGCCGATTCCCAACCTATCGCCGCCCTGCTGCGCAGCCATAATATGTTGCCCGAACAGCTACTGCGCGACCTTTACCGCACGCGGCAGGCGGTGGGCGAGCTGCCGCGACACACCGACACCGATCGGCTGGCCAAATATCTGGCGTGTCAATTGCAGGGGATGGCGGTGCAGGCGCGCGACGGCGTTAACCGCCGGCAGTTGCGCGCGCTTGTCACGCTATTGATGACGCTCTGGCCGCAGCTGGCGCGTTTATCGTCTGCCTACCCCGCAGCGACGCCCGACGCGCGCGAAACGCCGCTGGTGACAGCGCTTGAGGACGACGTTGACGGCCTTCTCTACCGCCGCTGAACGTCCACCTGCTGAACCCGTACGCCACTGAGCGTCCAACTGCTGAACCCGTGCGCCGCTGAACGTCCACCTGCTGAACCCGTGCGCCGCTGAACGTCCAACTGCTGAACCCGTACGCAGCTGAACGTCCACCTGCTGAACCCGTGCGCCGCTGAACGTTCAACTGCTAAACCCTGCGCCGCTGAACGTTCAACTGCTAAACCCTGCGCCGCTGAACGTTCAACTGCTAAACCCTGCGCCGCTGAACGTTCAACTGCTAAACCCTGCGCCGCTGAACGTTCAACTGCTAAACCCTGCGCCGCTGAGCGTTCAACTGCTAAACCCTGCGCCGCTGAGCGTTCAACTGCTAAACCCTGCGCCGCTGAGCGTGACCACGGCTACACTGGCTCCGTTGCCCTGGCCGCCCCTCAACGTTAGCGCCGTTAATCGTTACCGCCGCTCTGCCCCAGCGCCGCTAAACGCTCGGCGGTTTCCCCCGCCGGTCGCCCGGGCCGTCATGCCCGGCCGCCCATAAAGCCCATAACGTCGGCGTCGTGGCGCGTCTCACGGCAACCCGCGCTAATTAAGCCGCTGCCGCCATGGTTTTTGCCCAATATTCCCAATACCAGATCACCCACGATATTGTTTATTCGCGTCTTACACGTCCGAAGGGCATTCATGCCGAGAATGAACCTCATTATATTACCCTGGTAATTTATTTTTAAATTGTGGGTTCAGTAATAAAGATACTAACACATGACCAATAAGGATAAATAATGAAAACATTTACGATTCATGGCAATGGTTCCGCCATCGCTTTTCGCGATCTGCAAAGACGTTCATTACGCCACAGCGAATTGCGGCCGGTGGGATTTTATGCGCAAAAAGGGGATAAGATTACGCTCACGGTGCGGGGGGAAACCAATGAATTAGTCTTCGCTCAAGTAGGCATCCCGGATATGGACAATACCACTACAACCCCTCTCACCAGAGGTGAAAACACCTTTACCGCTGCCCATGACGGCTTGTTATCCTTTATTAATAAAAATACCGATTGTGAAGTCGAGATAACGTTAGATTCTGAACTAATGCGCATACCGTCATTCAGGTTGGGCGTCGATAGCAATGAGACGTTCTTTGCCGAAATGGACAAATACCCCAAAGCGCCGATCATCCTGCTTTCCAGCAAGCGGGCGGATATCGTTGTTCAATACAACAGTGCCGTCAACTTTCTTACGGATCCCGATAGCCTCATGCACAACGTTGAACATTTTTTGCAAGCGCAAGAAACGATTTCAGGTTTGCAAGCCAACGGCCGCTATGACTATGGCCTGGATCCCAACAAAATGCTCTATGTTGAAGTGAATCATGGTTACATGTTTTGTACCGAAGGTTATATGGTTTTTCATGGCGAAGGGGCGTTACAACGTTTACTGACGACGCCAACGAGCTGGGGGGTTTGGCACGAGTCAGGCCATCAGATGCAACAGCACCCGGCTAAGTGGAGCGACGGCACCGGTATGACTGAAGTGACGGTTAACCTGTATTCTATGGCGGCGCAGGAGGCGTTTTTAGGCAGGGCTTCATGGCTCGACGATTACTATCCCCGCATACATGCCTTCCTCGATCTGGAGGAAAAAAATTATGATACGCAAGACTTGCCGATTAAATTAGGCATGCTGTGGCAACTGCGATTGGCGTTTGGCGAGGCTTTCCATCCACAGGTCCACCAAGCCTATCGGGTAATGGATGAATTGCCCACGACTTCGCAAGAAAGAAAAAACACTTTCATACGCGTTTGCTGCGCGTGGCCAATATCAACTTGATTGACTACTTTGATAAATGGGGCATTCTGGCCAGCAAAAAAACCCGGAATTTATTAAGCGCATTGCCACCATTAACCAAAAAAATATGGGAGAATGACCATAATAATACTATTACCCTTCCCCTGCCTTACGATAAGTACCTACCGCAACTGCATTATATTAAAAAAACGGTAGATCACATTACGCTCTCTGCAACCGAGATCGTATTCAGCATTGAAAAGGCGTTTATAGAAAACAATGATTACATCATAAAAGTCAACCAACAACGCGTAGCGGAAATCAAAAATGGCAAATCCGATGAATGTCAACTCACCGAGATTACCGATGCCGTCGTCTGCTCACTCCCTTATGATTTGGCCGCCGATGATCTGGTAGAGGTTTGCCTTGCCGTTGCTGAGGATGCCTATTTAGTTTGGCAAGGCAGCATCGATTACATCACGGCTGCCAAAAGGTTGGCAAGTTTTTATACGGACGATAAAACGATTGCAAACTGGGTCACCCAAGCCGATCTCGATAGTGTTTATAAAAGCATCATCGCAATTCAGCACACTAATGACTTACTTCCAGCCTATCATGACGCGCAGAGGCTATTTCTAACGCCCATGATTGATAAGGTCACGGTGACAGAAACGAAAATCGATGTGTTATTTAATATGATCGGCATTGAAAATTATAGATATGTTTTTCTCTATAACGGAAAATATCTCGCCGAATTAGATAAATTACAACCTTATTATTCTTCATGGCACCAGCCAAATCGCTGGTCGATTACCAAGCCAGTCGACGCCGACCTGGAAACGATTTCTATCGAAGTCCGCATGAGTACGGGAAATTATACCCTGTTTGAAAAATCCCGCATCGTCTTTGATCTGGAGGCTGAACTGGATGATTTGTATGTCGATGAGGACAAAAAGGTCATTAAACCAGACGTTGACCAGTATACATTATCCAATCTATATCAACGGATCGTGGCACTGGATGAAGATCTCAAGGACAACCCTCTTTTGCGCGAAATTGATCAAGCGGAATTGATTTTTTTGCGGCAATCTATTCAGGATTTCACCCTACAACGCCATCAAATACAGGTATTTTTCTTCCCAGAACATTATACAGAATTGAAATATGTTCTCAGCAAACAGGGTAACTATGTCTCCGAAGTCAATCAGGGAGAAGCTTACTATTCGTCAATCAAGGATGACATTTGGCTAACGACCGTGGAGGCGGCTCCCGGTAACTCATTTTCAATTGAGGGACGAGTCAATGACAAAATATATACTATTATCACGCAAACGGCCTAGTTTTTGGTAATCGTGCGCGGGTCAGCCGCAGGCCCGGCCTGACTTGGCCAGGCTGTTTTGCGCCCGGGAACACTCGCCCAAGAAACAGGCGATAACGCTGGTCGTCATTAGGGGTCAAACACCACTCTGCCTTATATCTTGATCATTGACTTTCAAAGGTTAATGATCCCCAACTGATCATTGGGATGTTACCGGTGAGTTTGTACTCTGCCTTAAGCTTACAGCTTGTACGTCAGATTAAACCCTGGTGACATATT
>NZ_FRDB01000044.1 GCF_900143145.1 Candidatus Sodalis sp. SoCistrobi
CGGCGACTCCTACGATAATGCGATGGCAGAGAGTATCAACGGGTTGTACAAAACGGAGGTTATCCACCGCGGGAGCTGGAAAAACCGGACGGAAGTGGAGTTGGCCACGCTGGACTGGGTGGACTGGGTGGACTGGGTGGACTGGTACAACAACAGAAGGCTGCTCGGGCGGCTGGGTTACATCCCTCCTACTGAAGCCGAAATGAACTATTACGCTTTGCAATTAGCATCAGAGGAAGCGGCGTAGTATTGCCAAAATTACTCTCTAATAAACTCGGGGTTATTCAATTTACCGAACATTTCCCGGATCCAGTTCGCCACACCGTTACTGTCTTTTTGTTCATCCTGCGACGGCGGGTTTTGCTGCGGCTGTCCCGCCGGCGCGGCGGCGTCAGACTGCTGTTGCACCTGCGTCTGGGCCGGCTGGCACAGCGACTGCGGGTCGTCGGTCCACACCGGCAATGTGCGCATCGCGCTACCGCCGTTGCAGACAAAATTCCCCGCGTAGTCGATGGACATCTGACTGATACCCTCCGGCGGCGTCAAGTTCAGCGTCAACGGCGCCTGGTTTTCCAGATAACGGCGATACAGCGTCAATGCGCCGTTGGCGCCGGTCAACTTGGCGGGACCGTTATTATCGCGGCCGACCCAGGCGATGGAGACCTCTTTGCCGTCAATACCGGCGAACCAGCTATCGCGCAAATCATTGGTGGTCCCGGTTTTCGCCGCCAGATGTGAAGACGGGAATTTCACCGACAGCGAGCGCGATGTGCCGCGCACCACAACCTGCTGCATCGCATACAGCGTCAGATACGCCGCCTGGGCGGGCACCACCCGCTCGGCCTGGGGGAAGCTTTGGTACAGCACGGCACCGTCCTCCCCGATCACCGATCGCACCGCCGACAGCGTGGCGTGGTTGCCGCCGCTGGCGATGGTCTGAAATTCCTGCGCCACTTCCATTGGCGTCAGGCTTATAGCGCCAAGCAGCATCGACGGCACCGGGTTTAATACCGAAGAGGGGATGCCCAGCTTCACCAGGGTGGCGGTAATACGATCAAGCCCCACCGACAGACCGAGGTTGACGGTTGGCACGTTAAGCGAATTGGTCAAGGCATCCACCAGCATGACCTTGCCGCGGAATTGCCGATCATAGTTTTTGGGCGACCACAGGCTGCCGTTCGGCTGCTTCAGGGTAAGCGGCTCATCGGCTATCCAGGTGTTGAGCCGGTATTTATCCGGCTCGCTCAGGGCGGTCAGATAGGTGGCCGGTTTCGCCAGCGATCCCACCGAACGCCGCGCCTGCATCGCGCGATTGAAACCGGCAAACTGCGGCTCCGCGCCACCGACCATGGCGCGCACTTCGCCGCTGAACCGGTCGACCACCACCATGGCGGCCTCCAGATCCTTCACGCCACGGCCGGCGCGCAGGGCGGGGACGCCGACTTCGACCGCTTTTTCTGCCGCATCCTGCGATAGCGGATCCAGCGTGGTAAAAATCTTGACGCCGGACAGATCGTTAATTTTATCCCCCAGCTTGCTTTGCAGCTCTTCGCGCACCATTTGCATGAAGGCCGGCTGGGGCGTCAATACCCCGCCGCGCGGCTGTACCCCCAGCGGGCGGGCGCTCAGCATGTTGTACAGCTCGCCGTCGATAACCTGTTGGTTATCCAACAGTTTCAGCACCAAATTGCGCCGTTCCAGCGCCAGTTTGGGATTACGCCAGGGATTATACAGCGAGGCCCCTTTCACCATCCCCACCAGCATCGCCTGCTGATCGAGACTGAGCTCGTCCACCGGCCGGCCGAAATAATACAGGCTGGCCAACGGGAAGCCGCGAATTTGATCGCTACCGCTCTGGCCGAGATACACCTCGTTCAGGTACAGCTCCAGGATGCGATCCTTGCTGTAACGATAATCAACGATCAGCGCCATATAGGCTTCATTGGCCTTACGCCACAGCGAGCGTTCATTGGTCAAAAACAGATTTTTCACCAACTGCTGCGTTAGCGTGCTGCCGCCCTGCACCGCGCGTCCGGCGGTGATATTGGCCAGGAAGGCGCGGCCGATGGAGGAGAGGCTGATACCGTCATGCTGGTAGAAATGCCGGTCCTCGGTGGCGATCAGGGTATCCACCAGCAGATCCGGGAAACCGGCGCGCGGCACGAACAGCCGCTGCTCACCCTTTGGCGATTGCAACATGGTAATCAACCGCGGATCGAGGCGGAAGAAACCAAAATTGCGCCCGGTGTCCTGGTTTTTAATTTCCAGCAGCTGGTTTTTGGCAAAGGTCATGCGGGCGTGGATCTGGCCCTCTTTGCCGTCCGGGAAATCGAACGGCCGGCGCAGCAGCTCAATGCTGTTGCCGCGTACGGTGAATTCGCCCGGCCGGGTAATGCGCGACACCTCACGATACTGCATGCCTTCCAGCAGCGTCGCCATGTCGCTACGGCTGTAGGACATCCCTGGCTCCAGGCTCACCATGCGGCCATAGACCGCCGCCGGCAGTTGCCAGACTTTGCCATCAATGCGTTGACCGACCTGCGCATCCAAATAGACGCCATAGATCGCGATAACCACCGCCAGCAACAGCAGGAGGCGAATAAGCCAGCCCAGCAGCCGGCGTTTTTTCCGCGGCGCGCCTCCCCTTCCCTTACGTGGCGGCATCAGGTACTTCTCTTCGTCTTCGTCATCATCCTGCCAGCGGTCATCATCATCATAATCATCATCCCGCCGGCGGCGCGGTGCAGCCTTACGCGGAGCCTTGCGGCCTGACGGTCGTCCATGACGTCCGATAGGTTCACGGTCATCCCCAGACATCGTTTATTACTCTCCCAACTGCCGACGGCTAAACCGTCTACTTTGTTCCCGCCCCGGCCGGGCCGGAAGCGGAAACCTCTGAATTTCCCGTTATTGCATCTTACGGGCGCGCCGGGTGAATTTCCCGTTATTGCGTTTTATTACGAGTGCGCCGGGTGGATTTCCCGTTATTGCGTTTTATTACGGGTGCGCCGGGTGGGCAGCGCCTGCGCCGGATCGTCCGGCCAGGGATGTTTTGGATAGCGCCCTTTCATCTCTTTTTGCACTTCGCGATAGGCGCCGCGCCAAAAAGCCGCCAAATCACGGGTGATCTGCAGCGGCCGGTGGGCGGGCGACAGCAGCTCCAGGACCACCGCCACCCGCCCTTGCGCCACACACGGCGTCTGCTGCTCGCCGAACATCTCCTGCATGCGTACCGCCAGCACCGGCGGCTCGCCCTGCTGATAACGCAGCGGCAGACGGCTGCCGGTGGGCACAGTGTAGTGGCTGGGGAGCTGACTATCCAGCCGTTGTCGCAATGGCCAGTCAAGCAGCCGCAGCAACGCCTCGGCGAGATTGACGCGGGCAAGGCCGCGCGCGTCGCGCACCCCGGTCAGCGACGGCAGCAGCCAGCGGGGCAGCGCGGCGAGTAGCGCGTGATCGTCTACCGCCGGCCAGCCGGCCTCCGGCAGCCATTCAGCGGCGCACAGCAGACGCTGGCGCAGTTGGATGGCCTCACGCTCCCAGGTCAGCACGCCCAGCCCTTGTTCTTCAATCCAGTCGAGCAACGCCTGCGCCATAACCGCATCCGATGGCCGGGCTTGCGGTTGCTCGCGCAACACCAGGCGCCCCAAGCGTTCGCGCTGAACTACCCGCAGGCTGCCTTTGTCCTGATCCCAGTGCATGGCGGTGCTGCGGCTGAACCAGGCGGGCCGGGCGGCGGCCAGCCTGACGATGTCCAGCGGCAGCGCCAGACGAATACGGGCGTCCGGGCTCTGGCTGAGCTGCAGCAGACCGGGCGCTATCAGCCACTCCTGCGCGCTCAACGCGTCATCCGGCGCCAGCGCCGCCCCGGCGCCGCTGGCAAGCTGGTAACGTCCCTCGGCATCGCGGCGGCGGGCGATGCGATCGCGAAAGCCCCAGGCCAGCAGCAAAGGGGCCAGATCGAGGTCCGGCCGTCCCTCGCCGCCTCCACGTCGACTACGCAACTGACGCGCGCGCGCCGTCCAGTGCGGCAACGGGCGGTGGAAATGGTCACGGATATCCGGCGAGCCGCTCTTGGGCGGCTCCTCGATCATGGCCGCCAGCAGCGCGGCCGGCGGGCGTCAGGTTCTGGCGGGCGTCGATGGCCCCCAGCCCGGTCAGGTTGTCGACCGCCGCCGCCAGCGCCGGCGCCGGCGGAGCATCCAGCCAGGTCAGTTGCCCGCTCTCGCGCACGCCCCATTGCAGCAGTTCCAGCCAGAGGGGGGCCAAATCGGCATAGGTGATTTCCGGCGCGTGATGCTCCGGCGCGCGCGCGCCCTGCTCCTGGCTGAACAGATGCAGACATACGCCCGCAGACAGCCGCCCGGCCCGCCCCGCGCGCTGCGCCATCGACGCCTGACTGATGCGCCGGGTAATCAGACGCGATAGCCCGCTGCGCGGGTCGAACTCCGCCACTCGCTCCAGACCGCTGTCCACCACCAGGCGAATGCCCTCGATGGTCAGGCTGGTTTCGGCGATATTGGTGGCCAGCACCACTTTGCGACGGCCCGCAGGGGCGGGTTGGATGGCGCGCTGCTGCGCCTCCAGAGACAGCGCGCCGTACAGCGGGCACAGTAAGACGTCCGCCGCCACACGCTCGCCGAGCAGCCCCTGCACCCGCTTGATTTCCGCCACGCCGGGCAGAAACAGCAGCAGCGAACCGGGCTGTTGCCGCAGGAGTTGCTGCACCGCGCCGGCTGTCGCCTCCTCCGGTCGCGTCTGGGCCGGCAGCGCCTGATAGCGCCGCTCCACCGGATAGCTGCGCCCTGCGGAGCGGATCACCGGCGCCTCAGGCAACAGTTGACTCAGCCGGCGGTCATCCAGGGTCGCGGACATGATCAGCACCACCAGATCGTCACGCAGGCCGCGCTGCACATCCAGCAATAACGCCAGCGCCAGATCCGCCTGCAGGCTGCGCTCGTGAAATTCATCCAGGATCACCAGGGAGACGCCATCGAGCGTCGGGTCCTGTTGCAGTTGACGGGTCAAAATGCCCTCGGTGACTACCTCCAGCCGGGTCATCGGGCCGCAACGACTCTCATTGCGCATCCGATAGCCGACCGTCTGGCCCGGGCGCTCGCCCAGTTGCTCCGCCAGCCGCCGAGGCTCCAGCATCACCACTTTTCCCGCCAGGCCACCGCGGCGCAGAATCTCCAGCGGCAGCCAGGTCGATTTACCGGCGCCGGTTGGCGCGTGCAGCATGACCTGCGCGGCGCTTTGCAAGGCGGCGAGTACTTCGTCAACCACGGCACTGACCGGTAATAACGCCACAACATCTCCGCGAAAAGGTTAACATTCCAGGGCAGGCATTGTAGCATCGCTGCATCCTGGAACAATGATCGGTTCCGCCTCTGACGCCGTTAACGCCATCAGGGACGCCGCCGCTTGATGAAGAACCCGTTTATGCCCGCACCGCACACCCGCCGGCCCGGCGAAGCCTCCAGCGCGCCGCGCCGGTTGTTTTTCGCCCTGACGCTGCCGCCCGCGCTGCGCCGTCAGATGGTGGACTGGCGCGCTGCGCAGTTTCCCGCCGAAACCGGCCGGCCGGTTGCGCAGGACAATCTGCATCTGACGCTGGCCTTTTTAGGCAACGTCGGCGCCGCGCAGGAGCGGGCGCTACGCGCCGCCGCCGGTCGTTTGCGGCAGCGGCCCTTCACACTGCGTCTGGATGATTGCGGCCATTGGCCGGGCGCAGGCGTCGTGTGGCTCGGCTGCAGTCGCGCGCCGCGCGAGCTGCTGCAACTGGCGGAATGGCTGCGTGACCGGGCGGCCCGTAACGGTTGCCATCAAAATTCGCTGCCGTTTCACCCGCATATCTCTCTTTGGCGACAGGCGACCAAACCGGTAGCGCTGCCGCCGGATACGCCGGGTTGGACGGCCGACGTAAGCCGATTCGGTCTCTGGCTATCGGCGTTTGACAACAGTCGCGTACGCTATACGCTGTTGCAGGACTGGCCCCTCCATCGCGATGGTCCACAGTAAGGAACACCCTATGCAATTCGAGCCTGCCCTCAAACCCGCCCGGCTGATACAACGCTATAAACGTTTTCTTGCCGATGTCATCACCCCTGACGGCGACGCATTAACCCTCCACTGCCCCAACACCGGCGCCATGACCGGCTGCGCTACCCCTGGGGATACCGTGTGGTATTCCACCTCGGATAACCGCAAACGCCGTTATCCCCATAGTTGGGAACTAACTGAGACCGCCAGCGGTCAATGGATAGGGGTCAATACGCTGCGCGCCAATACGTTGGTTGGCGAAGCGCTCCGCGCCGGAACGATTCCCGAGCTGGCGGGATATGCCCAGCTTCGCGGCGAAGTGCGATATGGCGCAGAGAACAGCAGGATAGATTGGTTATTATCGGCAGAAGATCGCGCGGACTGCTATATTGAGGTGAAATCCGTGACGCTATTGCAACACCAGTCGGGTTATTTCCCGGATGCGGTCACGCTGCGCGGACAAAAACATTTACGAGAATTACAGGCAATGGCGGAAAGGGGGTATCGTGCGGTGCTGTTTTTCGCCGTGCTGCATTCGGGTATCGACCGGGTGTCGCCGGCCCGCCACATTGACCCCCACTATGCCGATCTGGTATTACAGGCTCAGCATTATGGCGTAGAAGTCCTGTGCTATGGTTGTCAATTATCCCGGCACGGCATGCGAGTTCACTCTCCGCTGCCGATAATTATTTCATAGAGCGGTTAACGGCAAAATGGCGTAAAATGCGTCAGATTTCCAAAGTTTACCGTGGCGCCAAATACGCCTTCCCTGACACCCTTGTCAAGTAGGCGTTAGGAATAATTGCCAACCTTAACGTCATCTGCTATTTATAGCGGCCTGTTTTTTCCCCACGTTGGGGATCGCTAGTGCGTGTTAGAAGGAGAAGCACCATGCAAGAAGGGCAAAACCGTAAGACATCCTCCTTGAGCATTCTCGCCATCGCCGGGGTGGAACCATACCAGCAAAAGCCTGGTGAAGAGTACATGAATGAAGCCCAGCTTCTGCATTTCAAGCGCATTCTGGAAGCATGGCGTAATCAGCTCAGAGATGAAGTCGGGCGTACCGTCTCACATATGCAGGATGAGGCCGCCAACTTCCCCGATCCGGTAGACCGTGCCGCACAGGAAGAAGAGTTCAGCCTTGAGCTGCGCAACCGTGACCGGGAGCGTAAACTTATCAAGAAAATCGAGAAAACCCTCAAGAAAGTAGAAGACAATGATTTCGGCTTCTGCGAATCCTGTGGCGTGGAAATCGGCATTCGCCGCCTGGAAGCGCGGCCGACCGCCGATTTGTGCATCGACTGCAAAACCCTGGCTGAAATTCGCGAAAAGCAGATGGCAGGGTAAGAGTGAGCCCGGTTTACTGCGGTGTCGGTGATGGAAAATCATGACATCGCGGTAGCTGCTCGGCCACACCTTCATCACCATCATGCCAGCCTCAGTCCCCTACATCGGACGCTTCGCTCCGTCGCCTTCCGGCGCGCTTCATTTCGGTTCTCTCGTCGCTGCCCTGGGCAGCTATTTGCAGGCGCGCGCCTGTCGCGGCCCGTGGCGGGTGCGCATCGAAGATATCGACCCGCCACGGGAAGTCCCCGGCGCCGCCGATACCCTGCTGCGTCAGTTACGCCATTATGGCCTGCACTGGGACGGGCCGGTCATGTATCAGTCGCAGCGGCATGAGGCATATTTGGCCGCGCTGGCGACGCTGCACCGGCGCGGCCTCAGTTATTATTGCGATTGCACCCGCAGCCGTATCCAGAGCCTGGGCGGTCTCTACGACGGCCATTGCCGCGATCGCCACCTTAGCGCCGCCGGTGCGGCCATCCGCCTGCGGCAAACCGCGCCGGTATTCCATTTCCATGATAAATTGCGCGGCCGCATCGATGCCAGCCCGGCGCTGGCGCAGGAAGATTTTATCATCCGCCGCCGCGATGGGCTGTTCGCCTATAACCTGGCGGTGGTAGTTGATGATGCCGCCATCGGCGTCACGGAGGTGGTGCGCGGCGCCGATCTCATTGCGCCCACGGTGCGCCAGTTGGCGCTCTATCGTCAATTAGGTTATAAAGAACCTGATTATATTCATCTGCCGTTGGCGCTGTCGTCGTCGGGGCTGAAATTATCGAAACAAAATCATGCGCCGGCGCTGCCGATGGGCGATCCCCGGCCGCTGCTGGCGCAGGCGCTCGGGTTGTTAAATCAGCCGCTAGCGCCGCAATGGCGCGCTATGCGCCCTGAGTATATGTTAAACTGGGCGGTGGACCACTGGCGACTTGACGCCGTGCCGGCCACGCCCGCCCCGTAAGGGACAACGCACCCGCCCATTCTCAAACTTAGCGGGGTGAGCTATTATTAGCCGCGATTTTAGGTAGTTCCTGTTTATTTGTTACTATTGAGGTGTACTATTTTTACCCGAGTAGCCAACTTCTGCCGTAAGGTGCTCAATCGTGAAAGCGTGGAAACGGCACCCGAGGATAGACGCCCTTTGACGATTATCCCGCGCGACCAGCACACCATCTCCCGTAAAGAGATCAGTGAAAACGCACTAAAGGTCCTTTATCGCCTGAACAAAGCGGGATACGAAGGCTACCTGGTCGGCGGCGGCGTGCGCGATCTGCTGCTGGGTAAAAAGCCCAAGGACTTCGATATCACCACCAGCGCGACCCCGGAGCAGATGCGTAAACTGTTCCGTAACTGCCGTCTGGTCGGCCGCCGTTTCCGGCTGGCTCACGTCATGTTCGGGCCCGAAATTATCGAAGTCGCCACCTTCCGCGGTCATCATCAAGCGCTGGAGCCGGAACAAGGCGCGACGGGGGCGGGGGCGGCCCTGACCGGGCAAAACGGTATGCTGCTGCGCGATAATATTTTCGGTTCCATTGAAGAAGACGCCCAGCGTCGCGACTTTTCCGTGAACAGTCTCTATTACAGCGTGGCCGATTTCACCCTGCGCGACTTTACCGGCGGGCTCAAAGATTTACAGGAAGGCACCATTCGCCTGATTGGCGATCCGGAAACCCGCTACCGGGAAGATCCGGTACGCATGCTGCGCGCGGTGCGCTTTGCCGCCAAGCTGGATATGACTATCAGCCGTGAAACCGCCGAACCGATTCCCCGTCTGGCGGCGTTGTTACATGACATTCCGCCGGCGCGAATGTTTGAAGAGGCGCTCAAACTGCTGCAGGCGGGTTACGGTGAAGCCACTTACCGCCTGCTGTGCGAATACCAGTTGTTCCAGCCGCTGTTTCCGCTCATAAGCCGTAACTTTACCGAGCACGGCGACAGCTACATGGAGCAGATGGTGACCCGCGTACTGGCCAACACCGATCAGCGTTTGCGCAACGATATGCGGGTCAATCCGGCCTTCTTGTTCGCCGCCATGCTGTGGTATCCGCTGTTGGAGCATGCGCAAAAACTGACCCAGGAGAGCGGCCTGTCCTATTTCGACGCGTTTTCGCTGGCGATGAACGATATCCTCGATGAACAATGTCGGACCCTGGCCATCCCGAAACGTTTAACCGCCCTGATGCGGGATATGTGGCAACTGCAGCTGCGGTTATCGCGCCGCCAGGGCAAGCGCGCCCATAAGCTGATGGAACATCCCAAGTTCCGGGCTGCCTATGATTTGCTGACGCTGCGCGCCGAGGTTGAAAACAACGCCGAACTACAGCGGCTCAGCCGCTGGTGGGGGGAATTTCAGGTCGCCGCGCCGCCGCGACAAAAGAACATGCTAACCACGCTCGGCGATGACGGTCCGAGCCGCGCTCGCCCGCGCCGTCCGCGCCGTCGGGCGCCCAATCGCGACAGCGCCTGATGGAGCGCGTCTGGCTGGCTCTGGGCAGTAATCTGTCCGAACCCTTACGGCAGGTGAGCGCCGCCCTCGACGCGCTGGACAACCTGCCGCAAACCCGGCTGGTCGCCTGCTCCTCCTATTATCGCAGCCGCCCGCTGGGCCCGCAGGATCAGCCCGATTTCCTCAACGCCGTGGTGGCGTTGGACACCACCCTGACGCCGGAAACGCTGCTCGATCACACCCAGGCGATCGAATTGCGCCAGGGACGGACGCGCAAGGCGCATCGCTTTGGGCCACGCACGCTGGATCTGGACATTTTGCTGTTCGGTGAGCGCATTATCGCTACCCCGCGCCTGACGGTGCCGCATTACGACATGCACAACCGCGAGTTTATGCTCTATCCCCTTGCGGAACTGGCGCCGGAGCTGCAATTTCCCAACGGCGGGCCGCTGGCCGAACGCCTGCGTCAGGTGCCGCGCAACGGCCTCACCTATTGGGATGAAGAACACCGCTACCGCCAAGGCTAAGCGCCGCCGCCCCTCCGCTTACGCCATGCCACAGCGACGCCCATGCGGCGTGCTCTACTTTCTCTCGTCTGCTGCCAAAGATCATGTCGCGCCCCGCCCTCACTAGCCGGTCACCGGGTGTGCAGATTGGCGCCGGCCTCCCGGGTGGGTGCCAAGGACGCAGGTTCGCGCCGGCCTCCGGGGTGGGTGCCAAGGACGCAGGCTCGCGCCGGCCTCCGGGGTGGATGCCAAGGACGCAGGTTCGCGCCGGCCTCCGGCGTGGATGCCAAGGACGCAGGTTCGCGCCGGCCTCCGGGGTTCAGCACAAAGATGCCTGTTCGGGCCACCCCCACGTTCTCTTTGACCGACAGCGTAAAAGCGCCCGCGATGGGACCAGGTCAATGTCCCCCTTGTTTTGTGCGATAAACGCTATACCCCCGGCAAAGCTTCCATTAAAATAAGCCGCCATTCTTAAAGCTGACAGCGGACGCTCCCGCGGCACAGAGGTTGTAAACCATGACCACGATTTCTCATTTGCGCAAATGGAAACAGCAACAGCGCAAATTCGCCTCCATTACCGCTTACGACGCCGCATTTGCCCGCCTGTTCGCCGAACAGGGGATTAACGGTGATGCTGGTGGGCGATTCTCTGGGCATGACCATGCAGGGCCATGACTCGACGCTGCCGGTCACCCTGGAGGATATGGTTTATCATACCCGCTGCGTGCGGCGCGGCGCGCCCTCGTGCCTGCTGCTGGACGATCTGCCATTCATGAGCTACGCGACGCCGGCTCAGGCTTATGACAATGCGGCGGCGCTGATGCGCGCGGGCGGTACCCGTCTGCGGCCATCTTGGCCTGACCCCGCAATCGGTGAACATCTTCGGCGGCTATAAAATTCAAGGGCGCGACGCGGCCGGCGCAGATCAGCTGCTGGCCGACGCACGGGCGCTGGAACAGGCCGGCGCTCAGTTGCTGGTGCTGGAATGCGTACCGGTCGCGCTGGCGGAACGCGTAACGCATGAGCTGAACATTCCGGTTATCGGCATTGGCGCCGGCGCCGTGACCGACGGCCAGATCCTGGTCATGCAGGATGCGCTGGGCATCACCGGCGATAGCGCACCCTCCTTCGCCAAAGATTTTCTGGCGGCGGGCGGGGACATTGCCGCCGCCGTGCGCCGCTACGTGCAAGAGGTGGAAACCGGCCAGTTTCCCGCGGCCGAACATAGCTTTCACTGATGAAGGAGACTCACGTGCTGATTATCGAAACGCCGCCGACGCTGCGTCAGACGGTTAAACAGTGGCGTCAGGAGCATAAGCGTATCGCCCTGGTGCCGACCATGGGCAATTTGCACGAAGGCCATATGGCGCTGATTGACGCCGGGCGCGCCCGCGCAGACAAAGTCGTGGTCAGTGTGTTCGTCAACCCGATGCAGTTCGACCGGCCGGAAGACTTGGCGGCCTACCCGCGCACGCTGCAAGAAGACTGTGAACAGCTCACCAGGCGCGGCGTGGACATGGTGTTCGCGCCGGCGACGGCGGTAATTTACCCCGACGGTCTCGCCAGTCAGACCTTTGTCGATGTGCCCCGGTTCACCAATATTCTGGAGGGCGAAAGCCGGCCGGGCCACTTCCGCGGCGTCGCCACTATTGTCAGCAAGCTGTTTAATCTGGTTCAGCCGGACGTGGCCTGCTTCGGCGAAAAGGACTTTCAGCAACTGGCGCTTATCCGTCAACTGGTGCGCGACATGAGCTATGATATCGAGATTATCGGCGTACCGACGGTGCGCGCCGCCGATGGTCTGGCGCTCAGTTCGCGCAACGGTTATTTAAGCGCCGAGGAGCGCCGTCTGGCGCCGCAGCTCAATCAAGTGCTCATGCGGCTGGTGGCGCAGTTGCGCGAAGGCGAACGCCACATCGACGGGTTGCTGACCACAGCGACGGAACAACTGCTTCAGGCCGGCCTCAGGCCGGACACGCTGGTCATTCGCGACGCGCAAACCCTGCAACCGCTGACGGTTGACAGTCGGCGGGCGGTGGTGTTATTCACCGCCTGGCTGGGTAAAGCCCGGCTGATTGATAATGCGCAAGTGGATCTCATTTCATAACGGTTAGAAGGCTTAAGCTCATGCAACGCACGATGTTACGAGGCAAGCTACACCGGGTGCACGTCACCCAGGCGGATCTCCATTACGAAGGTTCCTGCGCTATCGATCAGGATTTTCTGGATGCGGCGGGGATCCTGGAGTATGAAGCGATTGATATTTATAACGTCGACAACGGTCAGCGTTTCTCCACCTACGCGATTGCCGCCGAGCGCGGCTCGCGCATTATCTCGGTCAACGGCGCGGCCGCGCGCTGCGCCTGCGTCGGCGATTTACTGATTATTTGCGCCTATGTGCAAATGCCGGACGAAGAGGCGCGGCATCATGCGCCGCGGGTGGCCTATTTCGACGAGCATAATCGGCTGCAGCGTACCGCCAAGGCGCTGCCGGTGCAGATGGCCTGAGTCTCCCGCGCCAATGGCCGCCGGTTTTCACCGCCGGCGTACCGCACGTCAGAAGCCCCAGGGAGAGCCTGCCTTCGTCTGGCGCCCGAGGGGCGCGGGGCTTTAACCGCCGACGTCGGGCGCGCCAGCGGCCACAGGGAGAGCCTGCCTGAATTCTGGCACCGGCTGCCTGCGGGTGTATTTACCCCCGCGCCCCTGCCCTTTTGTGTCGGCCCAACCGGCCAGCATGGGCTGAAACAGGCTTAAGCCGCAACACGCCACCTCGGCGCGGCGCTGGCGCCGCCCGTCAGGTCAGGTGCGCAAGCCGCGTCCGCGCTGGATAAGCGTCCAGCACAACAGATAAAACGCCACGATAAAAGCCACCAGCACCGCAAGCGTAAGCGCCAGCGGCACGTCGCTGATACCCAGGAAGCCATAGCGGAAGCCGCTAATCATATACACCACCGGGTTCAAGCGCGACACCACCTGCCAGAACGGCGGCAGCAGCGTTAGCGAATAAAACACGCCGCCCAGATAGGTCAGCGGTGTAAGCACGAAGGTGGGGACAATGCTGATGTCATCAAAGCTTTTGGCAAACACCGCATTAAGCAGTCCCGCCAGCGAAAACAACACCGCGGTCAATATCAGCGTCAGCACCACCATCCACCAGGCGTGGACCTGGAGCGGCACGAAGAACAGCGACACCGCCGTCACCAGAATGCCGACGCAAATCGCGCGCGCTACCCCGCCGCCCACATACCCCGCGATGATCACATGGGTAGGCACCGGCGCCACCAGCAGTTCTTCAATGTTGCGCTGAAACTTGGCGCTGAAGAACGATGACGCGACGTTGGTGTAGGCATTGGTGATCACCGCCATCATAATCAGGCCCGGCACAATGAACTGCATGTACGAAAAGCCGTGCATAGCACCAATCTGCGATCCGATGAGATTGCCGAAAATAATAAAATAGAGCGTCATGGTAATCACCGGCGGCACCAGGGTTTGCACCCAGATCCGTGCGAACCGATTGATTTCCTTACGTAATATGCTTTTAAACGCGACCCAATACAGCTGCATCATGCCCGTTGACCCCTTGCTTTGCCGTCCGTGACCAACGACACAAATAATTCCTCCAGGCGGTTGGCCTTATTGCGCATACTCAACACCTGTACCCCCTGTGCGCTTAGCTGACTGAACAGGCTATTCAGCCCCTGTTCGCGCATTACCTCCAGCGTACAGGTATCAAGCAACTGGCTACGATACCCGTTTAGCTGTGGCAGCGCGCTTTTCGCCGCCAGATCCAGTATGAAGGTTTCGGATTTCAGCTTTGACAGCAGCTCACGCATAGAGGTATTTTCCACCAGCCGGCCGTGTTGGATAATGCCGATATGCCGGCAAAGCATCTCCGCCTCTTCCAGGTAATGGGTGGTTAAGATAATCGTGGTGCCGCTGTTGTTCAGATCGCGTAAAAACCCCCACATGGAACGGCGCAACTCGATATCGACGCCGGCGGTGGGTTCATCAAGGATCAAAAGCTTCGGCTCATGCATCAGCGCACGGGCTATCATCAGCCGGCGTTTCATGCCGCCTGAGAGCATGCGGGCGCGCTCGTCGCGCTTGTCCCACAGATCCAGCTGGCGTAGGTATTTTTCCGCGCGGGCGGCGGCCTGCTTGCGCTCAACGCCATAATAGCCGGCCTGGTGGACCACGATTTGATAGACGGTTTCAAACGGGTTGAAATTAAATTCCTGCGGCACCAGCCCCAGCTGGCGTTTCGCATTGACTATGTCCTTATCGGTATCGTAGCCGAACACCCGCACTTTACCGGCGCTCTTGTTTACCAGAGCGCTGATAATGCCGATGGTGGTGGATTTTCCTGCCCCGTTGGGGCCAAGCAGCGCATAGAAATCGCCGGCTTCCACGTTCAGATCGATCCCTTTCAGAGCCTGTACGCCTCCTGCGTAGGTCTTGGTCAACTGCTCCAACTCCAATGCATATGTCATTTGTGACGGGTTACCTTATTCTAAACGGTTTTCAGGAACTGATGTTCAAACGCCAGCGCTTGGCCTATATTAACGCATCGCATTACGACAGTTACGGGCTATTAACATCGATGAAAGACATCTCAACCCTCATCAGTAACAACCACGATTGGTCCAAGCTTCTGCATGAAGAGGATCCAGGCTTTTTTGAGCGGCTGTCGCTGGCGCAAAAGCCACGCTTTCTGTGGATTGGCTGTTCCGACAGCCGCGTGCCGGCGGAAAGATTGACCGGGCTGGAGCCCGGTGAGCTGTTTGTACATCGCAATGTCGCCAATCTGGTTATCCATACCGATCTCAATTGTCTGTCGGTGGTGCAATATGCGGTCGACGTGCTGGAGGTCGAGCATATTATCATTTGCGGCCATTACGGCTGCGGCGGCATACAGGCGGCCATTGACAATCCCGAGCTGGGGCTTATCGACAACTGGCTGCTGCATATCCGTGATTTGTGGTACAAGCATAGCTCACTGCTGGGCGAGCTCCATCCCGAGGATCGCGCCAATATCCTGAGCGAGATTAATGTGATTGAACAGGTGTATAACCTGGGACACTCGACCATCATGCGCTCTGCCTGGAAACGGGGCCAGAAGGTCACGATTCACGGTTGGGTGTATGCGCTGCACGACGGGCTGCTCCGCGATCTGGAAATCACCGCCACCAGCCGCGAGACGCTGGAACAGCGTTATCGTCAGGGGATGGCCACCCTGCTACAGCGCTACGGCAATTGATGCAACCGACGTCCGTTTCATCGGCGGACGTCCTTTTAGCCGCCTGGCGTCCGCTTGACCACCCGGCGTCCGCTTGACCACCCGGCGTTCGCTTGACCGCCCGGCGTCCGCTTAGTCGTTTGAGATCTTTTGCCGCTTCGTCCCGTGGCCGCAAGGCCATTTCACCCCGAAGTCAAGTGACCTTACACAGTATAGACCATCGCTACGTGCGGTCTTTAACCGCACAAGCCCTGCTGGCGGGGAAAGCAACCGACCTCCCCTGAGGGCATAGGTATCTACACATTTATCGTGATACCTGTTATTACTTTGCAGAATGATTTCAACCTATCTGTTGGCGGGATTGACTCTCGCCTTACCCGCCGATATCAGACGCTGGTTAAACAGCATATGA
>NZ_FRDB01000114.1 GCF_900143145.1 Candidatus Sodalis sp. SoCistrobi
ATTTCCGCCAAATGGACCATGCCACTCAGAGACTGGAAACCTGCTATGAGCCAATTCATGTTGATGTATGGAGAACGAATCTCCAGTTAAGCGATGGAGCCATTTACACAAAAAAATTTACAGACCCACAAGTTAAGCTGCCGCATATTCATTTTATGGATTAACGTAGTTTGATTATATGAGAGAAAGCTCGCCATCGCCCTATGGCGAGTCAATAAATAGTTTGGTTCATAATTAAATATTTATTTCTAACGTACTTTACGTGGTGTTGCACCGCTATGTTGCAGTCTTTGGACTTGTCGTGAGGGCCGTCTTTGCCGCTTATCCGGCCTTATCATCCAGTAGCTCATTGGGCTTCTCGCACTACCTCATCTCCCAGCCAACCGTTAATTTCGCTAAGGCGCTGCTGAAGGGGCGATACCTCATTGATGGCAAACATACGCGCCGCTTTTTCCACATCACCAAAAACTACCGCTATTGTCAGGTAAAATCCCCACCAGCTGCGGCGGGATACGCTGCGCGGCTAATTGGTCGTTCCGGCGGGTGTTTAGGATGTGCATGAATTCATCCTTTGCCGCCACTTCGGCCAGAGGGATAAGCTGCAACCGGTCTTTTTTGCCCTTCGGCGCAGAAAAAAAAGGGTGCGAAAGTTTCCAGGACCTTTCGATCCCTTCAGCCCCTGACGTAGGGCATCAATATCTTCTTGACTGTGAGCGGCATCGTTCAGGTACAGAATAACCAATTACATTATCAGATACAGACCGTTACTGCGCTGGATGGGCAACATAAGCGGAGTTTGAGAATTATAAACACCGTATTGCGCAGCTTGAGGGTGATGTTGCTGCCGCCCGTCGTCGGTTGCAGGTCAGTGCCACCTATCCCAACGTGCCCGCTCGTACCGCCTCACGCCTGGATGATGCAACCCGGGCGAGGCTGACTGACGCCGCTCAACAACATTAATTTACCCTCAGACGACGAATCGAAGTTGCAGCATAGCAAATAAACGGGTTGCAAAACGACGTACATCAAATTTGCTCAACGGCCAACGCCAAGACAAAGTGAGAAAATCAGCCATGACGAAGCACGAAAAGCAACAAATTAACACCCTGTGCCGCCGTTTGAATGGCGCCAATACTTCCCTGAACGACGGCAGGATCTCGCTTGGCGTGGTGGCAGTAGCAAAAGCCCGCACAGGGCTTTTGCTACTGCTGGCTGGGGTGGAAAACCGCGCCACCATTCACTAATCAAATCAGTTGAAGGGTCAATCAATGCCTGGTACAGAGCCTTGCTTTTTGATTAAGGCTCCGGCCAATGCCATAACACTACAGCAGATGGGGAGGTAAGTAGTGGCTGCAGGCACGGTTGCTACGATCGCCAGTGCTACGCCGCCGGCGAGTAAAGTGGTCGCGAAAGGATGTTTATCAACCATTCCACGAATCGCATTATTCACTGAACTGGCCATATTAACGGACACATTGGCTACGGAACGAAGCTTAGCAACAAAACCTGAGGAAGTGCCTGAGTCATGAGACGGAAATCTGATTTCTACCAAAGCCGTGTTATCTGAAAAATGAGATGAAATAGCATTCATAAAGGCACCCTGGTGTTTTTCATTTGCACCAAATAACTACCTGATTTAGCGTAAAAATATAATCAGGTTATAGGCGTATTTTGCGTAGTAACACAATGCCGCACTGACACCCGGAGGTACCATGCTTTACCCTGATTCGCTACGCGTGGCACTCACCGCTGCCGTGCCCTATGTGGCGCAACCCCTTGACTGCCTGCATATTTTTATTGATGATGGGGCGATTATCAGCACGTTGGCGCCGTCTCTTTCGTTTGAATACCAGTACACACTGAATCTGGTCATCACTGATTATGCCGACAGCGCCGAGCCGCTGTTTGTGGCTATCCTGCACTGATAGCGCAGCCATCAGCCAGATATCATGGCTAACCCCGATAAACGCGATAAGGGCTTCAACTTTTAAGTGGATTTTCTCGATAACCAAATGCGGGATATCATTCTCAATCTAAGGCTGACCGAACGGGTGATTGATAGGCAGATGCATCTTGAAGTACGTTAAGTCTATCTCAAACGCCCTGCTGCCACTTGTCGATTTCAAGACGAAAAAAAACCGCACAAGGCGGCATTAAATTATAGTACAACTTGTTGTTTTTATTAATCTTGTTGAGATGGTACCCGGGACGAGACTTGAACTCGTACAGCCAAAGGCCGAGGGATTTTAAATCCCCTGCTCTACCGACTGAGCTATCCGGGCAACGGGGCGCATTAAACCGTATTGATCGCATGGCGTCAACGCCTAATTTATCTTCGCGGTGCGTTTGCTGCGTTTTCAGGCAGCCGCGAGGGCGTCCACGGTGCTCCTTTGCCGGCGAGGGCAGGGCACCGGCGAAGAGGCGTGATAATATTTAGTTATTTAATAAATTTACTAAATATAGCTATTCACTTAATTATCATAAAGTTAATAATGTGATGCATTATCGCGCTTAAGGGATTTTTTCTTGAACCCGGCGGGGAAACATGCAATTATTGCGCAAATTTTTCATCACTTCTTATTACGCAGAAGATCACAGGAGGCCGCCGCTATGCATTCAGCACTGTCGCCGCGTCTGGTCACGGGGCAGCCTTGTCCAGTGATGCGGATATCCTGCCCGCATTTTCTCTACCGCGCGTATTCGTCCGTCATCACCATGCGGTGAGGGCTCTTAGGCTCACTATTAGGCATTAGTAAGAACAGACGTCCGGCTCTGCTTTTACTGATGTCTATTGGCTGCTGCTGATTCCAGTCTCTCCATTACGTTGCGCTTTCCTTTGCCGGGAAAGTACGGCCGGCATCGGGTGCGGGACGCGTTTGCTCTCCCATTGCGTGCTCAGGCACATCGACTCATCCTTACCTTAGGGCATCGGTGATATGACTTTGTTAAAAATTGCCGCCAGCACGACGCTGGCCGATCGTCTGCACACTCCGCGCGCGATAGTGCCGCTGGACCAGACTGATTTCACGGATGTGGCCGCGCTGGTTGTTTCCGTTGAGGATGCCCGGTCGGGCGTGCTGGCCGTGCTGCGCAATACCGGTTTTTCCATTCCGGCATTCGTCGGCATCGATGTCGCACGCCGCGACGACGGTGTCGCGCTGCCGGCAGGCGTCGAACCGCTGTGGCTTGATGATGCGGCCCCCGCTGCCGCGGCCGCGCGGTTGGAAGCGGCCGCGGAGGGCTATCAGCAGGCGCTGCTGCCGCCGTTTTTCGATACGCTGACGCGCTATGTCGCCATGGGCAACAGTACCTTCGCCTGTCCGGGGCATCAGGGCGGGCAATTCTTTCGCAAGCACCCGGCCGGGCGGGCGTTTTATGATTTCTTCGGCGAAAATGTTTTCCGCGCGGATATGTGCAATGCCGATGTTAAGCTGGGCGACTTGCTGATCCACGAAGGTTCGGCGAAAGAGGCGCAAAAATTTGCCGCCAAGGTGTTCAACGCCGATAAAACCTACTTTGTGCTAAACGGGACCTCTTCGGCTAATAAGGTCGTGACCAATGCCTTGCTGACCCGCGGCGATTTGGTGCTCTTTGACCGTAATAATCATAAGTCGGTGCACCATGGCGCGTTACTGCAGGCCGGCGCCACCCCCGTTTATCTGGAAACGGCGCGCAATCCGTTCGGCTTGATTGGCGGCATTGATGCCCATTGCTTCGACGATGCCTACCTGCGCCAGCGGGTGGCAGAGGTTGCGCCGCAGCGGGCGGGCGATGCGCGGCCGTTCCGTTTGGCGGTGATCCAGCTGGGTACTTATGATGGCACCATCTATAACGCCCGGCAGGTGGTGGATAAAATCGGCCATCTGTGCGATTACATCCTGTTTGACTCCGCCTGGGTGGGGTATGAGCAGTTTATCCCCATGATGGAGCAATGTTCGCCGCTGCTGCTGGATTTAAATGAAAACGATCCGGGGATCTTTGTCACTCAATCGGTGCACAAACAGCAGGCGGGGTTTTCGCAAACCTCGCAGATTCATAAAAAAGACACCCACATTAAAGGACAAAAGCGGTTCTGCAATCATAAGCGGTTCAACAATGCCTATATGCTGCATGCGTCCACCAGCCCGTTTTATCCGTTGTTTGCGGCCCTTGAGATCAATGCCAAGATCCACGAAGGGGCCAGCGGCCGGCGGATGTGGATGGCGTGCGTCAAACTGGGGATTGAAACCCGCAAGCAGCTTTTGGCGGAGTGCCGGCTCATTAAGCCGTTCGTGCCGGACTACGTTGACGGCCGGCGCTGGCAGGATCATGCCACCGAGGACATGGCGCATGAAAAGCGCTTTTTCAATTTCGTGCCCGGCGATCGCTGGCATGGCTTTGATGGCTATACCCGCGATCAGTATTTTGTCGATCCGTGTAAACTGCTGCTGACCACGCCAGGAATCGACGCCGCCAGCGGACGCTATACCGCCTTTGGTATTCCGGCCACCATTCTGGCGACCTATTTGCGCGAGAACGGCATTGTGCCGGAGAAATGCGATCTTAATTCCATCCTGTTCCTGCTCACTCCCGCCGAAGATGCGGCGAAGATGCGCCGGCTGGTGGAGGTGCTCAAGCAGTTTGAACGCTTTATTGAGCAAGATGCGCCGCTAACAGCGGTGTTGCCCAGCATTTGCGAGAAATACCCCGGCCGCTATCAAGACTATACCCTGCGCCGTTTGTGTCAGGAAATGCATGACCTTTATGTCAGCTTTGACGCCAAGCAGCTACAGCACGATATGTTCCGCCAGCCCCATCTGCCGCGTATGGCGCTGAACCCGCAGGAGGCTAATGGGGCTTTTGTGCGCGGCGAGATAGAGCTGGTTCCTCTATCCCGGGCCGAGGGACGTATTGCCGCCGAGGGGGCGCTGCCTTATCCGCCGGGGGTGCTGTGCGTTGTGCCCGGCGAGGTCTGGGGCGGGCCGGCGTGGCGCTATTTTCTGGCGTTGGAAGAGGGGTTGAACCTGCTGCCGGGCTTCCAGCCGGAGCTGCAAGGGGTGTATGTCCAGCAAGATGACTGCGGCACCCGGCGGCTGTATGGCCATGTGGTCTGCCGCTGACGGCTAGGGTTAGCCGCATGCCGCTTACTGCCGCAACGGAACGCGCGCGGTAGCTGCACCTCTGCCAGGCTTGGTCGCGGGTCCCTGCCGCGCTTGGACCGGGCGTTTGATGTGGCGACAGACGTGCGACAGCACGCAGTGTCGCACTATTGCCGGCCACGGTCGCGGCACCGTCTCGCATTAGAGCCTAGGGCGTGGTGGTGGCGATATCGGCGCGCAGCGCGCGCAATTATCGCACTGCTGCCGGCCACGGTCGCGGAACACTCTCGCATTAGAGCTTAGGGCGTGGTGGTGGCGATACCGGTGCGCCGCGCGCGCCGATGTTGTCCGCCGCCGTCAGCGCCGGTAGTTCTTTTGCAAATTATTCACTTTATACAAGTAGCGGCGCGATTCCGCCGACGGATGCTGCGTGGACAGCGTTTGATAAACCTGATCCGGCGGCATGCCGTTAATTATCTGGAACGCCCGGTTTTGATCGCGCGAGAAGACCCGCAGCACGCTGCCGGCGCCGCCGTTATAAGCGGTGATCACCGCATAACGCCGCGATGTCGGATTGACGATGCCGCCCAGGTAACTGTTTTGCAGCATCGCCAGATAAGCGGTGCCGGTGTCGATATTATTTTCCGGGTCGAACAGGTAGCTGCGGCTCGGCTGGCCCCATTTGCCCTTCATTTTAAACACGTCGCGCCCCGCGCTGTGCTGCACCACCTGCATGAGACCCAGCGCGTCGGCGTGGCTCACCGCATAGGGGTTGAAGCTCGATTCCGTCTGCATAATCGCCAGGATCAGCGATTGATCGACGCCATACTGTTGCGAAGCTTTGCGCACCATGCCCAGGTATTTATGGGCGCGTTTGTCCACATGGTTCGGCACCAGCTGAATAGTGATGGACCAAATTTGCCGCAGGCCGGTGGTGCGGGTTTGTAAGCGGGTTTGCAGCAGATAATCGGCGAAATGGGCGGCGCGCCACTCCCAGCGGATCGGCTCACCATTATTATCCAGCACCTGACCATAGAGGAAAGGCTCTTTGCTGATAGGAATATCGTCCGCATCCGAGTAAAGATCGATCGTGCCGGGATCGTTACCCATTAATAGCGTACTGATGATGGCCTGGCGCAAATGCGCGCTGGGGTTGTCGCCGGCGATGGTTTCGACGGTAATGGTACCGGCATCAAAATTGATGTGGCTGCGGGTTTCGTATTGATCGGTGTATTTTACGTAGTCTTTTGGCCCGGCAATCAGAACTTCATTCAGCCCCCAGAGATTTTCAATGTTGTGGGCGAACTGCCCCATCAAAATATCGAAACCGTTAGTGTCTTTTATGTAGGCTTCATTTTCGGCATTGTTTTTACTGCTGGAACAGGAGATCAATAACGGGGCAATGATCACTAAAGGTAATATTTTCTTCATGTTACGGGCCGTGTCAGGACTAAAAATTTCCGGGGCGCCAGGCACCCCGAAAAGGCGTTATTCGCTCGGCGGGGTATACCCCTGGATATGCACATCCTGACCTTCAAACAGGAAATTGATCATCTCCTGCTCCAGCACCTTACGATCGGCGACATTCATCATGCTGAGTTTTTTTTCATTTATAAGCATCGTTTGCTTGGTCTGCCATTGCGCCCAGGCTTCTTTAGAAATGTTGTCATAAATACGTTTACCCAGTTCTCCCGGGTAAAACTGAAAATCCTGCCCTTCGGCTTCACGTTTTAAAAAAGTACAGTAAATCGTTCTGCTCATCATTCTTCCTCTTTGTTGGCAGCCGCTGGCAATAAAGCAGCTTGTCGAGGCTGACGTAGTTGGCTTAGTAAGCGCTCGACCGGCGCCGCCAGTCCGACCGCCGGCGGCTGGGCTAAGTTATACCAGAGTCCGCTGCCTTCATCCATGCAGCGTTTCGTTGTGCCGACCTGCTGCCACATCGGTACAATATCCAGATGGAAATGGCTGAAGGTATGGCGAAACGCCGTCATTTGCTCACAGTGGCCGTCTGGCAAACCGCGCTGGGTTAGCCAGAGCGACAGCGCCTGCGGGTCGGCAAACTGCGGGAAACAAAACAGCCCGCCCCACAGGCCTACCGCCGGGCGTTGCTCAAGCCACACGCGGTTGCCCTCCTGCAGCAGCAGAAGCCAGGCGGTTTTTTCCGGCAGGATCTGCTTCGGTTTTTTGCCCGGATAGCTGGCCCAGCTATGGGCGGCGTAGGCCTGGCAGCCGAGGTGCAGCGGGCAAAGCTCGCATTTCGGCCGCGAGCGGGTGCACACCATCGCCCCCAGATCCATCATGGCCTGATTGAATTGTGCTACCCCCTGCGCTGGGGTGACCTGTTCACTGTGCCGCCACAAACGCTGCTCCACCTCTTTTTTCCCGGGCCAGCCGGCAATGGCGTAATAGCGCGCGAGCACCCGTTTGACGTTACCGTCAAGAATAGGATAGTGCCTGTCCAGCGCCAGCGACAATATGGCGCCTGCGGTGGAGCGGCCAATGCCGGGCAGGGCGCAGATGGCGTCAAAGTCTTCTGGAAATTCGCCGTCGTGCCGCTCGCTAATAAGCTGGGCCGCTTTATGCAGATTGCGTGCGCGGGCGTAATAGCCCAGGCCGGTCCATAAATGCAAGACTTCATCGAGCGGCGCCGCCGCGAGTTGACCAACGGTGGGAAATTTGGCCATGAAGCGTTGGAAATAGGGGATGACGGTCATCACCTGCGTTTGTTGCAGCATGACCTCTGATAACCAGACCTTGTACGGCGTTTTTTCCAACTGCCAGGGCAGCGTTTTGCGGCCGAACCGCTGGTACCAATCCAGCACGAGTTGCGCGAACGGTGGCGCTTGCGTCATTGTGAAATCATTACCTGTGGGCGAAAATCCGCATCATTATCCTAGTGCGCGATTGCAGCATAGTGCGAACAACCTGTAAACAGGAACTTTCCTCTGTTGCGCGCTTGCTAAACAGCGCTATCTTTGCATAATGCGCGTTTGCCAACCACTTTCACATTGCGGAACTTTATGAGCAACAATGTCATTTCCCCCGAATTCGACGAACAGGGACGCGCGCTGCGGCGGATCCGTAGTTTTGTCCGGCGACAGGGCCGTCTGACCAAGGGGCAGCAGCATGCGTTGGATACGCTTTGGCCGACAATGGGAACGGACTATCAGGCGCAGCCGCTCGACCTTGTTGCGCTGTTCGGCCGCGCGGCGCCGGTGACGCTGGAGATTGGTTTTGGCATGGGGGCGTCATTGGTGACCATGGCGGCGGCGCATCCCGAGCAGAATTTTATCGGAATCGAGGTGCACTTGCCGGGCGTCGGCGCCTGCCTTGCCAGCGCGCAGGAAGCGGGCGTCAGTAACTTGCGTGTCATGTGTCACGATGCGGTGGAAGTGCTGGAGCAGATGATCCCGGATGCGTCTTTAGCGCTGGTGCAGCTGTTTTTCCCTGACCCCTGGCATAAAGCGCGGCACAATAAACGCCGTATCATACAGGCGCCGTTTGTTGAGCTGGTTGGACGTAAACTCGCCGCCGGGGGTATTTTCCATATGGCGACCGATTGGCAACCTTATGCCGAACATATGTTGACGGTGATGTCCGATGCCGCGTTTTTCCGTAATCTATCCGCTACAGGGGACTATGTGCCGCGTCCGGCGAGCCGCCCGTTAACCAAATTTGAACAGCGCGGTCAGCGATTAGGTCATGGCGTTTGGGATTTAATGTTTGCCAAAACGGTCTGAGCCAGAGGCAGGAGCAATCCTCGTTTTCTTCACGCAGGTTATTATCAGGAGAAGGTATGTTGCGCAAAGCAATGCTCGGATTATTGCTCATGGCCGCCTGGCAGGCGCAGGCGGAGTATCAGTGCCCGGTCAAACCCCAGGACGATATTATCATTGCGCCGCAGACGGTGCAGGTGATAGGACAAAGCGGCACCTTGACCATTACCCCGGCGGGGGAGGTGCAGCGCGACGGTACGCCGGTGAATAACCCCGAGTTTATTAGAGAGTAATTTTGGCAATACTACGCCGCTTCCTCTGATGCTAATTGCAAAGCGTAATAGTTCATTTCGGCTTCAGTAGGAGGGATGTAACCCAGCCGCCCGAGCAGCCTTCTGTTGTTGTACCAGTCCACCCAGTCCAGCGTGGCCAACTCCACTTCCGTCCGGTTTTTCCAGCTCCCGCGGTGGATAACCTCCGTTTTGTACAACCCGTTGATACTCTCTGCCATCGCATTATCGTAGGAGTCGCCG
>NZ_FRDB01000164.1 GCF_900143145.1 Candidatus Sodalis sp. SoCistrobi
TATGCTGTTTAACCAGCGTCTGATATCGGCGGGTAAGGCGAGAGTCAATCCCGCCAACAGATAGGTTGAAATCATTCTGCAAAGTAATAACAGGTATCACGATAAATGTGTAGATACCTATGCTTCAACGGCAGGCCCGAGCCATCGGCTAATCGCCTCCCGTCGACGGCAGGCGCGACGCTATTCCTGCGCCGGATCGTCGCCCGTTAGCGTCATCTGCAGGCGTTCACGGGATTTGTTGAATATTTTCATGCCATTCTCCCGGCCGGCGCGGCGCGCGCGCTGCTCGGACAGCGGCAGCGACAGCTCCTCCTGGCAGGTCACGCTGCAGCACCCTGCATAATGTTCGGCACAAACGGGGCATTGGATGAACAGCAAGTGGCAACCCTGATTACGGCAATTGGTATGGCTATCGCAGGGGGCGCCGCATTGATGGCAATGGGCGATAATATCCGGCGTGATCCGCTCGCCCAAACGTTCGTCGAAGACAAAATTTTTGCCGGTAAACTTCAGCGGTAAACCTTGTTCCCGCGCGCGACGGGCGTATTCGATAATCCCGCCTTCCACGTGGTAGACATTGTTAAATCCGTTATGCCGCATCCAGGCGCTGGCTTTTTCGCAGCGGATCCCGCCGGTACAGTACATCACAATTTTCTTATCTTTATCATGCTGCAGCATTTCCACCGCCATCGGCAGTTGCTCGCGGAACGTGTCCGAGGGGATCTCGATGGCCTGGTCAAAATGCCCCACTTCATACTCATAGTGATTGCGCATGTCGACAAACAGCGCTTGGGGATCGTCCGCCAGGGCATTGACCTCTTCCGCTTTCAGATAACGACCCACATTAGCCGGATTAAACGTGGGATCGTCAATACCGTCGGCGACAATGCGCGGCCGCACTTTCATGCGCAGCACCCAAAAAGATTTACCGTCGTCGTCCAAGGCGACATTTAACCGCAGCCCATCCAATTGCGGATGTGCGGCGTACAGCGCCTCACGCATTGCGTTAAAACGGCTTTGCGGCACGCTGATTTGCGCATTGATTCCCTCAGCGGCGATGTAGATGCGGCCGAAAACCTGCAGCGCCGTGAGCGTGCGGTAGAGTTCATCGCGGAAGCCCTGCGGGTCACTCAAGGTGAAATAGCGGTAAAACGAGGCGGTGGTGCGCGGCTCGCTTTCGGCTAACATGCGCGCCCGTAATTCCTGGTTGGAGACCCGGTTATGTAACACTGGCATGGTGTACGTTCCTGTCGCTTGTCAAATTATCGGCGGCGGCCACCCCGGCCGCCGGGCCGCATTTTACCGCATTGACGCCAAAGCGCCAGCCACGGCGCGAAATTCCCCTTTCCCGACCGGACTGGACGTGCTCCCGCCAGGGCAATGACTTGACGATACCCCCGCTGGGCGATCACTATTAGTGGTGACACGTGTCGGTTCCGGGGTTCTCCCCGCCCGGCCATTCATCGATGAGAGGCGCGCTAATGAGTCACCTGTTCAGCCCTATCACTTTGGGCAACCTGCAGCTTGAAAACCGTATCGTTATTGCTCCGATGTGCCAATACTCCGCCGTCGAGGGAGAGGCGACCTCCTGGCATACCGTACACCTCGGCCATCTGGCGCTGTCGGGCGCTGCCCTGTTGATCCTTGAGGCCACCGCGGTCAATCCGGTCGGGCGCATCTCCCCACAGGATCTGGGTTTGTGGGACGATCGCACCGAGCGCGCCCTGGCGGCCGTGGTGGAGACGGTAAAAACACATTCCCCGATTGCGCTCGGCATCCAGCTGGCGCACGCCGGGCGGAAAGCGTCTACCGCGCCGCCCTGGTCCGGCGGGGGGCCTATCGCTTCCGGGCAGGGCGGTTGGCAAACGGTCGCGCCGTCGGCGCTGGCCTACGATGGCGCATCCCCCGCGCCCCAGGCGTTGAGTCTTGATGAGATTGCGGCGCTGAAAGACGAGTTTGTCACCGCCGCCCGACGCGCACAGCGTATCGGTTTTCAGCTCATCGAGCTGCACGCCGCCCACGGCTATCTGTTGCACCAATTCTTGTCGCCGCTCACCAATCAGCGCGACGATCGCTATGGCGGCAGCCTGGAAAACCGCATGCGTCTGACGCTCGAAGTCTTTCAGGCGTTGCGTCAGACGCTGCCGTTAACCATGGCGGTGGGGGTGCGCATCTCCGCCACCGACTGGGTTGAGGGCGGCTGGGACGAGGCGCAATCCGTGGCGCTGGCTCAGGCGCTAAAAGCGGCGGGTTGCGATTATATTCACGTCTCCAGCGGCGGCCTGTCAGCGCAGCAGCGTATCAGCGTCGGTCCCGGCTATCAGGTGCCCTTCGCCAGACGGATCCGGCAGCAGACCGGGCTTACGACCTTCGCGGTCGGTATGATAACCGAGCCGGAGCAGGCGGAGGCTATCATCGCCAACGGCGACGCGGACGCTATCGCACTGGCTCGCGGCGGGTTATACGATCCTCGTTGGCCCTGGCATGCAGCCGCCAAACTCGGCGCCCACGTGCAGGGGCCCAAGCAATATTGGCGCTGTGAACCTCATGAGGTTAAGGGGTTATTTCGCCGGCCGTAGCGTTATTCACCGCTTATTGCACAGAAAGCGCGCGCGCTTAGGCCAATAATGCCCATAGCGCGACGCTTTATTCCACCGCAGCAAAAAAAATGCCAGAATATTGCAAGGTATTAACGGCACGAATGAAAAGACGGACTAACCCGTTACATTCGCACTTGGGACGCTATGACCACACTTCCTGTTTTTAATCGTTCTTTGCTGCATCCGCGTTATTGGATAACCTGGATGGGCATCGGGGCGCTTTATTTGCTGGTGTTGCTGCCTTATCCGCTGCTCTATGCCTTGGGCACTCGTCTGGGACGGCTGGTAATGCGCTTTATGCGCCACAGAGAGGCAATCGCTCGCCGCAACTTGCAATTATGTTTTCCCGCTATGCCGGATGCGGAACGTGAAGCGCTGCTGCGGCAGAATTTTGAATCGGTCGGCATGGGCCTTATCGAAACCGGCATCGCCTGGTTCTGGCCTGACTGGCGCATTAACCGCTGTGTTTCCGTTAGCGGCCTGGAGCATATCGCCGGCGCGCGCGCGGAAAATAAAGGGATGTTGCTTATCGGCATGCATTTTCTCACCCTTGAACTGGGGGCGCGGATTTTTGGCATGTATAACCCCGGCATCGGCGTTTATCGCCCCAACGACAATCCGCTGTTGGACTGGCTGCAGACCTGGGGGCGTATGCGTTCCAACAAATCCATGCTGGACCGTTCGGATATCAAAGGCATGATCCGCGCCTTGAAAAACGGCGATATCATCTGGTATGCGCCGGATCACGACTATGGTCCGAAAAGCAGCGTGTTCGCGCCGCTGTTCGCCGTTCCTCAGGCCGCGACCACCGCCGGGACCTACCTGCTGGCCAAAACCGCCAGGCCGGCGGTGATCCCGTTCATGCCGCGCCGTTTGCCCCAGGGGCGCGGATATGAGCTGCTGATCCTGCCCGATGAACGCGACATGCCGCTGGATAGCGATATTGCCGCCGCCAGCTATATGAATAAGGTGGTGGAGCAGGCGATACTGCGAGCGCCGGATCAGTACATGTGGCTGCATCGGCGTTTTAAAACCCGCCCGCCCGGCGAGCCTTCATTGTACCGCTGATGCCTGCCGCGCCGGCCTGCGCCGGCGCGGTAATGGCGAATAGCCGCGCAAAAAACGGCCGGTGAAATTGCCCCTGTTGTCCTTTGGGCGCATACTGTGTCCCTGAATTAATCTCCCCCGGCGAGAGCGTTCCCAGCCCTGTTGTGTTGTCGACAGCCGTAAATGTGTAACAGGACGTCATGACGCCGGCACCGACATTCATAAATTGGAAACGCAATCTTTTCGTGGCCTGGCTGGGCTGTTTTCTCACCGGCGCCGCATTCAGTCTGGTCATGCCCTTTCTGCCGCTCTATGTTGAATTACTCGGGGTATCCTCTCCCGAAAAACTGAATATGTGGTCCGGCGCGGTGTTCAGCATCACCTTTCTATTTTCCGCCATTGCATCACCGATTTGGGGCGGCCTGGCCGACCGGAAAGGCCGCAAAGTGATGCTGCTGCGCTCGGCGTTGGGCATGGCGATTGTCATGATGCTAATGGGGCTGGCGCAAAACGTTTGGCAGTTTTTAGTGCTACGGGCGCTGCTCGGGCTGCTTGGCGGCTTCGTGCCCAACGCCAACGCGCTAATTGCCACCCAAGTGCCGCGCAATAAGAGCGGCTGGGCTCTCGGTACGCTGTCCACCGGCGCGGTCAGCGGTGCGCTGATAGGCCCGCTGATTGGCGGCCTGCTGGCGGACCTCTATGGTTTACGGCTGGTCTTTTTCATTACCGCGCTAGTGCTGCTGGTCTGCTTTATCACCACCGTGCTGTTCGTTCAGGAGCGTTTCACCCCGGTGCCGAAAAAAGACATGCTCTCTGGCCGGCAGGTACTGGCTTCGCTGAAAAATCCGCGTCTGGTGCTGAGCCTGTTTGTCACTACGCTTATCATCCAGGTCGCGACCGGCTCCATTGCGCCCATTCTCACCCTGTATGTCCGCGAACTGGCGGGCAATTCGCAAAATCTGGCCTTTATCAGCGGCATGATTGCCGCCGTTCCCGGCATGGCGGCGTTACTAAGCGCGCCGCGTCTGGGTAAGCTCGGCGATCGCGTCGGTCCAGAACGCATATTAATTAGCATGATGGCGTTATCGGTCCTGCTGCTGATTCCCATGTCATTCGTGCAGGCCCCCTGGCAGCTGGGCCTATTGCGCTTTTTGCTGGGCGCCACCGATGGCGCGCTGCTGCCGGCGGTGCAAACCCTATTGATTTATAACTCATCCAGTCAGGTTGCGGGCCGTATTTTCAGCTACAACCAGTCGTTTCGCGATGTGGGCAACGTCAGCGGGCCGCTGCTCGGCGCCTTTATCTCGGCCAGCTACGGTTTTCGGGCGGTGTTTTTTGTCACGGCGCTGGTGGTGATGTTTAACGTGGTGTATTCCTGGTGGAGTCTGCAGCGCAGCGCGGCACGCATCAAATTACCGCGTGATTGAGCGCCTGAAAAAGGGCGGCACGTATAAACGCCGCCGCCAAAATCGGCCGTCGCAAGGGGGATTGACGACCGGCTGTTGCCGGGGCGCCCGCCATGGGGCACCCTGTAAACCTGAGCTTTTTATGGCTGTGGCGCGTTCTGTCCCGGTTTTGGCGCCGATTTACCGCCGTGCTCATCCCCGGCGCCCGGACCGTGGTCCGGTATCGCCACAACGGCCACCCGCACCTGATAATGCACGCCCTTGGCGGCTG
Organism: Candidatus Sodalis sp. SoCistrobi; assembly: GCF_900143145.1. Classification (GTDB taxonomy): domain Bacteria; phylum Pseudomonadota; class Gammaproteobacteria; order Enterobacterales; family Enterobacteriaceae; genus SoCistrobi. The sequence continues at coordinate 5,325 of NZ_FRDB01000164.1, forward strand.
GCGGCAGGATGCTAGTCAATTTCTGCAGGCTATCCGCCGGATTTTCGCTGGCCATCGAGGCGCAGAAAAGCTCACTGCCGTGGCAAAAACCCTCACCGTGGCCGCCAGGACCGCCGGGACCGCCGCGAAGCCTCGGGAACGGCGGTAACGGCATTACCTGCGGGGGCTGACCGTATTGCGCGCCAGGGGGGATAGGCGTCGGGGTATTGCCGGCGCCGGCCGGTGGCGCAGCCAGCGCGCCGAGGCTCGCCACCCCGGCGGTGGTCATTAGGGCCATAGCCAATAATGTTTTGCGCATCATCATATTTTCTCCTTACATCGGGTTTACCCCTTCACTGTAGCGGCTCCTGGCTGCCCGGTGCTGACCTTTGCGAAACCTTTACCCCTTCCCGCAACCTTCTTTGCAAAATCCCGTCGCCGGAAACATTCTTGGGGTAATCAGCCGCTTATCGGGCCACCCTCCCTCTGTCACGCCGCCAATAACGTTTTTTTCTTCTGCTATCTACTGTGCAGCAGCATAAAAACACATAAAAACACATAAATATCAATATCTTGAAGGATTTCTCAGATCAAAAAATAGGCGACAAAACACAACAATACACGACATTTTTATCAATAACTTACAGCTCATTTCGACCTGCCGACCACGCCAGAATCACCCAAATTTGACCGCAGAACTCCCCACATTTGACGAAGGAAATCCCATGCGCTATAGTCGCTTTGCACCTGCAAAATCAGGTGCCGGGATTGACCTCCTGCCGTTTACACCGCGACCATAATGACACGCCGCGAGCGTGTTTTTTTTATGGTCATCGCCTAAGCACATATCAATGGTAGCTCAGGCGGGGGAGCCGTAAGGCTCGCCGGTGGTGTACCGGTAAGGTCAACCCTGTCTGGGCTACCACCCAAGATTGACCTCGAAGGTGGTAGCGAAACCGCTTACACCGTTGGAGGTCACCATGACCGCATTAGCTGTTACTCCGTTCTCTTTTGAGAATCATGAAGTCCGCACCGTTGTTATTAATGGTGAACCGTGGTTCATTGCTTCTGATGTTTGCTCCGCTTTAAAAATATCCAATGTCAGTGATGCCCTTTATAAACTCGATGATGATGAAAAATTGTACCTCGGTTTAACCGAGGCACAAAAAATAGACAAAATGAATAACCCCGAGTTTATTAGAGAGTAATTTTGGCAATACTACGCCGCTTCCTCTGATGCTAATTGCAAAGCGTAATAGTTCATTTCGGCTTCAGTAGGAGGGATGTAACCCAGCCGCCCGAGCAGCCTTCTGTTGTTGTACCAGTCCACCCAGTCCACCCAGTCCACCCAGTCCAGCGTGGCCAACTCCACTTCCGTCCGGTTTTTCCAGCTCCCGCGGTGGATAACCTCCGTTTTGTACAACCCGTTGATACTCTCTGCCATCGCATTATCGTAGGAGTCGCCG
>NZ_FRDB01000116.1 GCF_900143145.1 Candidatus Sodalis sp. SoCistrobi
TTCAGCGCCGTAAATGGCGATAGTACACGTCGGTTTCACTTCATTTACAACCCCACCGGCTGCCTATTTCAGCCCGCTAACCCTTGGCATATAAGTCGTTGCGGACTTGTGTATAACGAGGTGGCTATTACCGGGCTATGCGTTTAACGCTTATCTGGTTGCCGGCCTGACGCCCATTATCGCCAACGGCCCGCTGGACTTTTATATAGACCGTCCTGAGGGAATGAAGGGCTATATACTCAATTTGACTATCAAAGGGCAGGGCCGGATATTAGAAGGGGACCAGGCCTTTATTTGTACCCCCGGCGATTTGCTGTTATTTCCGCCGAAATCCGCCCACTATTATGGCCGCTCCCCCGACGCGGATTGCTGGTATCATCGCTGGGTTTACTTCCGGCCGCGGGCTTACTGGGCGATTGGCTGGAATGGCACAGCAAGATGCGCGATATCGGCCGGCTGCGGCTGGGCAGCGAGGCGCTGGTCACGGAATTCGATCGCCTGCTCGCCAATATTGAGCAAACGCAGCGCTCGGGCCGGCGCTTCGCTGAAGAGCTGGGCATGAATTTGCTCGAGCGGCTGCTACTGCGCGCCATGGAAGAAGATCCGCAAAGCCCGAGTAAAATTATGGATCCGCGCATCATCGAAGCATGCCAATTTATCACGGCACATCTGTCGGGTGAATTGCGCATCGACGAAGTCGCCCGCCACGTCTGCCTGTCGCCGTCGCGCCTGGCGCATCTGTTCCGGCAACAGGTGGGCATCAACATATTACGCTGGCGCGAGGATCAGCGAGTGATCCGCGCCAAACTGCTGCTGCAAACCACGCAAGAGTCGATCGCCACCATTGGCCGCGTGGTGGGCTATGACGATCAGCTGTACTTTTCCCGGGTGTTTCGCAAGCGGGTAGGCGTTAGTCCGAGCGACTTCCGGCGCAAGAGCAGTGAAATCAACTACCCGGTGAAAGATCTCCAGCAGGCGGTCAATTGGTCTGCCAGCAACGAAAAGGCTATCGTGAGCGGCTAATTTATTGATATTGTTGTCCGGTAAACTTAACGCCGCCGACGCATTGCCGCCGGCGGCGTCAACGTCAATCGAGGACAACCTATGGCTGACACGCTTCGTATCGGAATCATTGGCTATGGTTTCGCCAGTAAAACCTTCCACGCCCCCTTAATCAACGCGACGCCGGGATTAACCCTGACGGCGGTCTCTTCCAGCGATGCCGGCAAAGTGCACGCCGACTGGCCGCAGGTCACGGTGGTTGATGATCCGCAGCAGTTGATTCATCGTGACGATGTTGACCTGGTGGTCATTCCTACCCCCAACGACACGCATTTCCCGCTGGCCCGCGAGGCATTACAAGCCGATAAGCATGTGGTGGTGGACAAGCCATTCACCGTAACGCTCTCCCAGGCGCAGGAATTGAATCAGCTGGCGAGCGCGCGCAAGCGGGTATTATCGGTGTTCCACAATCGCCGCTGGGACAGCGATTTCCTGACGCTGCAGCAGTTGATTAACGCCGGCACCCTGGGGGAGATCGGGTATTTGTCCTCCCATTACGATCGTTTCCGGTTGGAAGTGATGGATCGCTGGCGCGAGCGCCCCGGCGCCGGTAGCGGCATCTGGTATGATTTGGGCGCGCATCTGATTGATCAGGCCCTGGTGCTGTTCGGTATGCCGGTGGCGGTTAACGTCGATCTGGCGCAGTTACGTCCTGGCTCGCGAACCACCGACTATTTTCACGCGGTGCTGATTTACCCGCAGCGTCGGGTGATACTGCACGGTACCATGCTGGCCGCGGCGCCGACGCCGCGCTTTGAGGTGCACGGTACCCGCGGTAGCTATATCAAGTATGGCCTCGACAGTCAGGAAGACAGTTTGAAAGCGGGCGAGCGGCCGGGCGGCCCCGGTTGGGGTGGCGACAAGCAGGACGGCGTGCTTACGCTTGTCGAGGAGGGCGGGCGTCGGGCGGCGGCACAGCCTACGCTTGCGGGAAACTATCTCGCCTATTATCAGGGTATTCACGCGGCCGTTAACGGCACGGCGCCGAATCCCGTGCCGGCCGAAGACGCCATTCGGGTGATGGAAATCATCGAGCAAGGCATCGAAAGCGCCGAACAACGTAAAACGTTGCCGGTTAAGAACGGCTGACCACGCCAGCAGGCGAGGTGAGGAACACGCGTTTTCAGTCGTCATGATCAATGAGGGAAAGGCTGTCTCTATGTCCTGGTTGCAACGTTTGCGTATTGATAAATTTTTGTTGGTGTTGATTTGCGTGGTGGCACTGGCGTCATTTTTTCCCTGTCGCGGCATCGCCCGGGCTATCTTTGAAAATTTGACCACCGCCGCCATCGCATTGCTGTTTTTTATGCACGGCGCCAAATTGTCACGGGAAGCTATACTGGGCGGTGTCGGCCATTGGAAATTGCATGTGGTGGTGTTTCTTAGCACCTTTGCCTTATTTCCGCTGCTGGGTCTGGCGATGAAGGTCTTTGTGCCCACCTTGCTGTCAAACAGCGTGTATATGGGGTTTCTCTACTTATGTGCGCTGCCGGCAACGGTACAGTCGGCTATTGCATTCACCTCCGTGGCGGGCGGAAATGTCGCCGCCGCGATTTGTAGCGCCTCGGCTTCCAGCATTCTCGGCGTATTTTTATCGCCGGTGCTGGTCGGGCTGCTGATGCACACCCAAGAAGGGGCGGCGGGCGGTCATGATACGCTGCACGCCATCGGCTCGATTATTTTGCAGCTGATGGTGCCTTTTATTATCGGCCACCTGTCACGGCCGCTGATTGGCGGCTGTGTGGCACGGCATAAAACGCTGGTGAATATCACTGACCGGCCATCCATTTTGCTGGTCGTGTACGTTGCCTTTAGCGCGGCGGTAGTGGAGGGTATCTGGCAGCAAATCACCGGCTGGACGCTGGTGGCGATACTGGTGTTCTCGCTGGTGCTGCTGGCATTGGTGCTTATTGCCAATACCTATGTAGCCCGTTGGATGGGTTTTGATACGCCGGATGAGATTACTATCGTGTTTTGCGGCTCGAAAAAAAGTCTCGCCAACGGTATCCCTATGGCCAATGTCCTGTTTCCTGCCGCCATGGTGGGGACGCTGGTCCTGCCGCTGATGATTTTCCATCAGGTGCAATTGATGGTGTGTGCGGTTCTCGCCCAGCGTTATGCGCGTAAATAGGCCGCAACAGCGGCGGCGGCGCCGGATGCGGGTCATCGGCCCTGACGGGCCGGGGCTGCCGCCTTGCGCGGCGTCCCGGCGTTGTGCTTGACGCATCGACCCCCGCCGCGCGGTGTTTGCTTAATTTAAGGCGTGACCGTCGCCGCAAGTTGTTTGCCTGTTTGCAGGCGTGGACCGCTTAGGTTTACCGCCAGCCCGCTCTGGAACGCGCTGACTGGCGCAGTGAAGTGTTTGCCTGAGATGGTATAGGCTTGGTGCCAGTCAGCGTCTTGCTGCTTGCGCACTGACACCCTCGCCGTTTTCTACCAGTCTGTTTGCCAGGCCAAACCGCTGCTTTTCATTGACACCTTTGGCTTATGCGCGCCGTACAAACGCCTTGCCGCAGGCAAGACCTGGCAACCCAGGCTTCGCTTAGCGCCGCCACGCCGGGTAAGTGAAAAACAGCAGATGACACATGTTCAGGGCAAAATGGACCGCCGCCGCCAGCCACAACTTGCCGCTCCATTTCCAGGCCAGACCGTAAACCAGACCCGCCAGGCCGGCAAAAATCACCATTAGCATGCCGGATTGAAAATGCGCCAAGCCAAATAAAAGCGCGGTTATCAATAAAGCGGGCAGGCCACCGGTAAACTGTCCTAGCCTGCGTTGAATGTACCCGCGAAACAACGCTTCTTCCGCCAGCGAGACAAAAAACAGATTTGCCAGCATGAAATTGCCGAGCCACACCGGCGCATGCAATTCTGGCGCAAGACCGCCCAGCGCCACGGCTAATAGCAACAGACCAGGAACACAAAGCAGCAATAGCGCCCATCGCCATGGCGCGACATTGGCCTGCGCCGAGGTCGCGAATAGCGTCGGTAGACCGCCCAACAACAAAAAGGGTATTAGCGCCTTATCCAGACCGTAATAGAGGGTGAACTGTTGGCTGTGTGGCCCGGCCTGAACCTGGTCAAGAATTTTGGGCGTGTTGAATCCAGGCACCCAGTGTATAAATAGCATCACACTGGCAATAACCAGCACGCCCTCGCAGATGATGGCGACCCCCTTGCGGCTCTGATAACGCCAACGCAGCAGGGCAATCAGACCCGCCAGCGCAAGAAAAAGGATAGCCGGTAGGGCAACATAACCTTGCCAAAAGCCCACCGCCAGGGCCAGGGCCAACAGCACCAACGCCGCGCGAAAATTGACAACAATGGCGGCAAGGGATAAGGGCAATAGATATTCCATGATAATCACTCCTGTCTATTATAATCCGTTTAGATTCATCTTTTTCATGGGAAAAGAGGCTATAATGCCAATGCTGCTTGATTAAAAGAGTTGCCAGGAACTTTGTCAATCGACATTACCGATAATATGAAGGTACCGACACGCGGCGCCAGCGGCTATTCTTTTGTTTGATACTGACGCTTAAGCGGCAGAGGAATATTAAGATAAAGGAAAGTTATCACTCCAGTGAAAATAGACCTGTGGCGGTATTTAGCCTGGGTGAGCCGGTATAATCATCAATCGCGCCGCCTATCCGTGAGGTCGATATAATAATAACGTCGCACTGAATGTTGGCTTAAAGTAGATGGCTTAGGCACGCGGTGGGGGCATCGGCGCGGGAGCCGGCCGATGACGAAGGGTCCTGGGGCAGTGACGCGGCGGGAAAGACTATTCTCGCCATGGCCGGCATTTGTTTAGTTACAACATACTGATGGTATCCTCAGCGCTATTTAATTATCCGCAGCGTGAAAGGTGGCCGCTAATTAAGGCAGCCTGGCATTGCCGGCTTTGTATAGCCCGCGTTTAATCTGCCACAAGGGAAATGTGGCAAAATACGCAATCGTTGGTGTTACCGCTTAGCCCATTGTCCCTGGCGCCTTTTCGGCCAACGTGCGTGCCGAGTCTGAATAGGCCACTGTCGCTCCGGGGAAGGTCTGGTTTAATATGCAGGTTTTTTTATGACAGGTTATTTTCCCAGCCGGGATTCAGGGCTTATTTCGTGGCCGGTTTCGGCTAGTCTGGTTGTCCGTCATCTCCCGCGCGCCGGCACGTCGGCGACGAGCAACCGCAAGCAGGTGAATATTCATCATAGGCCGGCGGGGGGGATCCCGCTGTTCGCGGCCGTCCCAGGCCCGCCAGTCCGGCGGGCGCCGGCTCGAACGATAACCGCCAGGGATGTCAGCCGCATGCGCCGCAGGGAGGCAATCGTTTGTGGCGTGCATAGTGTGCATAGTGTGCAAAGGGCGCTAACAGGTGCCATTGCGCGGTATGCCGTGCTCCCCGGGACGGGCCTGAGTGCCGCGCGGGCCGGTACGATGGCGGGGACAGAGTAATGCTCTTAGGGTCGAGGGTTTCACGGCGCGTGCTGTTGGTGATTGCCGGCACGATGCTGCTGGCAGGGACGGCGGCGGCGTGGCGGGTACTGCATACGCCGCGCGCAGATTATCTTACCGCGCCGGTACGCCGCGGCGATTTGCAGGTGTTGGTGCAGGCCACCGGCAAACTCGAAGCGGTGAAAAGCGTCAGCGTCGGCGCTCAGGTGTCTGGCCAAATTACCGCGCTTCATGTTGCCAACGGCGATCGGGTGGAGAAGGGCCAACTGATTGCCGAAATCGACGACTCCAACCAGATTAATGAGCTCAGGATCGCCCAGGCGGCGTTACAGGTCTTCAAGGCGCAGCGCGCGGCCAAAGTCGCCGCGTTGAAAAAAGCCACGCTGGCTTATCAGCGCCAGCAGCGCCTGTGGCGCAATGATGCCAGCTCGCGCAAAGCGTATGAAGAGGCGGAGGCGGACCTGGCGACGGTGCGCGCCGGCATTGATGAACTGGATGCTCAAATTGAGCAGGCCAACATCAATGTGGAGAAAGAAAAGGTCAATCTGAGCTACACCCGCGTAAGTGCGCCGGTGGCGGGAACGGTGGTGGCGGTTATCGCCCGCGAAGGCCAAACGGTCAACGCGGTGCAAAGCGCGCCGATTATCGTAAAACTAGCCCAACTGGATACCATGACGGTCAAAACACAAATTTCCGAGGCCGACATTACACGCATCGCCCCGAACCAACCACTGTTTTTCACCATTTTCGCCGAGCCTGACCATCCCTATCACGCCCGCTTGCGCGCCATCGAACAGGCGCCTGAGAGCCTGAACAAGGAAGAGGAGACGACGCGCACCGACAGCAGCAGTAACGCCGCCGTTTATTATAATGCGCTGTTTGATGTCCCCAATCCCGACAACCGGCTGCGTATCGATATGACCGCACAGGTGTCGCTTATCGTGCATGTCGTGAAAAATACGTTGCTTATCCCCGCGGCGGCGCTGACCCGTTCGGAAGGCAAGGGGCGCTATAGGCTGCAGGTGCTGGTGAAGGGCAGGCCTGTTACGCGCGAGGTCAGCATTGGTTTGAACAATTTTGTCGACGCGCAGGTGCTGTCCGGCCTGCAGGCGGGCGAGCAGGTCATTCTGGCCCAGGATGAACCGCTGGGCACGGGGGTGTGATGACCACGCCGCTAATTGAACTTCAGGGGGTCAGCCGAAGCTATTGCCAGGGCGACACTACAGTCAATGTCCTGAACGATATCCATCTGCGCATTGAACCCGGCGAAATGGTGGCGATCATCGGCGCCTCGGGATCGGGCAAATCGACCTTAATGAATATTCTGGGCTGTCTTGACAGGCCCAGCAGCGGTGAATACCGCATTCGCGGGCGTGATGTCGCGCAGCTTTCTCCCGACGCTCTGGCGGCGCTGCGCCGTGAGCATATTGGCTTTATCTTCCAGCGCTATCATCTCATGCCCGAGCTCAGCGCCGTGGGCAATGCCGAGATCCCGGCGGTGTATGCCAACCGCCCGCGCCAGGAACGGCGGCGGCGAGCGGCGGAACTGCTGGATCGGCTGGGGCTGGCGGGTAAGCATCATCATCGCCCGGCGCAGCTGTCGGGCGGCCAGCAACAGCGGGTGAGTATCGCCCGCGCGCTGATGAACGGCGGCGAGATAATCCTTGCGGACGAACCGACCGGGGCGCTGGATTCCTCATCCGGCAAGGACGTATTGGCGATCCTGACTGAGCTGAACCGGCAGGGGCATACGCTGGTTATCGTGACCCACGATATGGCGGTGGCCCGCCATGCCCGCCGCATTATCGAGATTCACGATGGCCGCATTGTCGCGGACACCCGCACCGATCACACGCCGCTGGCGCCACCGCTGCCGCCGGGCGCGGCGCATCCCCGGCGCGGACGCGGGGCGCAGCTGGTCGACAGGGTGCGCGAGTCGCTGCATATGGCGTTGAAAGCGATGAATGCTCATCGTATGCGTACGTTACTGACCATGGCCGGTATCGTGTTCGGTATTGCCGCCGTGGTCACGGTGGTGGGGTTGGGGGAAGGGGCGCGGGAGCAAACGCTGCGCCGCATTAATTTTCTCGGCAGCAATGTTATCAGCATTTATCCCGGTAAAGATTTTTTCGATGAGTTTGCGGGCTCCATTCGCACGCTGGTACCGGCTGACGCCGCGGCGCTGGCCCGCCAAGGGTATGTTGACAGCGTGTCGCCGGAGTTGGGGACCTCCGCGCCCCTGCGCTATCGCAATAAGGCCGCTAACGTGGATGTTATCGGCGTCGGGGAAAGCTATTTTCGTGTCAGAGGCCTTGCGTTGGCTGAAGGCCGGCCATTTACCCAGCAGCAGGTGGCGCAGGCGACGACGGATGCCATTATCGACGATAACGCCCGTCGAACCTTGTTTGCCGCCACCGGGCAATCGCCGCTCGGGCAGATCCTCCTGCTTAACACAATGGCGGTGCGGGTCATCGGCGTTATGGCCGCCGATACCAACGTCACCGGTTATCGCTCTGACCGCATCCATATCTGGTTGCCCTATACCACTGCCTTGCATCGGCTAATGGGGCAGCAGCACGTCAACGGTATCGTGGTGCGGACCCGGGCCGATATTGATAATGCGGCGGCGGAACGCGCCATTGAGCAACTGATGCTGCAGCGTCATGGCGTCAAGGATTTCATGTTGTTTAACGATGGCAAGATCCGCCGTTCGGTCATGAAAACGTCTATGACGTTCAGCGTGCTGATTGCGATGGTCGCGATGATCGCATTGTTTATCGGCAGTCTTGGCGTCATGAATATCATGTTGGTGTCGGTCACCGAACGTACCCACGAAATCGGCGTGAGAATGGCGGTAGGCGCCCGGCGCGGCGACATTATGCAGCAATTTCTTATCGAAGCGGTGCTGGTTTGCCTGACGGGAGGCGTCATTGGCGTCCTGCTGGCCCTGAGCGGTGGCGCGTTGTTCAGCGCGCTGGCGGGCGACATCTTCCCGATGGTCACCTCCTGGCCGGCGGTTTCCGGCGCGTTTCTGTGCGCCTGTGCTATCGGCATGGTGTTCGGCTATTGGCCTGCGCGCAACGCGGCCCGTCTAAATCCGGTGGAGGCGCTCAGCAGTGAATAGCCGGTCGGGGCATACCGCCGGCGATGCCCCGGCGGGTGAATGACATTCGCAGCGGTAAAAGGTGACGTCTTCACGCCGTGAATGCGCTAAGGCCACCTATCAATGACTTTCTTAACCCTCTATTCCCCTCACGCTGCGGATCATCGACCCTGCTACAGGGTGTCTCTGCGGGAGCAGCGCCAGTGCCGCCAGCGGCGTTTGAGCGGCCGTGCGCTGCCTATTCACGCGCCGTTGGTGATGTGACCGTTGGTCAAACAGTCTTTGGGCGAAAATAACCGGCGCCGCCGCGCAGCATGAGAAACCCCTGCTAATATTGTGGGTATTTTATCATCCTCATTTCCTTAGACCATGCCCGCAAAGAAACTCACTACTACCGCCGCAGCATGCCCGCAGCAAAAACCTTGCCCTCACGCCGGCGCTAACGCCGGGATCCACCGCCTCAAGGCCATCACCAATACTTCAGAGGGTCTGAGACTGAATCACCCCGGATAAATTAGAGTCTATACTTTAAAAGTGGAGGTCTCTATGACAACGACCAAACGTTACTCTCCGGAAGTCCGTGAACGGGCAGTTAATCTAGTGCTGGAAACTCAGCATGAGCA
>NZ_FRDB01000120.1 GCF_900143145.1 Candidatus Sodalis sp. SoCistrobi
GTCATATGCTGTTTAACCAGCGTCTGATATCGGCGGGTAAGGCGAGAGTCAATCCCGCCAACAGATAGGTTGAAATCATTCTGCAAAGTAATAACAGGTATCACGATAAATGTGTAGATACCTATGCATTATGGGCCTGGATTTTGCCGGGGAAATTGTCGAAGTCGGACGCGAAATAACTGAATGGCGCGTGGGCGATCGGGTCATGATCGATCCTTCCGACCGCAAAACCTTTGGCGGCGTCATCGGCGAAGCACGACATGGCGGTCTGGCGGAATATTGCGCGGTACCGGCTCATCACCTGGTGGCGCTGCCTGACGATGTCAGCTATGAAACCGCGGCCTGCCTGCCCGTGGCCTACGGCACGGCCTGGCGCATGATGATGACCATCGGCAAAATCAAGGCCGGCGAAAAGGTCCTGATTCTGGGCGCCTCAGGCGGCGTGGGAACCTGCTGCGTGCAATTGGCCAAACTGGCGGGGGCGGAAGTGGTCGCCGCCGCGTCGACCCCGGACAAGCTTGAGCGTCTGCAAGCGCTGGGGGCGGATCACCTGCTGAATTACAAACAAGACGACTTCATGAAGTGGGTGTTTACTCACTTCGGTAAGCCGCGTCGACGCCTTTACGAATCCGGTATGGATGTCGCAGTCAACTTCACCGGCGGCGATACCTGGGTAAAATCCCTGCGCACCCTGCACCGCGGCGGGCGCCTGCTGACCTGTGGCGCGACGGCCGGCTATGACCCAAAAGAAGACCCGCGTTTTGTCTGGAGTTATGAACTGCAAATACTGGGTTCCAACGGCTGGGCGCGTGACGATCTGACCCGCTTGCTGGAGCTGGTGCGCGCCGGCAAACTCAATCCCGTCATCGATAACACTTACGCCCTTACCGATATTAATGAAGCCTTCCGCCAGCTGGAAGATCGTCTGGTATTTGGCAAGGTGGTGGTAAAACCATGAATAATGATCACTCCCAGCAGCTCACCCGTGACGGTCTGGCGCAGATTTTTCAGCAGTCGCGTTTTATCAACGCCATGCAGCTTGAGATCCTGGAAATGGATTATGCAGCGTCACGTCTGGCGGTGCGCATGCCGCTGCGCCCGGAAATTGAACGTGGCGCGGTGGGATCGCAACAATTTCACGGTGGAGCGCTGGCCGCGCTCATCGATGTGGCGGGCGATTTCGCGCTCGGCATGCTCCTGGGCGGCGGCGTTCCCACCGTAAACCTGCATATCGATTATTTACGCCCTGCGGTAGGGGCTTATGTTGACGCCACCGCCACCGTACGTAAACAGGGGCGGTCATTCGCCATAATAGATATCGAGATTACCGCAGCCACCGGCAAACTGGTGGCTATTGGCCGTGGAACCTATGTTCCGGTGAAAGGATAATTCAGGAGTTGATGATGCCAACCGTATTTTCTACTGCAAAAATCGCGGCGTTAGCCGCCGTCGTCATAGGGATGATGTCGACGTCAGCCAATGCGGAATTAACCAAAGTCCGCAATGCCAATGTCACCGATATTACCCTTTCGCAGGCTCCCGTGATTGTCGCGCAGGAACTGGGTTATTTTAAAGATGAAGGACTGGACGTCGAGGTCATGGGCTTTAAAGGGACCGGCACGCTTATTCCGCAAATGCTGGCAAAACGCGTTGATATCGGTTATCCCAACCCGGATACCATCATTCTTTCCAACGCGCCTGGCCAAAAGCGCCTGCCGCTGAAATTTTTCTATAACTCCACCCGCAGCTCCGGCTGGGAATTTATCGTTCCCGCCGAGTCCCCCATCAAGACACTGAAAGATCTGGATGGTAAAACCCTGGGCGTAGGCGCAATGAGTTTTGGCAATGTGCCGATAACCAAAGCGGAATTCAAGGAATTGGGTATCAATGCCACTATGGTGCCGGTCGGTATCGGCAGCGCCGCATTTTTGGCGCTGACCAGCAAAAAAATCGACGCGCTAAACCTGTTCGATACCCAGCACGCCACCCTTGAAGTTCAGGGCACCAAAATTCGCCGGCTGCCGCAATTGCCGCGCTATGCCAACCTGTTCAGCAACGGTTTTATCGCCAGCGATGAGATGATAAAAGAAAAACCGCAAGTTCTGACGGGCTTCGGCCGCGCCGTTGCCAAGGCGACGGTGTTCTGTGAAGCCAACCGCGAAGCCTGCGTCGAGCTGTTCTGGAAAAAATACCCCGACCCCCGCCCCGGCGGCGATGCGCAAAAAGTCCTGGCCGACAATGTTCAGGTGTTTAATTCCCGCTTCAATAAAATGCTGGATTTCCCGGCGGGTCAACCGCGCCAGTGGGGGCAATATGACGAGAAAACCTGGCAGAACTTCGTCGATGCGCTTTATGACGGCGGACAGTTGCAGAGTAAAGAGATCAATCTCGCCAACTGTTACACCAACGCGTTAGTGCCGGCAATGTCCGATTTCGATGCCGCCGCGGTCGTGGCACAGGCGAAATCCTATAAAGTTGAATAAGCAATCAGGGGCCCTGCATGTCTGCGTCTCGTACCGTCTTTCGCGCTGAGAATTTACAGGTCACTTATCAGTCGTCCCGTGGCGCTACGCCGGCGCTGGATAACTTTAATACCACGCTGGCGCAGGGCGAATTCCTGTCAATTCTCGGCCCGTCGGGCTGTGGCAAGTCCACCCTGATGAAGGTTGCCGCGGGGCTTCTCACCCCCTCGGCAGGGATCGCCGAGCTTGACGGCACCCCCATTACCGGCCCGCGCCGTGACGTCGGAATTGTGTTTCAGCAGGCGACCTTGCTGCCGTGGCAAACGGTGCTGCAAAATGTCATGTTGCCGATACGTACGCTCGGCATGGATATCAAGCAGGGGGAACTTCGCGCCAGGGCGCTGCTGCGGCTGGTGGGGCTGGAGAAATTCGAGCGCCACTATCCCCATGAGCTTTCGGGGGGAATGCAACAGCGCGTGGGCATTGCCCGCGGCCTGATTCACGATCCAAGTTTGCTGCTGATGGATGAGCCCTTTGCCGCGCTGGATGCCTTATCCCGCGAGCATATGATGGTGGAATTGCAGCGCATCTGGATGGAGAACCGGAAAAGCGTCATTTTTATTACCCACTCCATCCCGGAAGCGGTCTTCCTTTCCACCAAAATCATCGTCCTGTCGCCGCGCCCGGCCAAAATCATTCGTGAAATTGATGTCGATTTGCCGCTGCCGCGCAATGAAGAGACGATGGCCAGTGCACGGTTTACTGCATTGTGCACGGAACTTCGCCATTTATTTTTTAAACAGCAACACTAGGCGAGCCCTATGAGTGAACGTATAAAATCAGTGCTGTATCCTCTTTTGCTGCTGATTGCCTTATTAGTGTTATGGCACGTGGCGGTGACCTATGGCGGCGTACCGAACTATATCCTGCCGCCGGTCGAGGGCGTCCTGGCCGCACTAAAACGGGGATATATTGATGGCGCCTACTGGGGCGATTTTACCTATACCCTGTCGTCTATGTTGATTGGCTATACCGTGGGCTGCGCACTGGCTTTTTGCGTCGGCGCGCTGTTTGCCGAAGTTCGCTGGGTGGAACGTCTGTTATATCCTTTTGTGCTCGGTCTGCAATCGATGCCGAAAGTCGCGCTCGCACCGCTGATTTTAGTGTGGTTTGGTTTCGGTCTGGGATCAAAAGCGGTCATGGTCGGCATGGTGTGTTTCTTCCCGATGTTTATCAATACCGCGATCGGTTTAAAGGCCACCGACCCGGCGCTTATCGATCTGATGCGCGCCTTCTCGGCCAGCCGCTGGCATATTCTGCTGCGGATCAAAATTCCTTCCGCCGCCGGCCACATTTTTGCCGCGTTACAAATTTCGGTGGTGCTGGGGCTGATTGGCGCGGTGGTGGCCGAATTCGTCTCTTCATCGCAGGGACTGGGTTATCTGATTAACGCGGCGACCACCACGCTCGATACCAGCACCATGTTTGCCTCGCTCATCAGCCTGGCGTTTCTGGGGATCGTCGCCAGCCAGATTATTCGTTTTTTGCACAAGAAGTTGGTGTTTTGGGATCAACAGGCAGGCAGCCAGTCTTTATCGGAATAGGCAAGCCGGTGCGTCCTGTTCCCCCGGCTCATGGGCGCGGGGGTCTCTTGATTGGCTTGGGGGGCAAAAGCCCCCGGCCAGCTCCGCCGTTTTGGCGGGCTGGCGATAATAGGTTTAAGTCTTATTGGCTACCGTTTATTGGCGGTTCTTTACCGTTATCACGGTGAAGCCGGTTCGTCACCGGCGGCAATAAATGACGCGTTCCATTACCGGGTTGCAAAATAAGCAGCGCCACGCCGGCGTCGGTATTGACCACGCCGGGGAAACGCATTTTACAGCGCCTGACACCATAAACTGTCAGGGGTATGACAGCGCCGCAAACGTTGTTCAACACAA
The DNA here is from genome assembly GCF_900143145.1 of Candidatus Sodalis sp. SoCistrobi. Classification (GTDB taxonomy): domain Bacteria; phylum Pseudomonadota; class Gammaproteobacteria; order Enterobacterales; family Enterobacteriaceae; genus SoCistrobi. Next base: position 4,403 of record NZ_FRDB01000120.1, read on the forward strand.
CGCTGCCTTGGCGCAGTTTGAGCAGAAATGAACGTCTTACGCAGGTTATCTCGTGATGAATAAAGGTGATGTAGAGGGTGCTTTGATGTGGCAAAACCTGGGGAAAATCATAGATGCAGACCACGCGAATAACGACCCGGCGCTGATTGACTGCGTCGATTTCGATAATCCACGAACTTATTCCTTTCGCGATATCGACACCTTAGCCGATGCCTGCGCGCGGGGTTTGGTCAAACGCGGGCTAACACAAGGCGATTGCGTGGCGATCCTAAGTATTAATCGCGCGGAATACCTTATCGCCTATTTAGGCATTATGCGCGCTGGCATGGTGGCGGTGCCGCTGAATTATAAACTGGCGACGGAAACCTTACATTTTATCCTCAAAGATTGTGACGCCAAATTCGCCCTGGTGGATGGCCCGCGTCAGCAGGATCTTGACCCCGCCACGCCGTCCGTCAGGCTGGATGCGGCCGAATGGTCGGCGTTTCTCGCCCCGGGCGCGTTTGCAACGGTGATCCCGCACCAAGAAACCTGCGCCATGATCCTGTATACCTCCGGCTCAACGGGCCGCCCCAAAGGGGTAAAACTTTCCCATCAGGGCCAGATTTGGACCTTAACCTCAAGGCTGCTGCACCGGCAAGATCTCAGCGCCGAACGCATGATTATCGCGGCGCCCATGTTCCATATGAACGCGCTGGGCAACTGTAAATTCGCCCTGGCCGGGCATGCCTGTATTGCTGCCTCATTTCCAGACCAAACAGTTCATCGCCGCCATCGATCGCCATCAGGTGACCTGGATTACCTCAGTCCCGACGATGATGGCCATGGTGGTCAGCGAAACCGAAGCCTTATCACGCAGCAAGACCGCACAGGTTAAATTCATCCGCATGGGCTCAGCCCCGGCAACGCAACAGCTTTACCATTCGGTACAAACGGCGTTCCCCAATGCCACCCTGGCCGGCGGTTACGGTACCACCGAAGCCGGCCCTATCGTTTTTGGACCGACCGGCGGTCGCAAGTTACCCAACGACGGCGGATTAGGCTGGCCGCTGCCGGATGTGGAAGTCCGCCTGGTGGATGACGATGGCGCCGACGCGAGCGAGGGGGTACTCTGGATGCGCACCCCCGCCAATATGATGGGCTATTTGAACCTGCCGGAAAAAACCGCGCAGGTGCTTACCGAGGACGGCTGGTATATCTCCGGCGATTTATTCCGCCGCGATGAGACCGGATGTTATTATTTTATTGGCCGCGCGGATGATATGTTTAATTGCGGGGGCGAAAACATTTGGCCCGGCGAGGTCGAGCAAGTGATTGAACAGATCCCGGAAATCATGCAGGCCTGTGTTGTCCCTATCAATGACAACGTTAAAGGGCAAAAACCCGTTGCTTTTGTGGTACGGCATCAGGGGAAACAGATCACCGAAGAGGATATTAAACGCTTCGTGCTGGCCCATGCGCCGGCCTACCAGCATCCTCGCCGTGTTTTCTTTTTGGATGCGCTGCCGCTGGCGGCAACCAATAAAATCGACCGTAAGCAGCTAATACAGAGAGCGGAAGCAAACGTGAAATAACGGGGTATTTCGGCTGCGTTGGCGCAGCCGAGCAAAACGCTTTTGGCGCACGAAGCATTAAGGGGTGCAACATCTATGCTTGATAAAACCGATCGTAAGATTTTATCTCTACTCCAAAGAGATTGCACACTGTCATTACAGAATTTAGCCGACGCGATCCACTTAACGTCCTCGCCGTGCTGGAAGCGTTTAAAAAGATTGGAAGATGAAGGAATAATCAAGAGCAAGGTCGCTCTATTGGATAATGAAAAGCTGGGTCTCAGCCTGACCGCGTTTATGATGGTGAAAACGCAGCAACATACTCAGGAATGGTACAGTCGCTTCGTCAGCCATGTGGAATCGATGCCTGAAGTGATGTCCTTTTACCGTCTCGCCGGTGAATACGACTATTTATTGCAGGTTTTGGTTTCCGATATGAAACATTACGATCTTTTTTATAAACGGCTGGTCGCGGGCGTACCGGGCTTGCTGGACGTGACGTCAACCTTCGCCATGGAAAACATCAAAAACACCACGGAACTGCCGCTCGATTTGACCATTGACAAGGAAGCGCCATAAGGCATAACGGCCTACCCAGGCCTTAATGCTACGGGTTGCCCAAGCAAACATTGTTGCACCGGTGCGTGCCTGTGAGTTTCAGCTAGCATCCTGATGAGAGACGGATCAGGCGCGTCACCCGCCCTTTTAATCCGGCTGACGAGCAGCTGAAAGCGCCGTCGACGAGGGGGCATCCTTTCTGGCGATGGTTTTAATTAACCAAAAACGTCACCGGATTGGGTGGGGTGACAGGGTTTAATGCTTTCAGCATCACATCCCTGGTGTGATTCAAATGTTCCGACAGGATGGCAATGGCGACATCGGCATTGCCATTCAGAATGGCTTCCAGCAATTCACTGTGATCGTTGTTCCGCTCCCCTTGCTCCGCGGCGACAGGTAACAGCACGCGCTGATAGATTGAAAACGCTTCCGCCAGCTGCTTTACCATCAAGAAAAGCCAATTGCTGCCGCAGTTCTCCATCATGATGAAGTTAAAATCTTCATGGCGGCTATGCCATTCAGGATTCAGCCGGTCAGGCGACTCAGGCAAGGTTTGCGGAGTATGAACGAGGCGGTGATGGGCGGCCAATAAACGTGCCTGCCATTCCACATCGCGGGTTTCAATCGACTTACGCACGGCGATACTTTCAAAGGTGATACGTTGTTCGGTCAAATCTATTAGTTCTGCCGCATTTAGGCTGCGTACGCTAAAGCCTTGCTGCGGCGCGACATCAACCAACAGCTCCCCCGCCAGCCGGCTTAAGGCTTCCCGAACGACATTCAGGCTTACCCCAAAGCGCTGGGCAAGCGCTGAGATCTTAAGCTTATGCCCGGGAACAAGCTGCCCTGTCAGGATCAATCCCCGCACGCGAGAATAGATAGTCTCGTTCAGCGATCTGCCCTCTTTTAGCGCTCTCATTGTGCTTCTCCAGTAAAAAATGCTATTTATCAGTAAGTTAAAACTTATCTCTCGGAGGTGCATCACATAATAGCATACAAGGGCCATAAAAGGACATTCATATGAAAAACCTATAATCACTCAAAAAATAGATTTTTTTACTTCAAAAAAGGTTTTTGTTGCGTATTATCAATTTCAACGCCAAACGAGTGTGTCGGGAGTGGATATGTCCTTATCGCTAAATACCTCAACGTTTACCTTCGAGGGGATGCAGGTCGGTTATTACACTGCGGGTAGCGGGAAGCCGTTAATGCTTATTCATGGTTCGGGTCCTGGCGCATCCAGCCTCGGCAATTGGAGCCGGGTTTTAGCGCCGCTGAGTCAGCATTACCAGATTTTTGCCATGGACCTGATAGGCTTTGGTATCAGCGATCGCAAGCCTGAAAAACCCTACTTCGATTTTGAGTTATGGATCCGCCAGGCCAAAGCCATGCTGGATCATATTGCCGCGCCCGCGATTGGCGTCATCGGACATTCTCTTTCTGCGGCTATTGCGCTCTCGCTCGCCTCTGCCGAGCAACGAATTGCCGCCGTATTAACGACCGGCGCCATCGGCGCACCCTTTATCGCCACCGAGGACACGCAGCGCATTTGGCGCTGCCCGCGCGATCGGGAAGAATTGATCGCCACACTGGCAACGCTTGTTTATGATAGGTCGATCATTGACGACGATTATATTCGTGCCAGAGAGCCTGTGGTGTTTGCCCAAGGCTACGCAGATTATTTCGACGCCATGTTTGCAGGAGAGCCCCAGCACTATGTGGAAAAAACGACGCTGGCTGAGGAATTGCTTTTGCGGATTCAGTGCCCGGTGACCTTACTCCACGGTCGCAATGATATTCCTTTTCCACACACTAGCTCTGAAATCTTATCAAAACAGATTGCGCATGCTGATTTACAGATATTAAGTGAATGCTCACATTCAGTGGCGTTTGAACGGACCGAGGCGTTTCTTAATGCTGCATATCAACTGTTTAAATAACGCCTGATGAAAATAAAAACATTATTGTCATCAAGGATTGGCACAACGATTCGGGTTGAATATTAGGCGTCATCGCTGCCAGACATATTCAAAGCCATTGAGACGTTGTTTTTATCACTCTGGATAATGAGAGGATACCGCTCGCTCTGGGAAATAACGACTGCGCTAAAGTAATTCATTTTTGATTTCAGAAACACCCGTCCTGCAAGGATGTTTTCTGCCCTAAGGTTTTATTAAATCGAGGAAATGATAATGAATTGGCAATCTGCTGTTAAAAGAAAATCTTCGTCGTTATTTTTAACCTGCTTTTTGGCCACGGCGACGTTATCCCTCTTGGCGCCCGCCACGGCAAATGAATAACCCCGAGTTTATTAGAGAGTAATTTTGGCAATACTACGCCGCTTCCTCTGATGCTAATTGCAAAGCGTAATAGTTCATTTCGGCTTCAGTAGGAGGGATGTAACCCAGCCGCCCGAGCAGCCTTCTGTTGTTGTACCAGTCCACCCAGTCCAGCGTGGCCAACTCCACTTCCGTCCGGTTTTTCCAGCTCCCGCGGTGGATAACCTCCGTTTTGTACAACCCGTTGATACTCTCTGCCATCGCATTATCGTAGGAGTCGCCG
>NZ_FRDB01000266.1 GCF_900143145.1 Candidatus Sodalis sp. SoCistrobi
TCATATGCTGTTTAACCAGCGTCTGATATCGGCGGGTAAGGCGAGAGTCAATCCCGCCAACAGATAGGTTGAAATCATTCTGCAAAGTAATAACAGGTATCACGATAAATGTGTAGATACCTATGCCCTTAAGCAGGGCGCAGGATAGCAAAAAATGTTCGCTCCTGCCGCCACTTACTGATGCGCTGCGGGGCTTCACCCTCGATAGTCATGCTGAGCTGAGCTGAGCTGAGCTGAGCTGAGCTGAGCTGCGTGGCTTCACTTCTCGGTCGCTATGCTGAGCTGGGCTGCGGGGCTTCACTTCTTGGTCGCTATGCTGAGGTGCGCCGCGGGGCTTCACCCCCGTTAGTCATGCTAAGGTGCGCCGCGTGGCTTCACTTCTTAGCCGCCATGCTTATGGCGCGCCGAGGTCTGTCGTCCCCGGGCAGGGGCGTTGGCAGCCGGTGAATTGAACCGGCGGCTTTCTATGCCGGGCTGCGGCTGCGGCATTCGCGCCGGGCCTGGCTTAGCGCTGAGGCAATAACGGCAGCCAGATAATCAGCCGCAATCCGCCGAGCGGGCTGTCCTCGGCCTTGACCCAGCCGCGGTGCTGCATGACGGCGGTTTCGACAATCGCCAGCCCCAGACCGGTGCCGCCCGACTCGCGATCCCGCGCTTCATCGGTACGGTAAAACGGGCGGAAAATCTGCTCGCGATCGTCCTCGCTGACGCCGGGGCCATCATCATCCACGGTGATGGTAATCCCCTGCTGATCGGCGCTGAACCGGACCGTGATACGCTGGTGCGAATAACGCAGGGCGTTGCGCACGATATTTTCCAGCGCGCTGTCCAGTGCGGAGGGGTTGCCCAGCAGTGTCCAGTTGCCCGGCGGCGAGGTAACCTCCAGGCTTTTTCCCATCTGCTCGGCTTCAAACGTGGCGTCATTAAGCACATCCGACCACAAATCATTTGCCTTCAGCACTTCCCGCGACAGCTCGTTTTTATGCTGATTACGGGACAGCACCAGCAGATCGTTAATCATCGAATCAAGCCGCTGCGCTTCGGTCTCGATGCGCGCAAGCTCGTGTCCCTCGCCGTGCCGTCGCCGCATCAGCGCGGTGGCCAACTGGAGCCGGGTTAACGGCGTGCGCAGCTCATGGGAGATATCGGACAGCAGGCGCTGTTGCGCGGTAACCATCCGTTCCAGGGCGCTGACCATCTGATTAAAGCTTACACCGGTCGCCAGAAACTCCTGCGGCCCCGCTTCCAGCTCAGGGTGCTGCCGCAGATTCCCGCGCGCCACTTCATCGGCGGCATGCTTTAGTTTACGCGCCGGTTTGGCCAGGCTCCAGGCCAGCCATAACAGCAGCGGGATACTGATAAGCATGGTGACAATCAGTAATAGCAGCGGGCGATCGAACAACAGACTGATAAAGTCCGACTGGGCGCTGCCGGCCGGGCGAATCTGGTAAAGTTGATAATTGTCCTCACCGTCGCGAATGGCGAAAGGCCCCACCAGTTCGGCGCGGCCGTATTTTTTCTTTTGGGGACGATCGGCATTGTCCGATTGGCCGATAAAGTTGCGGATAATCTGCATTTCATTGCGCTGGGCGCCGATGACTCGCCCTTCGCTGGTCACCAGAATCAAACGCTGGCCGGGGGGCGCCCATTTATCGATAGCGCGGAACAGCCGGCGCCACCACATCAAATCGTTGGCCGGATCGGCGGCCAGCTCCGCCTCCACATGCTGTTGCAGCATTACGCCCTGGCGCTGCTCGCTGTCGAGCAGTTGCGTCATTTGCCGGGAATCCAGCTTGGGCACCATCAGTACCAACATGAGCACCAGCGCGAGGGTCAACCAGAATATGGCGAAAATGCGTGCGGTCAAACTATTGATCATGCAGCGGATACCATCAAATAGCCCCGGCCACGTAACGTTTTGAACCACGGATGCCCATCTTTGCGCTCCGGCAGCTTGCGACGCAAATTGGAAATATGCATATCGATGGCCCGGTCAAACGGCGTCAGGCGTTTGCCCAGCACTTCCTGGCTTAAATGTTCCCGCGACACCACCTGGCCCAAATGCTGCGCCAGCAGATACAGCAACGTAAACTCGGTACCGGTCAACTCCAGCGGCGTTCCGTCAAAGGTGGCCTCCTGCCGGCCCGGATTCAGGCGCAGAAAATCGACCTCCAGCGACGGCGTGCCGGCCTCGCCGGTCTGCTGTTGTTCAGTCCAGTGTGAACGGCGCAATATAGCCCGGATGCGCGCGACCAGTTCACGGTCGTTAAACGGCTTGGGCAAATAATCATCCGCGCCCAATTCCAGGCCCAACACGCGATCCAGCTCGCTGCCGCGGGCGGTCAACATAATCACCGGCGTCTGGTGCTGCTGACGCAGCTCTTTAAGCGTATCAATGCCGTTCTTACGCGGCATCATCACATCGAGTAGCAAGAGATCAATGGAACTGTCCAACTGGCTTAACGCCTGTTCGCCGTCATGGGCCACCTGAACATTAAAGCCTTCCATTTCCAATAGTTCCTTTAACAGCGACGTTAATTCGCGGTCATCATCAACCAAAAGGATGTTATTCATTTTATTCACCTCCTGACGCAAAATACGTCATCAATCCCTTCCAATCCATGACTTTACGTAGCTTTACACCGCCTGACGCATGTTTGCAGCGGCTTGGGTAAACTAACTTCCATCATATAGCGACAAAGAAACATGCCAAGGGGGCCGGGATGCACAAAAACATCCTCTTGTTCATCGCCGCCGCGCTTGTCTCTGTTAATACTGTAGCTGCTAAAAACAATACATTGGAAAGCTGGCAACAGGATGCCCTTACGCATCGGATACAGGAAAGCCATTACAGCATGTTTGATGGCGTTAAGCTGACGGAACAGCAGCGGCAACAAATGCGGGACCTCATGAGCCTCGCCAGCCGCGATACGCCGAGTATAAATGTTAGCGAAATGGAACGCCTGCATACGCTGGTGACCGCTAAAACTTTCGACGAGGCTGCCGTCAGGGAACAGACGGAAAAGATGGCCCAGGAGCAGGTTGCTCGTCAGGTCGAAATGGCCCGGGTGCGCAACCAAATGTATAACTTGCTTACGCCGGAACAGCAACAGATTCTAGAGCAAAAGCATCTGCAGCGATTAAGTGATTTAAAGCTGCAGATGGCGGAAAAGATTTCGACTTCTGCCCAGAAGCCAGCAGTAAACGAATAAAGAATGAATAACCCCGAGTTTATTAGAGAGTAATTTTGGCAATACTACGCCGCTTCCTCTGATGCTAATTGCAAAGCGTAATAGTTCATTTCGGCTTCAGTAGGAGGGATGTAACCCAGCCGCCCGAGCAGCCTTCTGTTGTTGTACCAGTCCACCCAGTCCAGCGTGGCCAACTCCACTTCCGTCCGGTTTTTCCAGCTCCCGCGGTGGATAACCTCCGTTTTGTACAACCCGTTGATACTCTCTGCCATCGCATTATCGTAGGAGTCGCCG
>NZ_FRDB01000118.1 GCF_900143145.1 Candidatus Sodalis sp. SoCistrobi
TTCGCTTATTATTCAGAAAACGCCAGACAGCTTGGGTAGTTGCGAAAGTTGATTTTTGAGCACTTGCGAGGTCTTTAACCGCAGAAGCAAGAAGAGCCGCGGGCGTCATATGCTGTTTAACCAGCGTTTGATATCGGCGGGTAAGGCGAGAGTCAATCCCGCCAACAGATAGGTTGAAATCATTCTGCAAAGTAATAACAGGTATCACGATAAATGTGTAGATACCTATGCCGTTAGCGCTGGGCCGCTGGCCGATTTAATTGCTTCCCGAGCACAGGAGCTGTAACGATGCGCGCATTACTGCCCTATTTGGCCCTTTACCGCCGCCACGGCGGACAACTCGCCCTGGGCGTCCTGCTCGCTATTATCACGCTGCTGGCCAGCATCGGCCTGCTGACGCTTTCCGGCTGGTTCCTCGCCGGTGCGGCGACCGCGGGCGCCGCCGGCCTGTACAGCTTTAACTATATGCTGCCCGCCGCCGGCGTGCGCGGCGCGGCGATTACCCGCACCGCCGGCCGCTGGGCGGAGCGGGTAGTCAGCCACGATGCGACCTTCCGCGTATTGCAGCATCTGCGGCTTTACACCTTCAGCCGTATCCTGCCCCTTTCGCCGGGCGTCACCGCCCGCCTGCGTCGGGCGGAACTGCTCAACCGCCTGGTGGCGGATGTGGATACGCTGGACCACCTTTACCTGCGGGTTATTTCCCCGCTGGCGGGGGCGCTGGTGGTCACGCTTGTTGTGAGCGCCGGCCTCTGTTTGCTGGACCCGCGCGCGGGCTTGACGCTCGGCGCGGTCATGCTGGCGATCCTGGCGCTGTTCCCGCCGCTGTTTTACCGCGCCGGTAAACCGGTGGGCGAGGCGTTGACCGCTTTACGCGCCGATTACCGTCTGCAGCTTACCGCCTGGCTTTCCGGCAACGCCGAACTCACCCTGTACGGCGCCGCCGAACGCTATCGCCGCCGGCTGGACGATTGCGAACAGCGTTGGCAAGACCAGCAGCGCCGCCAAAGCGGGCTGGGCGCCGGCGCTCAAAGCCTGCTGCTGCTGGTGACCGGCCTGACATTGACCGGGGTGCTGTGGCAAGTCGCCGGTGACGTGGGCGGCGATGGCTCATCCGGCTCCGGCCCGCTGGTGGCCCTGTTTGCTTTTGCAACGCTTGCGGCGTTCGAGGCGTTAGGTCCGGTGGCGGGCGCATTTCAACATCTTGGACAGGTCATCGCCTGCGCCGTGCGCCTGAACGCCGTTGTCCAACGGTCGCCGGAGGTGATTTTTCCCGCCGCCGGCCCTGCGCCGGCCGCCGGCGTCGCCCTCAGCGTCAGCCGGCTACGGTTTCACTATCCCCAGCAGACAGTAGCCGCCGTTGACGACCTGACCCTGACGGTGGCCGCCGGCGAGCATATCGCTCTCCTCGGCCATACCGGCAGCGGCAAATCCACCCTGCTGCAATTATTGACCCGCGCCTGGGATCCCCAGGAGGGGGAGATCCGGCTTAATGACGTGCCGCTGCGCGAGTGGAGCGAAAGCGCGCTGCGCGCGATGACCGCCGTGGTGGAGCAGCGCGTCCATATTTTCAGCGCCACGTTGCGTGATAATCTGCGCCTGGCGGCGCCGGACGCCGACGATGAGCAGCTAAGCACCATCCTGCGGCAAGTGGGTCTTGACAAACTGCTGACGGGGGAAGGACTCAACGCCTGGATCGGCGAGGGAGGACGTGCGCTTTCCGGCGGCGAGCAGCGCCGCATGGGCATCGCCCGCGCGCTACTGCACGACGCCCCGCTGTGGCTGCTCGACGAGCCCACCGAGGGGCTGGATGCCGTTACCGAACAGCAAATACTGCACTTGCTGGCTACGCTGGGCCAAGGACGAACGGTGGTCATTGTCACCCATCGGTTGCGGGGACTGGAACGTTTGGACCGCATTTGTATTTTGGATCGCGGCACCCTCATCGAGCAGGGAAGCCATCAGGCGCTGATGGCGCAGCGCGGACGCTATTATCACTATCACCGGCCGTTAGAGGTATACTCGTCAGCGATAAACCCGTGCCGGTCGGTGGTTGCCTCTCGGCCTTGTTCAGACGGATTGGAGTAGTCATCGGCAGCATGCGACTTTACCGGCTTTCACCCGACTCTCTGCATTTTCCACCGCCGCACGCCGCGCTCAGCGAGCCTAATGGCCTGCTGGCTTTCGGCGGTGACTTGTCGCCGCAGCGGCTGCTCGGCGCCTACCGGCAGGGGATTTTCCCCTGGTATTCGCCCGGCGACGCCATTTTGTGGTGGTCGCCGGATCCCCGTGCGGTGCTGTTTCCGCACGCGTTCCATCACAGCCGCAGTTTTAGCCGCTTCTCTCGCCGTTGCCGTTGGCGCGTCACGCTGAATCAGGCGTTCGCCGCTGTGGTCGCCGCCTGCGCCGAGCGCGGCACGGAAGGCAGCTGGATCGGTCCTGAAGTCGAAATCGCCTATGGCCATTTGCACCAGCTCGGCCATGCCCATTCAGTCGAAGTGTGGGACGACGAGACGCTGGTCGGCGGCCTGTATGGCGTGGCGCAGGGGGCGATATTTTTTGGCGAGTCGATGTTTAGTCGCCGACCGAACGCATCAAAATTGGCGCTGGCGAGTTTTTGTCGTTATTTTATGCATCAGGGCGGAAAAATGGTAGACAGCCAAGTATTGAATGCGCATACCGCATCGCTCGGCGCGCATAATATTGCACGCGGCGATTTTCTGGCTATGCTTACGCAATTACTGCCTTTATCGCTGGCGGCCGGCTGCTGGCAACCGCAAACCCTCTCCACCGTCCTTCCTGATTCTGAAAGCGGCAGATGATGCGGCTTTCTTCATCATTTCTTTACATAATGAGGGTTTTTCGGCATTATCTTGCCGGTTAAAAACTATGGTATTCACACCTAGAGGATTCGATGGCCAAAGAAGACAATATTGAAATGCAAGGCACCGTACTGGACACGCTGCCTAACACCATGTTCCGCGTGGAATTGGAAAACGGACATGTGGTGACCGCACATATCTCCGGTAAAATGCGCAAGAACTACATCCGTATCCTGACGGGCGACAAAGTCACCGTTGAGCTGACTCCGTACGATCTGAGCAAAGGCCGCATTGTCTTCCGCAGCCGCTGAGATTATCTGAGCGCGTTGCCCCGGGCGGTACCGGTGATCATTATCGGCATGATGCGCGATAATTGCCCCTGCCGCGACCCCGGTGAGTATGTCTACCCGCCATAACGGCTGAAGAAGGCGATGACCCCGGCACCGGTTATCCGGCTGTGCAATCCGGGCTATCGCCCCTCTCATGCCGCTTCGCGTTGTGCTGCAACGGCTTTCACGGCCCGCCCCGCTCCTCGCGACCCGCGCCGCATTCTCCTGCGCTATGATTTTCCTTGTGCCGCCAAAGTGCACCGCCGGGCTTTCCGCTGCGCGCCGATGCTCGGTTACCCAACGGCCTGCGCGGTGATAACCGTAGGCCCTTCAACTGTGTCGCCAAGCTTTCCGCTGCGCGCCAATGCTCGGTAACCAACGGCCTGCGCGGTGCTAACCGTAAGACAGGCAACTGCGCCGCTGGCGGCGCACCGTGATGGCCGACATGGTGACAAAAAAAAGGCGATACCCGAAGATATCGCCCTGCTCAGGCCGTGCCGCCAGGGGCTAGTGCACCGCGCCTTCGGCTTTGCGTTTTTGCGCGCTAAGGAACTGGTATTTGAGGGTTTGACTCTCTTTGTCCAGTTCGACCCGCACCGAGCCGCCATCCACTAATGAACCAAACAGCAGCTCGTTGGCCAGCGGTTTTTTCAGGTTCTCCTGCATCACGCGGGCCATTGGCCGGGCACCCATCGCTTTGTCGTAACCTTTGTCGCTGAGCCAGTTGCGCGCGTCGTCGCTGACTTCCAGCGACACGCCTTTGGCGTCCAACTGCGCCTGCAGTTCGACAATAAACTTGTCGACCACCTGCTGAATAACGTCGGTGGAGAGATGATTGAACCAGATGACGTTATCGAGACGGTTACGGAATTCCGGCGTAAACACCTTCTTGATTTCCGACATGGCGTCCGTGCTGTTATCCTGCTGAATCAGCCCTATCGACTGGCGCTGGGTTTCCTGTACGCCGGCGTTGGTCGTCATCACCAGGATCACATTACGGAAATCCGCTTTGCGGCCGTTGTTATCGGTCAGCGTCCCGTTATCCATGACCTGTAACAGCAGATTGAACACATCGGGATGGGCCTTCTCGATTTCGTCGAGCAACAGCACGGAGTGCGGATGCTTCAGCACGGCATCGGTCAGCAACCCGCCCTGATCGTAGCCCACATAGCCGGGAGGCGCCCCAATCAGGCGGCTGACGGTGTGCCGCTCCATGTATTCCGACATATCAAAGCGCAGCAGCTCGATATCCAGCGCTTTCGCCAGCTGCACCGTTACCTCGGTTTTACCGACGCCCGTCGGGCCGGCAAACAAGAAGGAACCCACCGGCTTATGGTCCTGGCCCAGCCCGGCGCGACTCATTTTGATGGCCTCGGTCAGCACTTCGATGGCCTTGTCCTGACCAAAAACCAGCATCTTCAGACGATCGCCCAGATTTTTCAGCACGTCGCGATCGCTCGCCGACACCGTTTTCTCAGGGATACGGGCAATACGCGCCACCACCGACTCGATATCCGCCACGTTGACGATTTTCTTGCGCTTGCTGACAGGCATCAGCCGACTGCGGGCGCCCGCTTCATCAATAACATCAATGGCTTTGTCCGGCAGATGGCGGTCATTGATGTATTTCACCGCCAGCTCCACCGCCGCCCGTACCGCTTTGGCGGTATAGCGCACATCGTGGTGAGCTTCGTATTTGGTCTTCAGCCCGGTCAGGATCTGCACCGTTTCTTCCACGGTCGGTTCCGTAATGTCTATCTTCTGGAAACGACGCGCCAGGGCGCGGTCCTTTTCAAAAATATTGCTGAATTCCTGATAGGTCGTTGAGCCCATGACGCGGATTTTGCCGCTGGACAGCAGAGGCTTAATCAGGTTGGCGGCATCCACCTGCCCGCCCGACGCCGCACCGGCGCCGATGATAGTATGAATTTCGTCGATAAACAGAATGCTGTTCTGGTCCTGTTCAAGCTGCTTAAGCAACGCCTTGAAGCGTTTTTCAAAATCACCGCGGTATTTGGTGCCGGCGAGCAATGACCCGATATCCAGGGAGTAAATGGTGCAGTCGGCGATGACTTCGGGCACTTCGCCGCGCACAATCCGCCAGGCCAGCCCTTCCGCGATGGCGGTTTTACCCACCCCGGACTCGCCCACCAGCAGCGGGTTGTTTTTCCGGCGGCGGCACAGGACCTGAATGGCACGTTCCAGCTCGCGGTCGCGGCCAATCAGCGGGTCAATGCCGCCAACGCGCGCCAATTGATTAAGGTTGGTGGTGAAGTTTTCCATACGCTCCTCCCCGCCTGACTGCTCTTCGTTGACCGGCGTTTCAGGCCCGGGTGCCTGCGTCTCGTCTTTACGCGTACCGTGGGAGATAAAATTCACCACGTCCAGGCGGCTGACATCATGCTTGCGCAACAAATAGGCCGCCTGAGATTCCTGCTCGCTGAAAATGGCCACCAGCACGTTAGCGCCGGACACTTCGCTGCGTCCAGACGACTGGACGTGGAAGACCGCGCGCTGCAGCACGCGCTGAAAACTGAGCGTGGGTTGCGTTTCACGCTCTTCACTGGCGGGTAAGGTCGGTGTGGTTTGTTCGATAAAGGCTTCCAATTCCTGGCGCAGGGCCACCAGATCGACCGTGCACGCCTCCAGCGCTTCGCGCGCCGCAGGGTTGCTGAGCAGGGCAAGCAGCAGATGTTCCACGGTCATAAATTCATGCCGGTGCTCACGCGCTCTGGCGAAAGCCATGTTTAAACTGAGTTCCAGTTCTTGATTGAGCATTGGCACCTCCCCAAATAGATTGCCTTTTCAGGCTTTTTCCAGCGTACAAAGCAACGGATGCTCGTTTTCCCGGGCATAGCGGTTGACGTGAACCGCCTTGGTTTCTGCGACCTCCGCGGTGTAGACTCCGCAGACGGCCTTTCCCTGATAATGGACCCTAAGCATCAGTTGCGTTGCACGTTCAACATCATAAGAAAAGAACTTTTGCAATACGTCAATAACAAATTCCATTGGAGTATAGTCGTCATTGATAAGTATGACTTTATACATAGACGGGGGTCGTACCGCATCTTTTACCTGTTCTTCAGCTAGATGGCCTTCATCCAGCCTGTCGCTTGTCTTGCCCATCGTGTTGTTCCAACGCTAAATCATCACCGCTGCGCTAGAGCAGCCCCTTTCTTTCATCTTACCATTGGACTATCAAAATAGCCGCCGGCAGCGTCAGGATTTTGTCCGGGTGTGCCGGCAACGGTCAGAAAAAAACGCCTTAAAGCGTTAACTGCTTCAAAGTTTGATAATGTCGTCAGCCAACTCTTTAGCCATCGCTTGATCTCTTATCGCTATCCTCTAGAGTGTAGAGGCATAAGCGGATGCGGGTAATCAGCCGCTTACGACGTCAACTATCCTCATCACATAAAAGCTTCGGTTGCGAGGGATGTAGAAACATGGAGACGGGTAAAGTTAAATGGTTCAATAACGCCAAAGGTTTTGGTTTTATCTGCCCGGAAAACGGCGGCGAGGATATCTTTGCGCACTATTCAACGATCCAGATGGACGTTTACCGGACGCTGAAGGCCGGGCAAGTCGTCAGATTCGAGGTTCATCAGGGGCCCAAAGGGAACCATGCGAGCCTGATTGTGCCTGTTGAAGCCGAGACTGTTGCCTAATAACGCGCCTCGCAATAAAAGGTGTCACCGCATGAAATGCCAGCCTGTTGCTGGCATTTTTTTCTGCCGCTGACGTCTGCATACTCTCAAGTTATAACACTTTTCTTTTATGACGCAAGTTTAATTATGCGATAAATCGCCTGCTGCGCCGCTGGCCGGCGGGCGAGGTGTCTTTCCGCAACGCTGCCCTTTACAGCGCCGGCGCTTTTCGCTAGCGTGTGGCGGTCGATCGCCACACTACGTCATCGGGCCTGCGGCGGTCAATCGTCCCGCTGCGCCATAAGGAAGTGGTCTGTTCATGTATGCCAGTCTATTGCTTATTCTTGTTCCGCTCATTGTCGGCTATACGCTGCCCCGCCCGCCCGTCCGTTGGTTAAAGGGGGTTAATCGCGCCTTGAGCGCCATGGTGTATGTCATTCTCTTCTTGATGGGCATCAGCCTGGCCTTTTTGCCCAATCTCGCCAGTAACCTGTTGCGTATCGGTGTTTACACCGCCGTCAGCGCCCTGTGTATCCTGGCGATGAATGTGTTGGCGCTGGGGCTGCTGGAAAAAGCCCTGCCCTGGCGGGGCGCCGTGGCGCATACGCTGCCGCCCTCGCGCTGGCGCATGATCCTGGACTCGCTCAAGCTCTGCGCCGTGGTGCTCGCCGGCTTCGCGCTCGGTTTGACCCATTGGTCCGGGTTCAGCCTGGCGACCCGGGCCAGCGAGCTCCTGCTGATCCTGCTATTGTGGCTGGTGGGTATCCAGTTACGTAACAGCGGCATGACGCTTAGGCAAATACTCCTCAATCGTCGCGGGTTGCTGGTCGCGCTGGTGGTGGCGGTGAGCGCGCTGGCCGGCGGCGCGCTGGCCGCCTTGCTGCTGGGGCTGCCGCTGTCAACCGGTATGGCTCTGGCCTCCGCCTATGGCTGGTATTCGCTCTCGGGTATTTTGATGACCGATGCCTTCGGGCCGGTCATCGGCAGCGCGGCGTTTTTTAACGATTTACTGCGCGAGCTATTGGCGATTATGCTGATCCCGCTGTTGATACAGCATCGCCGCACCACGGCGCTGGGATTATGCGGCGCCACCTCGATGGATTTCACCCTGCCCGTGCTGCAACGCAGCGGCGGAATGGAAATCGTGCCCGCCGCCATCGTGCAGGGTTTTCTGCTCAGTCTGCTGGCGCCGGTACTCATCGCGCTGTTTTCGGTGCACGCCAACGGTTAAGCAGGCTAACGTCTCCTGTCTCTCACCGGTCGCAGCACGTCGTGCGGCCACAATTGCCTACCCCCACGCCGCCGATAAGGTCTACCCTATAACCAGACGGCCGCCCGGCGCGGCGCTGCCGAGACATTCTCTACGGAGGTAGCATGAAAGACACTGTAGCGACGATGATTGCCCAAACCCTGGAACAGGCCGGCGTGAAGCGGATATGGGGCGTCACCGGCGACTCGCTGAATGGTCTGAGCGATAGCCTTAACCGGATGGGTACCATCGCATGGCACGGCACGCGCCATGAAGAGGTCGCCGCGTTTGCGGCCGGCGCCGAGGCCCATGTCACCGGCCAGTTGGCGGTGTGCGCCGGCTCTTGCGGGCCGGGTAATTTGCATTTGATTAATGGGCTGTTCGATTGTCACCGCAACCAGGTGCCGGTGCTGGCTATCGCCGCCCATATTCCGTCCAGTGAAATCGGCAGCGGCTATTTCCAGGAAACCCATCCCGCGTCGCTGTTTAGCGAATGCAGTCACTACTGCGAACTGGTGTCCAACCCGGAACAACTGCCGCAAGTTTTGGCAATTGCCATGCGCAAAGCCATCATCAGTCGGGGCGTCTCGGTGATTGTCCTGCCCGGCGATGTCGCCCTCAAGCCGGCGCCGGAAGGGGAACGACCGGACTGGTACACCCCTTGCGCGCCGCTGAGGGTACCGCCGATGGGCGAGCTGGAGAAACTCGCCGCCCTGCTCAATGAGGCCCGTAACGTGACATTACTGTGCGGCAGCGGTTGCGCCGGCGCCCACGACGAGGTGGTTGCGCTGGCCCGTCAGTTGCAAGCGCCGGTGGTGCACGCCCTGCGCGGCAAAGAGCATCTGGAATGGGACAATCCCTATGACGTGGGCATGACCGGCCTTATCGGCTTCTCTTCCGGCTATCATGCGATGATGAATGCCGATACTTTGGTGCTGTTAGGCACCCGTTTCCCTTACCGCGCGTTCTATCTGAATCACCCCGGATAAATTAGAGTCTATACTTTAAAAGTGGAGGTCTCTATGACAACGACCAAACGTTACTCTCCGGAAGTCCGTGAACGGGCAGTTAATCTAGTGCTGGAAACTCAGCATGAGCA
>NZ_FRDB01000295.1 GCF_900143145.1 Candidatus Sodalis sp. SoCistrobi
GCGCGTTGTCGATCTGATCGAATGCGCGCGCGCTACCGCCGTAGGCCTTGGCCAGAACGGTGGTGATGGCGGCGGTCAGGGTCGTTTTACCATGGTCAACGTGGCCGATAGTACCGACGTTAACGTGTGGTTTGGTGCGTTGAAACTTTTCTTTAGACATCGATTGTCCCTCTAAGACACGAATATATCGGTGGTATCACCACATCAACCAGGCAACATGCCTGCTGAATTTGTTTTCTTACAGAAAAGGAATCAGGAGGGAGACTAGAAGTGGTGCTGATAGGCAGATTCGAACTGCCGACCCCACCCTTACCAAGGGTGCGCTCTACCAACTGAGCTATATCAGCACATTGGAGCGGGCAGTGGGAATCGAACCCACATCATCAGCTTGGAAGGCTGAGGTAATAGCCATTATACGATGCCCGCATCTTGGAACTCGGCTACCTGATATTTCTGTAGATTGTAGAATTTGCAAGGGCCCCGGGCCGATGCTGCGCATCGTTGTCTCGCTGTGCTCGACCCGAACCTTGGTAGAAGGTTCTCACTTTCCCCCTGCTGCGCCATGATGCTCTGCAGCAGGGTGTGTATCGTGCTCGATACGAATTTGGTGGTGGGGGAAGGATTATTCGTCGCTTCGCTCCTCACCCTTCGGGCCGATGCTGCGCATCGTTGTCTCGCTGTGCTCGACCCGAACCTTGGTCGAAGGTTCTCACCTTCCCCCTGCTGCGCCATGATGCTCTGCAACAGGGTTTGTATCGTGCTCGATACGAATTTGGTGGTGGGGGAAGGATTCGAACCTTCGAAGTCTGTGACGGCAGATTTACAGTCTGCTCCCTTTGGCCGCTCGGGAACCCCACCAGATTTTTTTTTGGTGCCGGCAGAAGGAGTCGAACCCTCGACCTACTGATTACAAGTCAGTTGCTCTACCAACTGAGCTATGCCGGCATCAAGTGCTGCGCATTCTAGGTAGAGCGGACGCCCTATGCAACAAAAAAATTGCGTAATTCGCACTTTCGCTCAGAAATTACCCAATTTCACAACGGGGCGCGCAAAATTGGTTATTATTCATGCTCGAAGCAGTGGAATATCACGCTGTGGCCGGCATAGTAGCACTGTCGGCGTAACGGGTACAGCCCCGCCTAAGCCGTGTTTACCCCTCAATTATCGCATACCGGCAGCAGCAGGGGCGACAGCGGCCGAGGATCGCGCCTCAGGCTCACAATTCCTTACCCGCGGCTGAAAAAACACTCTACGCTGGGTACGAAGCTGTCTATACTATGCAGCTTGTTTTCGTTCCGGGTTAGCGTCCTGCGCCCTGAATAGACTGTGCAACGGGCTGGCTCACGTTATGATTAAAGCTGTGCAATCTCCCCCCACGCCATACCTGCAATTCAGCCGCAAACAATGG
Source organism: Candidatus Sodalis sp. SoCistrobi (assembly GCF_900143145.1). GTDB lineage: Bacteria > Pseudomonadota > Gammaproteobacteria > Enterobacterales > Enterobacteriaceae > SoCistrobi. The sequence goes on from NZ_FRDB01000295.1 coordinate 1,409, forward strand.
GCCGCGTTGCGTAATTCCGTGCCGCTGACGCTCACCGAGGCGGAAATCGTCAAGCTCAAGGGGATTAATGAAGATCTTTCCCTGGAGGAAGTGGCGGAGATTTATCTGCCGCTATCGCGTTTGCTCAACTTTTATATTAGCTCCAATCTGCGCCGTCAGGCCGTGCTGGAACAATTTCTCGGCACCGATGGCCAGCGTATTCCTTATATCATCGGCATCGCCGGCAGCGTAGCGGTAGGTAAGAGCACCACGGCGCGCGTGCTGCAGGCGCTGCTAAGCCGCTGGCCCGAACACCGTACGGTGGAGCTGGTGACGACCGACGGTTTTTTGCATCCCAACAGCGTTCTCAAGCAGCGGGATCTCATGAAGAAAAAAGGCTTCCCGGAATCCTATGATATCCGCAGCCTGGTCAATTTCGTCTCAAAGGTAAAATCCGGCACGCCGCGCGTGACGGCGCCCGTCTATTCCCATTTGATTTACGATGTGGTCCCCGACGAACAAAAAGTGATTTCCCAACCGGACATTTTGATACTGGAGGGATTGAACGTGCTGCAAAGCGGCAGCGATTATAACCAAGACCCCCACCATGTCTTCGTCTCTGACTTTGTCGATTTTTCCATTTATGTCGACGCGCCTGAAACGCTGCTGCAGAGCTGGTATATCAATCGGTTTTTGAAATTCCGCCAGGGCGCGTTTTCCGATCCTGACTCCTATTTTCACCATTATTCCCAGCTTTCCGAACAAGAGGCGGTCGCGATTGCCAGCCAGCTGTGGAGCGAGATCAACGGCCTTAACCTGCAGCAAAACATTCTGCCTACCCGCGAGCGTGCAAGCCTTATCCTCGGCAAAAGCGCCAATCATGCGGTCGAGAGGGTCCGACTGCGCAAATAGTGTTGTGCTGCCGCCGAGGCCGCTCCGCCGTCATCCTGCTTTGGCGGCAAAAGCGCGGGCGCCGGCGCAGGTTTGCACGTCGGCGGCGGAACCCTTTCCGCCCTGGGCGTGTTTTTGTCCCTGCGCCGCCCTGTTTATTGGCGCAAGATGTCCCCCCAGGTATTATGATGCTCTTACTGTAAGTCCTCCGGTGCGTCTATGTCGCATCGTCGACCCGGTCCGCAGAGCAAAGAACGGCGCGCCATTTCGCACCCGCGACACCGGTTAGCCGGTATTTGCAGCCGATCGGCTGCGGCGCTAGCCCTGTAGCGCTACCGGCCGAATACCGGCGATAATGACCACCCGTGCAGGCTGAATCACCCCGGATAAATTAGAGTCTATACTTTAAAAGTGGAGGTCTCTATGACAACGACCAAACGTTACTCTCCGGAAGTCCGTGAACGGGCAGTTAATCTAGTGCTGGAAACTCAGCATGAGCA
>NZ_FRDB01000263.1 GCF_900143145.1 Candidatus Sodalis sp. SoCistrobi
CATGTGCGGAGAGTTTCAACGGAAACCACAATATCGTGGCGTTCTCTCAGCTTTTCAGCCGCCAGTGTCGGGCCGAAATCACTGTAATTTTCATGCAATAGCGCCAATACGCGCAGTTTAAAGGATTCAGGCAAGCAGTGATTGCCCTGATTTCCCCTGTGACCATGAGCCAGTCCTGCTGCCCCTGACTCGCGATAGCGGTTGACGAGCCGTTGTATCTGCCGCTCGGTCAACCCCAGTTGTGCCGATGCGTCACGCCGCCTGAGCCGTTTTTGACAAACAGCCTGAATGACATTAACACGGCTTAATTCTTTATCTGACATAGTCACCAACATCCGAATGTCCTTGTTGCAGCAAAAGGGTTTTATCCTTTATGACGCAAAAAGTGACATTTCTAAATGGTTAAAAAGTGACATTATAATATTGGTGCTACAATGCGCGGGCGGTTAATATTTAATATGTTAAATAAAACTTCATAATCTTCTTGTAACGACCGACCGGTTAGAATATACCTGATGAAATCTACCGATTTGCGCCATATATTGAAGTGATACACACTTTGATCGCCAGCTATCATTCTTCCGGCCAGGCTGGCGGAAATAGCCATATTCACCTTCCCTGATGATGTATGTGCTGCAGTCCTCATAGACAGTTCCTTCTATCATTTTTCGAGTCTTGAACGCGCTACCGTGCAGGGGATAATCCATTGACAATGAGGTCAAGCAGATAATTCCCCTGTGACGATGCAAAAGAGGTTTAGCTTATTCTACGGTTTATCACAGCTCATGATTTTACCGTTTTTTCATCGCATTGATAGTCAATTTCCAGAACCATACGCAACAGTGCCGCAACCGGTTCAAACAGGGTTTCAGGTATTCTGTCGCCGCAGCCGACATGCTGGAAAAGCGCCCGAGCGAGGGGAACATTTTCCACAACCGGCACGGCGGCGCGTTGCGCCAGGTCAACAATTTGGCCTGCACGTGCCGCCATGCCTTTGTCCAGCACCTGCGGCACCGGCATATCGTGCGGATGATACCCCAGGCAAATCGCAATATGGGTCGGATTACGTATCACGACGGCCGACTTTTTAACATTGTGCGCCAGACTGCCGCTTTGGATCTCATGCTGCATTTCCTGCCGGCGTTGTTTCATGTAGGGATCGCCTTCTGCATCCTTATATTCTTGTTTGACTTCTTCCTTACTCATTCTTTGCTGTTTCAGGGTGTTATGGGCCTGAAAAGCGTAATCGAGTATGCCGAGGACAATATAAAAGCCGATTAAGCCAAACCACATCCAGCGGATGAAAGTGGTAAACAGCGGCAATGCGCAGTGGCTATTGCAAAAGGGTAGCGCCTGAAACGTCGGCGCATAATAATAAAACAGGCCGGCAAAAATCAGCGTCAACACCACGACCTTGCCGGCGGATTTACACAATTCCACCAGGCTATGCAGTGAAAAAATCTGTTTGAGATTACTGACCGGATTAATGCGCCGGCCTTTAAAGCCCACGGCCTTGCTGGCCAGGAGGAACCCTATCTGCAGCACTACGCTGCCAACGGTGGCTAGCGCTAGCATACCGCCAAATAGCGCAAACAACAATCCGGCCGACGACAGCACAACATGCAACAGCTGATTTAAGGCAAACTGGAAAGGACGATTTATCAGGTTTATCGACAGGACTATCAGCGTCGATACCCGACTCAGCACCGCCTCGGCAAACAAGTGCCAGAAAAGAAATATCGCCGCCAGTTGCACGCCGGAGGTGATTTCATTGCTTTTGATCACCTGCCCTTCTTTACGGCGGTCGCGTCGGCGCTTCTCGGTCGGCTTTTCGGTTTTTTCACCCATGCCGGAGCCACGCTTTGGTTAATGCCTGGTACAGCGTTTGTGTCTCCTGCAGGTAGTGATGGAAGGCATAAGGTAATGACAGGAGCAGGAGCAAAAGCGCCAATGCGCTTTTAATCGGCATGGAGAGAAAGAATACGTTTAACTGTCGGGCGGAACGGTTGATTAAACCCAGCGCCAAATCCGCCAATATCATACTGAGCACCGCCGGCAGCGAAAAACTCAGGCACAAACGATAAAGGAGCTGCCATTGGGTGAGAATGAAATCAAACAGCTTGCGGTCCAGTACCAGCGTGGCGCCCGGCGGAAAGGCGCGATAAGAATCGTAGAGCGCGCTGAGCAGCAGATTGATGCCGCCCCCGAGAAAGAACAGTGCGCACAGGAATTGGCTGAATAACAGGCCAAACAGCGAAGTTTGCATCGCCATCGCCGGATTGTAAACCGATCCCATTGTGGCGCCGCGCAGCGTATCGATAAGAAACCCGGCCATATCCACCGCCCAAAACGGAATGGCGGCGCAAAACCCGAGGATGACGCCGATAAGCAATTCTCCCGGCACGCGCTGCAGCCAACCCCAACCGCGAAGCTGCGCCGCCTGGTCATACACCAGCGGCAGCATGGGGATAACCAGCGCCAATAATACGCCGTTTCTTATCAAGGCGCTGCCGAGGCTGCGGCTATTAAGCAGTGGGAACAGCAATGTCAAGCCAAGGGGACGAATCAGCGCGAACGCCACCGTCACCAACCCATCCGTAAGCGCTGTCATCCGCCGCGCATCCCTATTTGCAGCAACACCTGCCGGGTATAGCCCAGCAAAATCCCTCCCAGCCAGGGGTAGCTGGCCATGAGCGTTATCGCTACCGCCAGCAGCTTTATCATGAATTGCAGCGTCTGATCTTGAATTTGCGTTAACGCCTGAAACAAGCTCACCAGGATGCCCACGGCAGACGCCACCAGCACCACCGGTAAGGAGGTGATAAGCACAATCCACATCAATTGTGTTACCAAATGGGTCAGGGCGGCGTCGTTCATGAAAAGCTCTGCACCAGTTGCGACAGGATCAAATCCCATCCCCCCGCCAGCATAAAAATCAGCAGTTTAAACGGCAGTGAGATCGTCATCGGCGAGACCATCATCATCCCCATCGCCAATAATACATTGGATACCAGCAGATCGATGGCCAGAAAGGGGAGGTAAATTAACAGGCCGATACGGAAAGCCTGGCTGAGCTGACTTACGGTAAACGCCGGCAGCAGGATAAGGAGCGAGTCCGGCCTGACCCGACGGCGCGCCTCTTCCGGCCAGGTTTTGGTCACCAGCTGATGAAAATAGCGGATCTCTTTTTCCTCCGCATTGCGGCGTAAAAATTGGCGGTAGGGCGTGAGCGCTTTACCGTCCCAACCGCTGGCCCAGGGGGGGTCACCGGGCGCGGCCACCGGATGCCACTGCGCTTTGACCGCCAATGCCGTCGGGGCCATGATGAACAGCGACAGTATGAGCGCCAGACCGTATAGTGAATAACCCCGAGTTTATTAGAGAGTAATTTTGGCAATACTACGCCGCTTCCTCTGATGCTAATTGCAAAGCGTAATAGTTCATTTCGGCTTCAGTAGGAGGGATGTAACCCAGCCGCCCGAGCAGCCTTCTGTTGTTGTACCAGTCCACCCAGTCCAGCGTGGCCAACTCCACTTCCGTCCGGTTTTTCCAGCTCCCGCGGTGGATAACCTCCGTTTTGTACAACCCGTTGATACTCTCTGCCATCGCATTATCGTAGGAGTCGCCG
>NZ_FRDB01000119.1 GCF_900143145.1 Candidatus Sodalis sp. SoCistrobi
CGGCGACTCCTACGATAATGCGATGGCAGAGAGTATCAACGGGTTGTACAAAACGGAGGTTATCCACCGCGGGAGCTGGAAAAACCGGACGGAAGTGGAGTTGGCCACGCTGGACTGGGTGGACTGGGTGGACTGGTACAACAACAGAAGGCTGCTCGGGCGGCTGGGTTACATCCCTCCTACTGAAGCCGAAATGAACTATTACCCTTTGCAATTAGCATCAGAGGAAGCGGCGTAGTATTGCCAAAATTACTCTCTAATAAACTCGGGGTTATTCAGTTCACGCCAATTCTGTCGCTTGCTGCCGCGCAATCTTGACTCGCCATTTTTAAGGGAAACCGAATAATGTCTGAATTTTTGCCGTTCTCCCGGCCGGCGCTGGGCGATGCCGAGTTGGCCGCCGTCGGTGACGTGCTGCGGTCCGGCTGGATCACCACCGGGCCGAAATGCGCACAGCTGGAGCAGGCGTTTTGTCAATTGACCGGCAATCGACATGCCATCGCCGTGAGTTCGGCGACCGGCGGTATGCACGTGACGCTCATGGCCCTGGGGCTAGTGCCGGGCGACGAGGTGATTACGCCTTCGCAAACCTGGGTTTCCACCCTGAACATGATCTGCCTGCTGGGCGCCGAACCGGTCATGATTGATGTCGACCGCGACACGCTGATGGTGACGCAGGCGCTGATTGAAGCGGCGATCACCCCGCGAACCCGCGCTATTGTGCCGGTACATTACGCCGGCGCACCAGCGGACATCGACGCCATTCGCGCGCTGGGCGAACGCTACGGCATTCCGGTGATTGAGGATGCGGCGCATGCAGCGGGAACCGCTTACAAGGGGCGCCACGTAGGCGCCGCCGGCACCGCCATTTTCTCGTTCCACGCCATCAAGAATGTGACCTGCGCCGAAGGGGGGATGGTGGTGACGGATGACGATGCGCTGGCGCAGCGCATCCGCAGCCTGAAGTTTCACGGCCTGGCGGTGGACGCGTTCGATCGCACCATGCAGGGCAGAGCCCCGCAGGCGGAAGTGATCGCGCCGGGTTACAAATACAATCTGGCCGATATCAATGCTGCCATCGCGCTGGTGCAGCTCGAAAAGCTGACGCAGCACAACGCGCGCCGGGCGGCCCTTGCCCAGCATTACTTGCGCGGACTGGCCGATACGCCGTTCTCGCCGCTGGCGCTGCCCGCCTGGGAACACCACCACGCCTGGCATCTGTTTATCATCCGCGTCGACGAACAGCGCTGCGGCATCGATCGCGACGGCCTGATGCAGGCGCTGAAAGAACGCGGTATCGGCACCGGCCTGCATTTTCGCGCCGCCCATACGCAGCGTTACTACCGCGAGCGTTTTCCCGATCTGGTCTTACCGGCCACCGAGTGGAACTCCGCGCGTATGTGTTCGCTGCCGCTTTTCCCCTCCATGAACGATGACGATGTCGAGCGCGTGATTACCGCGCTGCGCGCCATTGCCAAGGTTTGATATGACGACACCCATGAAAATTGACAAAGTTTCGATCGTGATTCCGGTCTATAACGAGCAAGAAAGCCTGCCCGAACTGATGCGTCGCACGCTGGCGGCCTGTGAACAGCTGGACGCCGACTATGAGATCTTGCTGGTGGATGATGGCAGCAGCGACGATTCCGCCGCCGTGCTGACCGCCGCGGCGGAAGCGCCGGGCAGCCATATCGTCGCGGTATTGCTCAACCGCAACTATGGTCAGCACTCCGCCATCATGGCGGGGTTCAGCCACGTTACCGGCGACCTGGTGGTGACGCTCGATGCGGATTTGCAGAATCCGCCGGAAGAGATCCCGCGCCTGGTCGAGGTGGCGGCGCAGGGTTACGACGTGGTGGGCACCGTGCGCCAGAATCGGCAGGACAGCTGGTTCCGCAAGCGGGCCTCACGCATGATTAACGCGTTGATCCAGCGTACGACCGGCAAAGCGATGGGCGATTACGGCTGTATGTTGCGCGCCTATCGCCGCCACATTATCGACGCCATGCTGCACTGCCATGAGCGCAGCACCTTCATACCGATTTTGGCCAATACCTTTGCCCGCAAAACCATCGAAATCCCGGTAATGCATTCGGAAAGGGAGTTTGGCGATTCCAAATACAGTCTGATGAAGCTCGTCAATCTGATGTACGACCTCGTCACCTGTCTGACGACCACGCCGCTGCGCATGCTGAGCGTTATCGGCAGCATGATTGCCCTGCTGGGGTTTGCCTTTTCCCTGCTGCTCATCACGTTGCGCCTGTTTCTCGGCGCCCATTGGGCGGCTGAAGGCGTCTTTATGCTGTTTGCGGTGCTGTTTATTTTTATTGGCGCGCAATTCATCGGCATGGGGCTATTGGGGGAATATATCGGCCGTATCTACAACGATGTGCGCGCCCGTCCCCGTTACTTCGTCCAGCGTGTGGTCAGTCAAAATCCACTCTCGTCTCAACAGGAAACACAATGAAAGCTGTCATTTTTGCTTATCATGATATGGGCTGCGTGGGCGTTACCGCCCTTATCAACGCAGGCTATACTATCGAGGCCATCATTACCCATCCTGATGCGCCGTCAGAGAAAACGTTTTTTGGTTCAGTGGCGCGCATCGCCGCGGAACACAATATTCCGGTTTTCGCGCCGGATGACGTTAACCACCCGCTATGGATAGCGCGCATCAAAGCGCTGGCGCCGGATGTGATTTTCTCGTTCTACTATCGCCAGCTGCTTTGCCAGGAGATCCTGAGCCTGCCGACGGTCGACGCGTTCAATCTGCACGGTTCGCTGTTGCCGCGCTACCGCGGCCGCTCGCCGCTGAATTGGGTGCTGGTCAACGGCGAACAGGAAACCGGTGTTACCCTGCATCGCATGACGGCGCGCGCCGACGCGGGCGCCATTTTGGCGCAGCGCAGCGTGGCGATTACACCGCAGGATGACGCGCTGACGCTGCACCGCAAACTGTGCGAAGCGGCGGCCGTTGTGCTGGAAAACGTGTTGCCGGCAATTCGCGAGCAGCGCTGCACTGAAACGCCGCAGGACGATAGCGTCGCCAGCTATGTGGGCCGCCGCACGCCGGAAGATGGCCGCATTGACTGGTGTCAGCCGGCCGCGACCCTGGCCAATCTGGTGCGCGCGGTGACCGATCCCTGGCCGGGCGCCTTCAGCTATGCCGGCGGCGAGAAATTTATCATTTGGAAAGCGCAGGTGCGGCCGAATAGCGCCGACGCGCAGCCCGGTACGGTCCTGTCCATCGATCCGCTGGTTATAGCCTGCGGCAGCGATGCGCTGGAGGTGCAGACCGGCCAGAGTCAGCAGGGCGTGTATATGCAGGGCGGCCAGCTGGGGCAAGCGCTGGGGCTGGTGAAGGGCGCCTTGCTGAATCCACCTCCTCTGGTCAGCCATAAGCGTCGCACCCGCGTCCTTATCCTGGGCGTAAACGGTTTTATCGGCAACCATTTGACCGAACGCCTGCTGCGCGACGGCAATTACGAGATTTACGGTCTGGATATCGGTACCGATGCGATAAGCCGTTTTATGGTGAACCCGCTATTCCATTTCGTCGAGGGCGATATCAGCATCCATTCGGAGTGGATCGAATATCACATTAAGAAATGCGATATTGTTCTGCCGCTGGTGGCGATTGCCACGCCCATTGAATATACGCGTAATCCGCTGCGGGTGTTTGAACTCGATTTTGAAGAGAACCTGAAAATCATTCGTCATTGCGTTAAATACCAAAAACGAATTATTTTCCCGTCGACGTCGGAAGTCTATGGGATGTGTACCGACCCGGTATTTGACGAAGACGACTCCAGCTTGATAGTGGGGCCTATCAATAAGCAGCGCTGGATTTACTCGGTGTCCAAACAGCTTCTGGACCGCGTTTTGTGGGCCTATGGTGAAAAAGAGGGGCTGCGCTTCACGCTATTCCGTCCCTTTAACTGGATGGGGCCGCGGCTGGATAACCTGAACGCGGCGCGTATCGGTAGCTCGCGCGCCATTACGCAGCTGATTTTGAATCTGGTGGAGGGTTCGCCCATTAAACTGGTGGACGGCGGGGCGCAGAAACGGTGTTTTACCGATATCAGCGACGGCATTGAGGCACTGTTCCGCATTATTGAGAACAAAGACAACAATTGCGACGGTCAGATAATCAATATCGGTAACCCGGACAATGAAGCCAGCATCCGGCAGTTGGCGGAATTGCTGTTGGCAAGCTTTGAGCGTCATCCGTTGCGTCAGCATTTCCCGCCGTTTGCCGGCTTCCGCGATGTGGAAAGCAGCAGTTACTACGGTAAAGGCTATCAGGATGTGGAGCACCGTAAGCCGAGCATCCGTAATGCCAAACGCTTGCTGGACTGGACTCCTTCGGTGCCCATGGCGCAGACCATTGACGAAACGCTGGACTTTTTCCTGCAAACCGTCGATTTGCCGGACGCGGCGCAATGAAAAACGTCGGCCTGCGTATTGATGTCGATACCTGGCGCGGTACCCGCGACGGCGTGCCGCGCCTGCTGGAATTGCTGGCGGCGCAGCAGATCCAGGCGACGTTCTTTTTCAGCGTCGGGCCGGATAATATGGGGCGCCATCTGTGGCGCCTGGCAAAACCGCAATTTTTGCTGAAGATGTTGCGCTCCCGCGCCGCATCGCTTTACGGCTGGGATATTCTGCTGGCCGGCACCGCCTGGCCGGGTAGAAAAATCGGCCAGGGGCTGGCGGCGCAGATCCGCGCCGCCGCGGCCGACCATGAAGTCGGGCTGCACGCCTGGGATCATTTTGCCTGGCAAACCTGGGCTGGGGTATGGAGCGAGCAGCAATTGACGGAACAGATTCGACTGGCGCGGGATGCGCTGAGCGCCATTATCGCGCGGCCGGTGACCTGTTCAGCGGTCGCAGGCTGGCGTGCGGACGATCGCGTGGTGCAGGCCAAGCAGCCCTTCGACTTTCACTACAACAGCGATTGTCGCGGCACGGAGCCGTTTCGGCCGCTGCTGGCCAACGGCACGTTTGGCGTGGTGCAGATCCCGGTGACGCAGCCGACGTTTGACGAGGCCATCGGTCAGACGACGACCCGTGCCGGCTACAACCGTTTCATTCTCGATAGCATCAAGGCCGACAGCGGGACGCCGGTTTACACCATTCACGCCGAGGCGGAAGGGATTGCGCTAAGCGGAATGTTTCAAGAACTGTTGTCGATGGCGGCGGCGGAAGGCATCCGTTTTTGTCCGTTGCGAGAGCTTCTCCCCCAGGATAGTGCAGCGCTGCCGGTCGGTCGGGTGGTGCGCGGCGAGATCCCGGGACGAGAAGGGTGGGTTGGATATCAGCGCTTGTTAAAGTGAGTCGAGAATGAAATCCCTTAAACCCGGTATCGGGCTGATGTGCGTTATTGCCCTGTATTATCTGTTGCCGCTGTCGTTTCGAGGCCTGTGGCAGCCGGATGAAACCCGTTACGCTGAAATCAGCCGCGAAATGCTGGCGAGCGGCGATTGGATCGTCCCCCATTTTCTGGGGCTGCGTTATTTTGAAAAACCGTCCGTCGGCTACTGGATTAATAATCTCAGCCAGTGGGCGTTTGGCCACACCAATCTTGCCGTGCATTTTGGTTCCGCGTTCTCGATTGCCCTGACGGCGCTCATGGTGTATTGGCTGGCGCTGCGGCTATGGCAGGACCGGTGGCTTGGTCTGACGGCGGCGGCGATATACAGCTCCTGCCTGCTGGTTTACAGCATCGGGACCTATGCGGTGCTCGACCCGATGATAGCCCTATGGATGGCGGCCGCCATGTGCGCTTTCTGGCAGGCGGTACAGGCACCCCGCGGCTGGCGTAAGGGGCTGGGGTATCTGGCGCTGGGCATCGCCTGCGGGCTGGGGTTCATGACCAAAGGCTTTCTGGCGCTGGTGGTACCGGTGCTTAGCGTTCTGCCGTGGGTCATTGCGCAAAAACGCTGGAAAGAGGTGTTTATTTACGGGCCGCTGGCGCTACTCGGCGCCCTGGCGACAAGTCTGCCGTGGGTTATCGCCATCGCGCGCCGCGAGCCGGATTTCTGGCATTATTTTATCTGGGTTGAGCATGTTCAGCGCTTCGCCGAGGATAATGCCCAACATAAAGCCCCGTTCTGGTATTACCTGCCGGTGCTGCTGGCGGGGACGCTGCCCTGGCTGGGGCTGCTGCCCGGCGCGCTGCGTCGCGCCTGGGGTGAACGTCAAACGCAGAGCGGGGCGTTTTATCTGCTGGGCTGGGTCGTCATGCCGCTGCTGTTTTTCAGCCTGTCGAAAGGCAAGCTGCCGACCTATATTCTTCCCTGCTTCGCGCCGCTGGCCCTGCTAATGGCGCGCTATGCGGCGACGTGTGGCGGGCGGGCGCTAAAGGTTAACGGCGTCCTGAATCTGCTGTTCGGGCTGTTGTGCGTCATCACGGTAGTCGGCGTGTTGGCTCCCTGGGGCCTGGTAAAGCATCCGCTCTTTGCGCAGGATGAAGGTCGCAAAGTGCTGCTGGGGGTGCTCGGTTTCCTGGTCTGGGCGGCGGTGGGTGGGCTGACCCTGCGTGCGCCGACCGCACGCTGGCGCTGGGCGGCGCTGTGCCCACTGGGGATTGCGCTGCTGATTGGGCAGGCGTTACCACAGAAGGTGATCGACGCTAAGCAGCCGCAGTCATTTATCCAGACCGTGCGGCCGCAGCTGGAAAACAGTCGCTTTATTTTTGCTAATAGCGTTGGCGTGGCGGCAGGGCTCGCCTGGGAGCTGCAACGTAGCGACATTTCGTTATTTGATCGCCAGGGCGAGCTGGCCTACGGTCTGAGCTATCCCGACGCCGCCGACCGCTTCATCCGCGAAGAGGATTTTTCCGCCTGGCTTGGTGAGCGCTGCAAAGAGGGCTCGGTGGCGCTGGTGCTGCTGCTTCCTGACGGCGAGACGCAGATTAGCCATCTGCCGCGTGCGGATGAAACCTACCGGCGCGGACGGCTGGTGCTATTAGTGTACCATCAGCGCCGGCCATGATGTATCTGCTGATTTTCCTCGTCAGTCTGCTCAGCTGCGCCGGGCAGCTGTGTCAGAAACACGCCGCCGGCACCTCAGCCGGTGCCGGCGAGCTGCGCCATCGGGTGCGCTGGCTGGCAATCAGTCTGTTGCTGCTGGGCGGCGCCATGCTGGTGTGGCTGTGGGTCTTGCAGCGGGTACCGGTAGGCATCGCCTATCCGATGTTTAGCCTCAATTTTGTGCTGGTGACGCTGGCCGCCCGTTGGTTGTGGCGAGAACCCGTGTCGTTACGCCACGGCTGCGGCCTGCTGCTGATAGTCGCAGGCGTGATGTGCATGGGGGTGAATTTGTGATGGGCTACGGCTGGGCGTTGTTCAGCGTGGCGTTGGTCAGCGCCGCGCAGTTGCTGTTGAAATGGGCAATGATGCATTTGCCGCCGCTTGGCGCCCTCCGACTGTGGCTGGACCCGGCTTACGCGGAACCCCTCATCTTGCTGGCGGGGGGCTTGCTGGCCTATGTCGGTTCCATGGCATGCTGGTTTATGGCGCTGCGCCGTTTGCCGTTGAATAAAGCCTATCCGCTGCTCAGCCTGAGTTATGTCCTGGTGGCCGCTTGCGCGCTGATGATCCCCGAATTCAATGAGCAATTTACCTTATCACGCCTGATGGGCGTGGCGATGATTTGCGGCGGCCTGCTGTTGATTTGCCTGCCCGCCGGCGGCAAAGGCGACACGCCTCGCCGCTGAGAGAGCCAACGGCGATAAGGGCAACACGCCGCGCCGCTGGGGTTCCATCGGCGGCCAGGGTAACACGCCGCGTCGCTGGGCGACCATGGGTGAAAGGGCGACGCGACGCGTCGCGCCCTGGCGATTATCGGCGTGGTCCTAATGTTGCCTTCAGGTCAGGGTGGCACAATAGGCCATTGCGACACATGGCGTACCGTACAGGCACCAGCCCGCGGCGTTCGTTATCAATCGTCGCGCGACACAGGGAAGGGCATGGCGCCCGCCCGAAAAATGACCTACACCGAGGTGCGCTTTCCCCCGCTTTTATTAACTATGGATGCATGCTATGACCACCTTCTCGCCGGCTTTGGAACAGCTTAACGTTTATTTGTTTCAGTTAATCAATGCCCCCGCCGCAGTCAGCGCCGGCATGCTGCGGGTGGGAACGTTTTTCGCCAGCGACGCCGTGGCGTTGTTCCCACTGGTATTGCTGTTCAATTGGTTTTGGCGCGGAGAAGAGCAAAAAAAAGCCGTGCTCTACGCCACGCTCAGCATGCTATTGGCGCTGGCTATCAATATCGCTTTGGGTATGATTTGGCAGCATCCGCGGCCGTTTATGATCCCCCTCGTGCAGAATTTCCTTTATCATGCGGCCAATAATTCTTTCCCCAGCGATCACATGTCGCTGGCCTGCGCCATAAGCTTTAGCCTGATAGCCCGCGGTACCCTGCGTCGGCAGGGGCTGGCGCTGTTCGCCCTCAGCGTAATGGTCGCCTGGGCCCGGGTGTATATGGGCGTTCATTTTCCGCTGGATATGATGGCATCTCTCGGGGTTGCGCTGGTGAGCGCGGCGTTAAGCCTGCGTTGTGCCAGGGCGATAAATACCGTTTATGCGTTCGTTTATCCGCTTTATCATGCTTTATTCGCAGCGGGTATACGCAAAGGGATGATGAAATAATCGACGTGCTGCGCCAGGGTTTTGCTTCCCGAGGAGGCTGTAAGTTCTGCCGATTATTCGGCTAACCTGGCGCCGCACCCGCATCTACAGCCTCATCTGTATCTGCATCCGCACTCACGCCCGCATCCGCATCTACAGCCTTATCTGTATCTGCATCCGCAACTTAAAATCCGCATCCGCATCCGCAATTGCATCTGCATCTGAATCCGCACCTGAATAACCCCGAGTTTATTAGAGAGTAATTTTGGCAATACTACGCCGCTTCCTCTGATGCTAATTGCAAAGCGTAATAGTTCATTTCGGCTTCAGTAGGAGGGATGTAACCCAGCCGCCCGAGCAGCCTTCTGTTGTTGTACCAGTCCACCCAGTCCAGCGTGGCCAACTCCACTTCCGTCCGGTTTTTCCAGCTCCCGCGGTGGATAACCTCCGTTTTGTACAACCCGTTGATACTCTCTGCCATCGCATTATCGTAGGAGTCGCCG
>NZ_FRDB01000121.1 GCF_900143145.1 Candidatus Sodalis sp. SoCistrobi
GTTGCGCAACTCGGAGGCTTTCTTGCTCGAAAAGGCGACGGTGAGCCAGGCGCAAAAACTATCTGGAAAGGCTTGCAGAAAGTCATGACGGCCGCCGAAACGCTACGCGCGCTCAGGCACGAACAGAATGTGTATAACGAGGTGACGTGTAGCCCGTCAGCGTTTCGACCTTTTCAAGGCCATGTTCTATTTTCTCAATATCGCTTTTTATCCGCCGGTCCGAGTTATTTTGCCAGTGCCCCTGTGCGGCGTAAGCGCTGCCATCGTCCTTAAAAACGAACCACTTCATATTACCGCCACCACGATTAATAATAAGGCGATGTTCATAATGGCTGCCCACCACATCAACACCGTAAAATTCCGTGCTCATGGGATTGCCTGGATAAGGGTAATAGCGGCATTCACCTGAACGTGTCTCGTTGCCGCTTTGCCCCCGACCATAAAAATGCAGAATATCCGTGAGATGGCCACCACCGGATAGGGAGACGGCTTTACCAAACGTCGCGCCGCTTGCCGTGAGATTACCACCCACTTCAAGGTCTTGTATCCAATGCAGGCGCTGGGTATTCCATTCACCGGTTTTGACATTGTCGGCGTACAACGCGACACTGCCTTTGCCATTGGCAATCAGCCCTGAATCGCTGTCGCCAATATTGACCGAATGGGTGATCTGCAGACTGCCGTTAACCGTGCCACCGGTACGTCTATCCAGCGCGTTTTGTGCCTGTTCAACGGTCTCTTTCAGCCCCAGATGGGCCACGAACGCCGCTTTGTCCGGGATATCCGCGCCGTTGTTTTTCCTGAGCAGACTGTGTTTTTCACTTGCTTGTTGGGCTTGCGCAATCAGCCCCTTGATAGCGTCGGCCAGCTGGTTGTTCTGCGCCGGATTGGGCTGCATCCCGGCGGCCGCCAGAATGTGCTTATGCTCGGTCTGGGTATCGATGACCGCACCCTGCATGGCGTTTAGCCACTGGGCGTAAAGCACGGTGCCCCTGACGTCGCCGGCCGGGTCGCCGTCATGAAACAGCCCGTCATCGCTGTCAATCGGCGCGATAATGTCCTTCATGGGCGCGTTTTCTCCCGGTAGTTAAACACCACCTGCGTGTGCGCGGGTTTCAGGTCTTTAAACAGGCCTTCAATCAGGTTCTGCCCGAAGGTCAGCAGCTTTTCCCCGGCCACCGAGCTGCCGGCGCGGAAGCGGTAGACCGGCACCTGCGCGTCATCGATATTGACTATCCATAGCCAGATAATCTCCGGCACCCAGATACGCTCGCCGGCCCGGCCAATGCCAGCGCGGAACGGCTCCGGCTCGTCAATGGTGACGCGGTAGCCCAGCGATTTGGCGAGCGTGATAAAGTATTTGCGGCTCAGGCCACCGGTGGCGTTAATCCTGGCCAGCACCTGCTGGCGACGCTGCTGTAGCGTCATGCCGCTGTCGGGGGAAATGCCCAACATCCGCTCCCAGTCCGCCAGCAGCCCCACGGCGAGGAAGGGGGTAATACCGTCGACCACTTCGCCTGCGCGGATTTCCAGCTGTGCCAGGCTCTGCCCTTCGGCCTGCAGTTCAGCCGTCAGGCGCTCACCGGTCAGTGCATAGCTTTTCGGTGGCAGCAGGGCACTGAGCAGCTGCGCATAGTCGCGGCCGTTCATGGCATCTTCTCCACGGTGATGGTGCCTGCGCGTATCCACTGCACGGTCTGTTTGTTCACCACCGGCACCACATTGGCACTGGGGGCAAGCAGCTGGTAGTCCACCACGCCGACCACCTCGGATATCAGCGCCCCCAGCTGGGTTCTGACCGCCACCTCGCCGGGGGCCAGGCGGTTAAAATAGTCACTGAGCGCGGTCGTAATCTGTTGACGCGCCGCCTCCAGCGTCAGATTGCTCAGACTGACCCGGGCCGTGATACCGGCTTTCACCACCTCGGGGGCCAGCACCAGGCAGTCTTTCGCGGTAACCGGGCGCATCTCGTCAATGTAGCTCTGCACCGCCTTGATAGTCTCCGGCGCCGGCAGGTCGTTATGGGTGACTATCACCACATCTACCGTGCCGTAGCCCCGGCGTAGCGGGTAGACATAGGCTTCGGTGACGCCGGGCAGGGACACTGCCCAGCGATGGTAATCATATTGATTGCCGCCCGCAGGTGAATGAATCAGCTGGTACAGCCCCTGCAGTGCGCTGGCAATGGCGTTTGCGCGCACCGCATAGTCACTGTCGGGGCCGGTATCGGCGTCCGGCAACTGATTGCGGATATCGCGCAAGAGCGTGTCGGCAATCTCGGTATGGGTAGGGGTGCTGTGCGCCATGTGGATATTCCGTTTAAATGACCTTTACCGGGTGGGTAAAGGTCTGCAAATTGCCGTTGGCGGCCTCGACATCGATATGCAGCCGCAGGTCGCCCTGTGCCGGACGGCTGACACTGACGTCAATGCGACGGGCGCGGTTATCGTCCAGCAGCGGTTGCAGTGCCTGCTCGGCATATTGCTGTGCCAGCCGCCGGGTGGTGGCCGAGTCCTTGGCCCGCGCCAGTTCATGCAGGCGTGACCCCAGTTGCGGGTCAGCCCAATACTGCCCGAGTGGCGTCATTAAGCGCAGGTAGACTGCGTTATGCAGGTCAGTGGTGCGGGTGCCGGTATAATCGCCGGTCAGGCTGTCAATCAGTGCGTCCATGGCGTCAGGGTAAGGCAGGCGACGGGATGGGAGGAGTGACGCGGGCGTAGGGGGTAACTGGTGCAGTGGTGTGCGTCGCGAGACGCGACGCTATCTTACCCGTTAACCGGGCCGTCGGACAGCCCGGACGGTGTCGGGTGCCGGTGTCCACTTTGCCGGACGCCGTTGATTTCCACCTCGGCACTGCGCAGGGTGCCGCCCTGGTGCTCGATATCCCCCGCAAAGCGCGCCACCGCACCGTCGCCGCCGTTAATCGTCATACCGCCGTGGCCGCTGATAGGCCCCTCGGCCGTCAGTGCCTGTGACGCTGACAGCATCGGCGTCTCAAAGCCGGCGCGCTCTTCGGCCTCAACCTGATAGCGTTTGCATTTAACCCGGTACTCGTCGCACTCCACCTCGATGATTCTCTCGCGCCGGATGACGATTTTCGCGCCTTCGTCACTGTAGAGCGCCACCTCGCCGTTTGCCAGCCCCTGCAGCCGGTAGGTACTGTGTTCGGTGGCAATCACGATACTGTGGCGAGTACGACCGCCCACCGGCAACACCACTGCCATGGTGCCGGCCGGCGGCACCGAGGTGAGACCGTAGTGCTGGAACAGCTCCACGTCCGGCGTACTCTCCCCGGCCAGCCCCGAGACCTGAACGGTCTGGACACCGCCGGTGGGCGTCACGCGGCTCAACACCGCGCGGTAGGCCAGACGCAGGCCGCTCAGGGCGCGGCGAATACGCTGGTCGATGTGTGCTATCAGGTCAGCCATCTATCTGCTCCCAACTTTGCCATAGGGCTTTCGCGCCCTTAACCTTGCTCAGACGCTTGCTGTTCGGCAGCGCATCCGGCAACCAGACGCCATCCTCGCGCAGCGTCAGCAGGGTCTGCAACGGCTGGCCGCGCCCGCCGCTAAAGCGTCGGTGCATCAGGTAAAAAATGCCGTCAAGGCCGTGCGGCTCGCTTTTTATCCGTACCCGCTGGCCCGGTGCCCACAGCAGTCCGGCGGCGGTACGCAGCCCGCGCACCACGGCGGTGATAAGCAGGCCGTTAAGCCTGGCGTCCGCCATCAGCTTGCGCGCGCGAAAATGCACCTCCTCATCGCTATCCGTATCGCCCACCACAACCACCAGGGGGCGGTAGAGTGGAACGCTTGTGTCTTTCACCTGACTGTGGCGGTCATGGCGGCCGTCGGCCTGTGCGCTGCCGTGCCCCTGGGCCAGCACCGTGACCTCGGAGTAGCGGCTGCTGATAGTGTCACTCACCGCCAGGCGCAGCAGGTTATTGCCCTGCCCGTCGCGCCGCAGTATCAGCGACTCCACCGGCGGGGTGCTGTAGTCCGGGCCACCCACCACCAGGGTACCGTCAGCGCTCACCCAGGGCCACAGCCAGCTGGCTTCCGCTGCCTTGCACAGCGCGCCCCAGGCGGTATCGCCGGGGTCAATGCTGACCTTTTTGGCGGCCAGCGGCGAGGTGGCCTGAAGTTGAATGCGGGTGACGCCCAGCGGCCGCACTATCTGGGTGACCACCTCCTGCAGACTCATGTCGCGGGCACTGAATAGCGGGGCCGAGCAGTCAACCAGCACCGCGGCCGCATCGCGGCCATAAACACTCAGCGTATGCTGCCCGCGCGCCACCTCGTGGCGCAGTTCATCCACCTGACCGGTCATGATAAGCGCGTCATCGGCGCGCAGTTCGGCCAGTGCGCCCACCCTGACCTCCGGCGGCAGACGGGCCTGACTCAGTCCGACGGTGAACGCCCAGCCCGCCGCCGGGGTCAGCAGGTCGGCGTCCACTTCAATGTCCAGCCAGTCATCATGGGCTACCCCGCCAATCTGCAGGGCGATGCGCTCGGTAGGGTTAACGGGCGAAGGCATACAGACGGTCTCCAGGTTGCAGCGCGTTAGGGTTGCGCAGGGTGGGATTTAATCGGGCCAGTTCGCGGCCGCGACCGGCGTCGCCGTACCATTCAAAGGCCAGCAGATGCAGGTTGCACGCCCGGGTGACCTGCCGCAAAACGCGCGGCGGACGGCGCACTATCAGGGTGCGGGCCTGGCTCTGCAGCTGGTAGGCCAGCTGCTGCAACGCAGTAATAAGCTGGCTGTCGTGGCGGGCGTCCGGTGTGACGTCACGGGTCTGGTGCGCCGTGCGCTGCCGGGTGTCCATCACGGTGCGCTGGGTCACGATGGCGGTGACGATTAACCCACGCACCTCCTCACACAGGCGTTCAATATCGCTGCCGGAAAGCGTCGGCGTCGCCGCTTCCGCCTGAAAGATATCCGCCGCCACGTCAACCCACTCCGCTATCGTCACCAGGCGCACGGTCTGGTTAATCAGCTCACGGTCGGCCTGCGGCATAATGCTGGCCCGGTTCAGGGTGGAGGCAAAAACGCCGTCCGGGTTAGGGGAAGCGTTCGCCGTCATCCGCCGGTCAGCAAACCCGGCCAGCCGTTCGCCCTGACTGCGCACCGCCAGCCAGTCTGACAGCCGCGTCACCTCGCTAAAATTCAACCGGTCACTGAAAGCCGATAACAGCCCTTTCAGGTCAGAGACAAACGCCGTGGGCATATCCAGGTAGTTCATCACGCCACCCACAGACGTCTGCACCTCGTCGACCAGTGCCTGCACCACATACTCCGCTGAGGCCACCAAATTACTGATGCGGGCGATGCCTTCATTGCCGCGCCGGATGGCTGCCAATGCGTCCGACAGCCCGGCGGTCACGCTGTCCAACAGGCCGCCGGTGCGCGGCGTGGTACTGACCGGCGCAAACAGGGCCTGTTCGGTGCTGGCCTCGACAAACACCAGCTCCACCGTCACCGCGTTAAGCGGCTCCACCTCGTGCTCGACGCCTGCCTCCAGCAGCTGCACGCGCGGCAGCGAGCCATACACCGGGTGGACCAGCTCACCAGGGCCGGGGGCTTTTAGCGCCGCCAGAAACGCCTTGAGGCGCGCCTGGTAGCCATTGCCCCAGAACAGCGCCGACAGGCGCAGGTTCAGTGCTTTCAGCCCGTGGTCTTCCACCTCGGCCCCGTCGCGCCAGGGGTATTCATACACCACTGTATCGCGGGCCAGCACCTCGCGGGTGTAGAGGCAATCGAAGGCGATCCCCCGAAATGACGCCGGCAGCAGCATATCGACACCCAGCTGCCCGGCCAGTTGATAAAGCGTATCCGCCATCAGTGTCGTCTCCCGTCACGCGCCAGCCGCGTCTCCACGGCAGTGGCAATCTCGCGCCCGTCCAGTGTGACGCTGACATTGACGGCGGGGGCCGCGGTGGTAGCCTGGGTCGCCATCGTCGATGTCGCCTCCCTGGGCGTGGCGTGACTTCCCGCCAGCCAGCGGCGTATCTCGTCCAGCACATCCAGCGCGCCGACAGACGGCATGGGCACCGGGCTGGGCGGCAGACCGCGTGACTGCGCCTCAGCCTCCTTATCCTTGCCGCGCTGCAGCTGTATGAGCGGGAAGTCCTCCGCCCCTTGCCAGGCCATCAAACCACTCCCCAGAAGGGGATACCCTTTAGCAGGCTCCCGGCTTTTGTCGCCGCGCCTTTCAGTACGCCCCCGGCGGCCGTGGTCAGCGAACCGCCGCCTTTGCCCAGCAGCAGGTCCGCGCCGGTCTTGACGGCCGCCGCCGCCCCCAGCGCGGTAATGGCCAGCGTCGCCTGGGTCGCCGCCGTGGTGAGACCCGGGAATTCCTGGGCCAGCCTGGCACCGCTCTCGGCCACGTCGCCCAGCACGCTGGACAGTGGCGCGACGGCGTCATTGGTGGCATAAATTTTTTCATTCTCCGCCTGCTGGAGTTGAAACTGGCTGCCTTTTCTGACCAGGCTAAAATCCAAATCGGCCGAACGCGCCCCTTCCGGCGTCTCAAACTGCTTGACCACCTCATCGGTCAGCTGCCGGAACATCGCCCGGCTGCGCTCATAGCCATAAAACGCATTGCGCGATTGCTGATTGGTCAGCAGGGTCGAGACATGGGCACCATGACGCCCTTCAATCGCCGCTTCCAGGTTAGCGCGCTTTTCCGGATCACGTGTGTTGGCGAGCTCCGCGCGCAGTTTTTTCGTTTGCGGATCGTGCCTGTCCGCCAGTTGTATCACCCGGTCCAGGGTATCGAGTGGCGTCAGGCCGGCTTTCGCATCCTGGGTCATCAGCGCCTGGATATCGACGCCCTTGCCCCGGATAAGCAGATTTTTCGCGTTGTTCTTCAGGTTGGTGGAGGACAGCTCGGCCAGTAAATCGTTGGCGTTGGTGGCCGCCTCACCCGGCTCACCGGCAACCGAGCCGGCGGCTTCAAACAGCGCCAGGGTCTGGGCATAGCCCCGCCGGCCATGGAAGCCGGCCGACTTGGCGGCCTCGAGGGCGCGCGGCACCGCCGAGGCCAGCAGCGGCACATCCACCAGACCGTGTTGCGCCGCCGTGGTGGCCCCGCTCAGGGCGATGCGGCTGTCGCGTTCGCTGAGGTTAAAATTGACCGCTGCATTTTGCAGCAGCGCCATCTCTTTGGGCTCCGCCCCGGTGGCCGTGGCATTTTTCATCACCTCCGGCAGATAGGAAAAGGCTTTTTCCTTCGGCAGGGAGCGCAGCATGATTTCCAGCGCTTCCATGGCCGGGCCGGGGGTGCCGCCGCCGGCGCGCGTGGCGGCGCGAATGTGCTGGTCAATGACCTTCAGGCCCGTCTCGCGCACACTCGCGTTATCATTGCGGTAGGCAAAATTGGCCAGCTTGCGCAGGTGCGCATCGTAGTCCATCTGGCGGGTAATGGGCTGGCGCAGGGTCATCGCCCCGGCAACCAGCCCGGAGCCGAGGGACAGCGTCCCCTTAAGCCAACTGCGCTGCTGACGTTCGGCCCCGGCCATTTCCTGGCGCAGCCGGGCAATACTTACCTGCATCTTGTCATAGGCGCGCACCTGCTCGCTGGCCGACAGGGTGCCGCTGCGCGCCAGGCGCTGATAGGCCGCCTGGGTACGCTGGATTTCCCGCTGCAGGTGACGCTCGCTTCGCAGCCCCAGGGTTTCCCGTGCCTGACTCAGGCGGCGAAATTCCGCCGACAGACGGCGAATGCCCGGCGTCGCGCCATCCTTGACGCCAAAGCGTAGCTGGGTATCAAATTCACGGGCCATGGGTTACGTCCGTTTGGCTGAGGGAGGGCGGCGGCGCAGGCTTTTGATGGTCCTGTTTTTCCGCCAGCCCTTAGGGTTTTCCAGACGCCCGATAGCGTCGAGCAGCCCGCCCAGGGCTACAGCGTCAAGGCGGCGGGCGCGGGCGGCGCTGATGCCGTACTGTCCGAGTCGGACAAGGGCGAAACGGTAGTCGCGCAGGCGGGCTTCAGCGCGCTGAGCTTTTTTTTTCGCCTCAAGCTGGGCGGCATGGAGCACGGCATAATCCTCCGGCACCAGGGTGTCGCACAAAAGCGTATAGGTGATCTCTTCTGGTGCCAGGGTGCCCAGTTGGGTCAGGCAGCGGGCCAGAATACCCACCGCCGTGCCGGATTCGGGAATACCGGCCTCGATAACGGCGATTTCATCGCCCACGGTGGCCAGACGAACCGTCACCTCACGGTGCAGTACGCCGTCGTGGTAAATGCCCACCGGCAGGGTGGTGCTATGGGTAAATGCCATGGGTTACTCCTCAACCTTGTTCAGTGCAAAGGCGCTAATGGTGATACGGGCCTCATTGTCAACGGTATACTGTTCGCCCACCTCGGTCACAAACACATCCTGATAGGTGATGCGCTTGCCGCCGGTGAGGGGGTATTGCGTCAGTTTTGCGCCCGAGATTTTTTCCCAGTGCAGGGTATTGTTGACCGGTACCACGGCGGTAATGGACAGCTCCCAGGTGGCAATCCCCTGGGTGTAGCCCTTGGCGCGCCCGGTGGAATTCATGGTCTTGACCAGCTGCTTGCCGGTGCTCTCGCGCGGACTAAACTCCGTCACCTCAACCTCGGTGCTGTTGACCTCCAGCACCACCGCGCCGGTGTATTCCAGTGCCATACAGGCCCCCTTTACAAAAGATAAATGGTGGCGGCAAACACATGCAGCCCGCGCACCACCGCCGCTGGGATACTGGCATCGGCGCGGCTGTCGTCCTGCTGACTGCGTGTGACCGTCAGCTGGTCCTTGTGCGCGTCCACATTTTCAACGATTTCCAGCTGCTCCAGGGCATAGAGCACATCGAGCAGCTCGGAGCGGATACGCTGCAGGCGGATATCATTATGAATCACCCCGGATAAATTAGAGTCTATACTTTAAAAGTGGAGGTCTCTATGACAACGACCAAACGTTACTCTCCGGAAGTCCGTGAACGGGCAGTTAATCTAGTGCTGGAAACTCAGCATGAGCA
>NZ_FRDB01000122.1 GCF_900143145.1 Candidatus Sodalis sp. SoCistrobi
TGCTCATGCTGAGTTTCCAGCACTAGATTAACTGCCCGTTCACGGACTTCCGGAGAGTAACGTTTGGTCGTTGTCATAGAGACCTCCACTTTTAAAGTATAGACTCTAATTTATCCGGGGTGATTCATATCTTTCTTCCCTTATGCTAAAAAAACTGGCTTCCTGGCCATGAGCTTTTGACGCACGGCTGAGCGGGCGACAGCGATTCCCCGATGTAAACAGGTTAAACGCGCATTAACGCGGACATGATTGAAAGGGTTTTCGTTGGCTAACCCTTCGGTCAACCGGCCGGTGAAATTGTAACTGAATGCAACAACGACGTGTGGCAATTTTCTGGCGACGGGCGCAAAGCCGTTATCTTATTTAGGAGTGGTATACGAAATAGCATTAAAATCATTATTATTGTATTTATTATGCAATTTGATAGCACGCCAAATAATAACTCGATAATTAAATTTAAAATCCGTGACCGTAAATTTTCACCGCGAATGAAGCCGGGGCAATGGCAAGCCAGATCGGGCCCACGGCATCAAGGCTTCGTGACGCCGTGTACTGTTCGCAACAGGTGAATGGCCGTTCGGCACCGCCAGCGGGCAAAAAAACCGGGCGGCGGGGCCTGACTTCATTTCAACACCTGCGATAAGCACCCTTTTTATCAACCCAGTCAGCAGGATTATTGACTGCTGTTACCCCCTACTGCCAGTCGATCCCCTCACTGATCGGCGCAACAGGGTGGGCTACTCCAGCGCGCTATACCATGGCGTTGCAGTTACCCGCCTGACGCAGGTTTAGCGCGGCGGCGCCCCTGCTGGGCCCGGCGCCGCACCCGCGCGGCAGGCCAATGCGGTCATTGGCTAGACGGTCGCGGTTGATTCGTGCACTCATAATGCGCGAACGATGCATTCCTCCACCTCCGGCGTCATTTGCCCACCGACGTCTGCGGCTGCCTTTCTATTTGTTTGCGTGGGAACCGAAATGAAGCAAAGCGAGATAAGCCGAGCGGTGATAGGGTTTCTCATCCCGGCTTGATAACGTTTACACCGAGCAAATGATACGGCATCCGTTATTTACCTGATTGAGTAACCATATAGCTCCTGAAATAATGTGGTTATGCAATTTTTGGCGCACCGTTAATTTGTCTATGTACAGCTAAAATTGGGGTTAAATCGCCTCATTATTTCGCGGCCTGAAGGATTACTCTCTTTTTTTGTCGTTAATGAAGCGCGGGCAAAGGCTGATTAAAGTTTTTTATGCTGTTTTTGTTGATTTTTTTAGATTTTAAAACTTTTTTGAAATTTTTAAAACAAAAAGCCTCTTTTTAAGAGTTAACAAGGATATAATCCTGAAAATATGATAATTATCCAATTTGCGGCCTTCGTAACGCGAGAATTCTGTTTACGGTATTATGCGCAGAAAAGGCAGGGTCTTCTTTTTAACAGGTACATCTATTAACAAAAACGTATGGTATGAATATTGACCAGCGGCTGGTCAATATGGAGTAGCCCATGAAGTATATTATCAATTCAACCGTGGCGTTTGATACCACCGAATACCTTCTGACGCTGGTGGATGATGCCGATACATCAGTAAAACTGTCCAATTCCGCCGGTAGGGTATTGGAAGAGCTTATTCAATATCGCGGGACCGGTGAGCCGGTAACCCGAGAGCACCTTTTCGCCAGCGTTTGGAGCGCTCATGGCCTGCAGCCCTCTAACGGCAACTTAAATCAACAGGTTAGTTTAATACGTAAGGGATTAACCTCATTAGGCCTGGACGCATCGGCGATAGTTACCATCCCCAAACGCGGTCTGAAATTAAATGATCAGTTGGTGATAAGCACGCTGGAAGACGATATCACCCAGGCCACATGCATCCCCGCGGTGAATGAATTCCCGGTGGAAATAGCGCAGCCTGTCATGCTTACCGGCGGGCGGAAAAATATCAATGGCGCCCTGACCTTGTTAATGGTGATTGTCACGCTGCTGACAGTTATCATGGCGTATATTTATTATGAAGATGATGACAACCAGAAATTATACTTCTTCAGCCAGATCAATTCCTGCAAAGTCTATACTTTTCACCCTATTCCCGGTCTGGAAAAAGAGGATTACCGTTTGCGGATCGTCGAAGCTATGAAAGGGAATGTGGAAAAATGCAAAAACAACCATATCATCATTTTTTCTAAAACGCTCATTCCTGACCCGCTTATCCAGGATAATATCAATGTCCGCACCTTCATGGCCAAGTGCCGTAAAGACGAGAACGACCGCATTTCCAATTGTTTGAATTTCTTCTTTTACAATTGGAGCGAGACATGAAAAGGCTCATCGTTATCGTGGTGATGTGTTTTGTCGCGGGCTTTCTTTTTTATCTGCATCAACATAAACAGTCGCTCTCGGGCTTCAATTGCTCAGGACTGATGGTGATGAAAGCGAATACCTTCCCCGGCACCTACAGCTATGTGGTGGACATACGCATGTATTTTACCAATGCCGCCGAGGGATTTTACATTCTGAACGGGACTTTCAGCGCCGACGATAAAACTTATGAACTGCAACGCATCAAGCACTTTAGTTATAAACTCAAAAATGACAAAGATCTCTACGAGATAGTCATTACCAAGGAAAATATCTCGACCTTTGACAACACGCCGAAAAAGCTGGCTGACCAGATTCTGATGCCGCTCGGTTCGTCCTTCCTCCCGCAAATGAGAAGGATTGATAAAAGCGCCGTGCTGTTTAATATGCTGTATTCTCCGTATTTTATCTGCACCGCCACGTAAACCCGCGCAACGCGCGCGGGGACAACAGGAATGCGTCTTCGACGCGCGCTGGCTATCATTGATGGCGACCGGCAGGGATAACTTTGACGAACGGCGAAAAGCCATAAATACTTGCTTGAGGGAGGGCTGGTTTTTTACATTCGCCGGGGAGCTGCGCGCGGGTCATATGTTAAAACTTACACATTTTTTTGGCCGCAGGCGTCGCAAAAAGGACTCCGATTCACTGGACGGACCGCCGCGCTTTTCGCTAAGCCTTCAGGTCGCCGCCTCGGCGGTGTTGCTGGCCGTGGTGCTGGTCTCGCTGACCGGCTGGCATCTGTACCATACCTATCAGCTGGCGCTGTGGCGCTCCCAAAACAATATCCTCAACTTGACTCAAGCGCTCTCACAGCATGCGAATGATACGTTCATGCAGGCCGAGCTCCTGCTGACCGATTTAGCTCAGCGTATCACCCATGACGGTTTGGACGCCGTCGAGCAGGCGCAACTGCACCCGCTGTTCACGGCGAAAATGCGCGACCTGCCGCAGGTGCGCGGGATTTTCCTCTATGACGCGGCGGGACGCATGGTCGCTACCTCCGATGCCGCGCTGCCAGCCAATACCGATTTCACCGATCGCGATTATTACCGCTACCACCGCGATCACAATGACACCCAATTGCATATCGGCAAAGTGATCCGTAGCCGACTCTCCGGCGGGCTCATTTTGCCGGTTTCGCTGCGCATAAACCATCCCGACGGCAGCTGCTTCGCCGGGGTGCTTTTGGAAAGCGTGGTGATTGACTATTTCCGCCACTTCTACGCCCGCTTCGTGATAGACGATGATTCCACGTTAATGATGATGCTGAACAATGGTACCGTTTTGTATCGCCATCCTTACAATGAGCGGGCAATCGGCAGCTCCATTTCAGCCTCGCCGCTGTATCAACAACATATTGATCAGCAAACCTCAGGCGTGATGACCGGCGCCCTGAATAATCACGACCCGCGTAAGATCTACAGTTTCACCCATCTGCAGCAGTTTCCTGTGGCGATCACCACCGGTATGTCGCTAAATCAAGCGCTGGTGGATTGGCGTCAGGATGCAATAAGCCACGTGATCCTGGTGGTGATTTTTCTGGCGCTGCTCAGCCTGCTGGCCATCTCGTTTATCCGCCAGATACGCAGCCGCATGCGGGTGGAAGAAGAATTACGCCACGCCCAGCGCGAGCTGCGCAAGCTTAACCAATCGCTGGAACATTTGGCGCGTCGCGACGGTCTCACCGGCCTGTATAACCGCCGCCATTTCGATTTGGCTCTCACCGATGAGTTCAACCGTGCGGTGGCCAGCCATGAGTCACTGGGCATCATCCTGCTGGACATCGACTTTTTCAAACAATACAACGACCTCTACGGACACGTCGCCGGCGATAATTGCCTGAAACGCATCGGCGAAGCGTTGAAAGCCCTTCCACTGCGACATCGGGATCGGGTGGCGCGCTACGGCGGCGAAGAGTTCATTATTTTGCTGCCGCAAACCGATGCGGCGGGCGCGCGGGAAGTCGCGCAGCGGGTGTATGAGGCGATAACCGGCCTGGCGATCAGGCATCAGGCCAGCCCGACCGGCGCCCTCACGCCGAGCATCGGTGTGTATGTGGGGCAGCCGGCGATCCGCGACGAATCGCCGTCGAGGATGGTCAGCCGGGCCGATACCGCGCTTTATCAGGCCAAGGGTGAGGGGCGCAATCGTATCTGCTTCGCCTGACGCGCCCGCCGCTGGTTAGCGCTGGGTATCGACGATGATACGGCCACGCACGTGCCCCGCCATCAGCGCTTTTGCGGTGTCTACCGCCTCTGACAGCCCGATTTCGCGGCTTATCTGTTTCAACGGCGGCGCATCGACCAGCTCGGCGATGCGCTGCCAGGCCGCGCGACGATCCGCCTCCGGCCGCATAACGCTGTCGATACCGACCAGCGTAATACCACGCAAAATAAACGGCGCGACGCTTGCGGGAAAATCCATGCCCTGAGCCAGACCGCAGGCCGTCACAACGCCCTGATAACGCAAACCGGCGCACACGTTGGCCAGCGTATGGCTCCCGACGCTGTCGACGGCCGCCGCCCATTGCTCACGGGCCAACGGACGCCCCGGGGCGCTAAGCGACGCCCGGTCGATAATCTCCGCCGCGCCCAGTTGACGCAGGTGTTCCGCCTCGTTTACCCGCCCGGTGGAGGCCACAACCTGTTATCCCTGCCGGGCAAGAAACGCGATGGCGAAATTGCCTACCCCGCCGTTGGCGCCGGTGACCAGCACCTTGCCGCTGGCAGGCGTAATACCGTGGTGTTGGAGCGCCAGTACCGACAACATGGCGGTATAGCCGGCGGTGCCTATCGCCATTGCCGAGCGGGCATCCAGGCCGGCAGGCAGCGGGATCAACCAGTCACCGTTGACGCGGGCTTTTTGCGCCAGCCCGCCCCAGTGCTTTTCGCCGACGCCCCAGCCGTTTAGCACCACCCGATCGCCAGCGCGGAAACCGGCATGGTGACTGTGCTCTACCGTACCGGCCAAATCGATTCCGGGCACCATCGGGAAATGGCGCACCACCGGCCCTTGTCCCGTTATCGCCAAACCATCTTTGTAATTCAAGGTGGAGTACTCAACCCGCACCAGCACATCCCCCGGCGGTAATTGCTCTTCTTCCAGGGTCGTCAGCGCGGCGCGATAGCCCGCATCGTCTTTATCAATTACGATAGCGTTAAACATGGATGCTCCTTAGTCATGGGTGGCGAAGCCCCAGGCAACGCCTTAAAAGCTAACGCGGCAAACCGGAAAGAAACCCTTGCGCAAAGCGGTCCAGCGGCTGACGATTACCCGCCAGCCGGGCGCGCATCACCGCCCCTTCCCAGCCAATCCAAAAAAATTCCGCCAGCGCCGCGCAATCCGCCTCGGGACTGACCTCCCCCGCCGCCTGCGCCAGCCGCAGGCAATCGGCGACCTGCCGCTGCCAACCGTGCAAAATAGCGCTTAATTGCTGACGATAGCCCGGCGGCAGAACCGCGATTTCCTGCCCAAGGTTGCCCACCAGGCAGCCGCGCCGGAAATCATATTTCGCCATGCCTTTCGCCGCTTGCTCGACAAACGCCTGTAGCCGTGCCAGCGGCATCAAGTCGGGCTGCGTGAGACAGCGTGCCAGCCTGGCGGCGAAATAATCACCGTAGCCGGCGACGATTGCCTGGCCGAAGGCCGCTTTGCTGGCAAAATAATAGTAAAACGACCCTTTAGGGACGCCTGCCGCTTTGCGAATGCCGTCAATGCCCGACGCGGTGAAACCCTGTTCGGTGAGCAGCGCAATGCCGGCGCGGATCAGCGCCTGGCGAGTATCGGGGTCGGCGGCAGCCACCTTACGAGGCCGGCCGCGCCGAGGTGAATAAAGTGTCGGTTGCATGACAAGAATATAGACTGATCGTCTAGTTAAATCAACTACGGCCACCCCGGCGCGGTGGGCGGCCGGGTTATTGGGTCGGGGATGGCCTCTCTTGCTTAAGCGTTACCGTGCGCCGCGGCCGTTTGCCGCGCATCAGCCAGGCGGGCGCGACGGCGGCGAAAAAAAACAGCGCCACCAGGTAAAAACCATCCTGATAGGCTATCAGCTGCGCCTTCGGCACCAGCATGCTTTCCAGCCAGGCCAGGGCGCCGGGATGAATGCCCGCGCGCAGCGGATAACCGAACGGATTACCCCAATGCGACATCAACAACCCCAGCCGGCTGATAGCCTCCATGCCGGCGGCGTTAGCGGTGGTCAGCGCCTGGGCCAGCGCATCGCCGTGGAACGTGGTGCGCCTGTCGATCACCACCGACAAGACATTGACGCCAAACGCACCACCCAACTGACGCACGAAATTAAGACTGCCCGAGCCCTGCGCCAGTTTGTCCGGCGGCAGCGCGCGAAGCGCGCCGGCATTCAGCGCCGGCAGCATCACACCAAGACCGATGCGTCCGAGCATGACCCACCAGGCCATCGTCCAGAACGGCGTGTCCACATCCGCCCCGCCGGACAGCCAGCACGACAGGCCGAACAGCACCAGTCCGCTCATCACCGGAATATGCGGCGGCAGTTTATCACTGAGTTGGCCGGCGATAGGAAATACCAGGCCCAGCACCAGGCCTGCCGGCATCAGCAATAAGCCGGAGCGGGTGGGCGTGAAGCCCTGCACCGTTTGCACAAACAGCGGAATGATATAGGTCGAGCCGTAAATGCCGGCGCCGAGGGCGAACGCGACCACGCAGCCCGCAGAAAACCCGAGATTGGCGAACACCCGCAGACTTAACAGTGGATGCGGCGTCACCAGCTCCCAGAGAATAAACCCCGCCGCCGACAGCAAGGCCACCGCAAACAGCATCAGGATAAAAAAGGCGTCCCACCCTTCGCGCTGGCCGTTTGACAGGCCGGTCAGCAAGGTGGTTAACGCGCAAACCAACAACAGAAAACCCGTGACGTCAAAACGCCGCGCTACCGACGGACTCTCCTCGTCGCGTCCCGGCATAATGAACAGCGCCGCCGCCATGCCGGCAAGGCAAAACGGCACCACCACCAGAAAGACATCGCGCCAGTCGTATTGATCGACCAATAAACCGCCTACCGTCGGGCCCAGCGCCGGCGCTAAAACGATACCGACGCCATAAATCCCCATCGCCCTGCCGCGCTGGGAGGGAGGAAAAACCTGCGACATGACCACCATTGCCAAGGGCTGCACGATGCCGGATGCGCTGCCCTGCAGTACCCGCGCCAAAATCACCTCGGCGCCGCTGCCGCTGGCAAAACCCAACAGGCTACCGAGGATGAAGACGCCCATGGCCGATACAAAAGTGCGCCGATAACCGAAGCGTTCAAGTGCCCAGGCGGTCATCAGCATGGTGGCGGTCATGGCGGCGAGAAACGCCGTCGACAACCACTGCACTTGATCTTGGCCCAAGCCAAAAGCCCCCATGATGTCGCGCATGGCGACATTAACGATAGTGGCAGTGGCGGTGGTAGCGATGGTGCCCAGCATGACGGTGCCGGTCGCCAGCCAGCGATAGGCCGGGCCGAAACGCTCGGCCTGACGCTCAATGGGCGACATTGATCGCCACCTCAACCATTAATCCCGGGCGCAGGCGCGCATCGGGATTATCCAGCGCAATGCGCACCGGCACCCGCTGCGTAATTTTGGTGAAATTGCCGGAGGGGTTGGGACTTGGCAGCAGCGCGAACTGGTTGGTGGCGGCATTGCCCACCCGCAGGACATGCCCTGGCCAATCCCGGCCGGGATAGGCATCGACGCCGACCGTCACCGGTTGGCCGACGGCAACCTCGCCAAGCGCCGTTTCCTTGACGTTGGCCTCAACCCAGACCTTTTTCGGGTCATGGACCATCATCACCCATTGTCCTGCCTGAATATAATCCCCCACATCGCCCAACGTTTTATCCACCACACCGTTCACCGGCGAGCGCAGCGTCCTGTCGGCGATTTCCTGTTTCAACTGATCGGCCTGCGCCTGCAGCGCCTTGACCTGTTGGCGTTGCATATCGGCCTGACGATCCAGCACCAGCAGTTGACCACGCTGCGCCAGAGTATTGGCATAGGCGGCCTGACTGGCGACCTGTTGCGCTTGCGCCTCGCGCTGTTCATCCTGACGCTGCAGCAACAGCGTACGGGATTCATCCCAGGTTTTTCGCGCCGTCAATCCGTCTTTGACCAGACTGTCATCGCGCTGGAAGTTGGTTTGCGCCAGCGTCAACTGATGCCCGGTGGACGCCAGCGCGCTTTGTGCCGCTCTCTGAATAACCCCGAGTTTATTAGAGAGTAATTTTGGCAATACTACGCCGCTTCCTCTGATGCTAATTGCAAAGCGTAATAGTTCATTTCGGCTTCAGTAGGAGGGATGTAACCCAGCCGCCCGAGCAGCCTTCTGTTGTTGTACCAGTCCACCCAGTCCACCCAGTCCAGCGTGGCCAACTCCACTTCCGTCCGGTTTTTCCAGCTCCCGCGGTGGATAACCTCCGTTTTGTACAACCCGTTGATACTCTCTGCCATCGCATTATCGTAGGAGTCGCCG
>NZ_FRDB01000314.1 GCF_900143145.1 Candidatus Sodalis sp. SoCistrobi
TGCTCATGCTGAGTTTCCAGCACTAGATTAACTGCCCGTTCACGGACTTCCGGAGAGTAACGTTTGGTCGTTGTCATAGAGACCTCCACTTTTAAAGTATAGACTCTAATTTATCCGGGGTGATTCACTTTCACAATCCACTCTCCTGTAGTAAAATTAACCACAACGGCCTCCTTGACCGTAGTACTGCTAGATTCATGAAAAAGCCCCGCACTGCTTGTAACAGTCGGGGCTTCCGTTTTTCAGGCACAAAAAAACCGCTCTCAGCGGTCGGGGTAAGGCTTTATTTCCTACATCTATCCAACGATCGTTTTTACCGATCGATAAGCGGCATTCGATCGTTATTATCACTTTGCATTATTCCGGTAAAAAGCGGTAAATCCCGTTTTTACGGAAGCGTTTTCTACATGAAGTTATTCAAAGGAATGAAACGAGCATTTCAGTTAATGGTGATTGTTATGCTTATAATATATTTTTTGTTCGGTATTATCCTTGCGCGACTATTTCCCAGTAAAGATGACCTGCCACCTCATTACTATGATGAATAAGCGTTATCAGATGTATCAGGTATTATCCGCATCCATCTGCCACAGCACCTGCGTGAGCGCTGTGATTTCGGCACTCTGGCGATGGAATCCGGCAGCTTCATCGAAGACGACCTCAAGAGCCAATGCTCGGATATGCTCTACGCGATGAAGACCACGACGGGCCATGATGGTTATGTCTACTGCCTTATCGAGCACCAGAGCCGACCGGAAAAACTGATGGCATTTCGGTTGCTACGGTACGCGGTCGCCGCAATGCAGCGGCATCTGGAACAGGGCAACGACCAGTTGCCTGTGGTCATCCCACTGCTGTTCTATCACGGCACCACGTCCCCGTATCCGTACAGCACCCAATGGCTCGATTGCTTTACTGACCCTGAACTGGCAGAATCAGTCTACAGGCAAGCATTCCCGCTGGTTGATATCACGGCTATGCCGGATGATGAAATCCTGACCCATCGCCGAGTGTCGCTGCTGGAACTGGTGCAGAAGCACATCCGTACCCGTGATATGCTGGAACTGGTAAACGAACTGGCCGGATTGCTCGAGCAGTGGGCGTATCCCAAAGAGCAGTTTCGCAGCTTGTTATACTATCTGGCCGAGGCGGGAAACACCGTCGAAGGGGAAAAATTCATTCGCGCGCTGGCAGAAAAAACGCCGCGCTATCGGGAGGAAGCCATGACGATCGCTGAACAGCTTGAAGCCAAGGGCATCGAAAAGGGAATCGTGCTCGGTCGCCAAGAAGGACGCCAAGAAGGACGCCAAGAAGGACGCCAAGAAGGACGCCAAGAAGGACGCCAAGAAGGACGCCAAGAAGGCGAGCATAGCGCCTCGCTGAAAATTGCAAGGCAACTTATCGCCAACGGCGTCGATCGCGCTATCGTCAAAATGTCGACGGGCCTTTCCGATGATAAACTGGCTTCCCTGTTCGATGACGGCCACTAGTGCAACGCATTGATTATCAGATCGCACTCAACCATATCACCGAGGCCAGCGAAACCCCGCATCAGGCCAAACAATGGTTTATCGTGCAGCAACAGCACGCCGGGGAAATCGCCCGCGTCAGACTGGCGCTGCACAGCCTGCCGTATGTGACGAGCTACGAATTGCCGTTTCGGCTGCTGCTTATCCGTGCGCCACAGGCTATTGAAAAACTGCGCGACGAGCTGACCATCCACAGCCGCCGGGTGGAAATCAACGGCAGTAAACGCGGGGTGCTGTATAGCCTTGACGCAAATATTGCCGCGCCGGCGGCATTTCACTACACGCGCAAATTTACCGTTTTCCGCTCTGTGGCCGAAGGCGGCACAGAAAACAGCTACACCAGTATCGCCCGGCAGGTGAGCGTACCGCGTGAACGGCTACGTCTGGCGCTGACCTCCGGCCTACTGGTGACGGCACTGGATGCGTTGCTGTTTTTCGGCGTTCAGCGGCTCGCCAGTGATATTGCTGCCTTGCGCAAAAACGGCCTGAAAATTGATTTGCTGCATGTCGAGGCGTTTGACTCCCAAACCCAGCAGTTGCGCGAAATCCCGGCCTACCGGCTGATTTCCAATGATGCGGTTGCCGCATCGGTATCACTGGCCGCTTGATACGGCGCGACGGTTAATGTGCCTGAATTCTGGCTCGTCATAAAAAAGCCCGGTTTTCGCGTTGTAGTACATGCCGGGCTGACAAAACGTGTTATCGTCGTACCTGACGGTGTAATAACCGTCGCGTTTATAGTCATCGCTGGCGACAATGATATTTTGGTAATGACTCCAATTAGTAGAACATGTGTTTTTCGATGAAGGCTCCGATGACTTTTTCGTGGATCTCGACAGAGCGCGAGAAGCAAATCGTTTTACGCGCCAGTCGTTTAATGCGGGTACGGAGCG
>NZ_FRDB01000206.1 GCF_900143145.1 Candidatus Sodalis sp. SoCistrobi
TGCTCATGCTGAGTTTCCAGCACTAGATTAACTGCCCGTTCACGGACTTCCGGAGAGTAACGTTTGGTCGTTGTCATAGAGACCTCCACTTTTAAAGTATAGACTCTAATTTATCCGGGGTGATTCATCTTCCAGCGCCCGCAGATTGTGCTGCAAATTGGGATACTCGCCATAACAGATAAAACCGCCGCTCGCCAAAGGGGGATAGGGCGCCTCAAAGTCCAGTTTGTCATAAGGGTTGACCTTCTTTTCCACATCCAAATGGAAACTGTTGGTGTAATACCCTTTATCGGTCACCCCGTCGATGATACCGAACTGGGCGGCGTCCAGCCGGCAGAAGCGGTCGCACAGGTTTTCGCTCGGGGTGCTGTACAGACTGAAACCGTAACCGGTTTCCTTCTTCCAGCTGTCGGTCGCCGCCTGCAACCGCGCAACGATCGCCAACGCCTTTTCCCGCAGCTCAGCGCTGTCGTAAACGTGGGTTCGATTGCCAAACAGCGCATTAATGGTTTCATGAATGCCGATATAGCCCAGCGAAATGGTGGCGCGGCCGTGTTTGAAAATTTCGGCGATGTTATCATCCGCCTTCAGCCGCACACCGCAGGCCCCTTCCATGTAGAGGATCGGCGCAACACGCGCTTTCACCCCGTCCAGGCGGGCGATGCGGGTCATTAACGCTTTTTTAGCCAGCAGCAGCCGTTCGTCCAGCAATTGCCAGAAACGCGCCTCGTCCCGGTTGGCTTCCAGCGCGATGCGCGGCAGATTGAGGCTGATGACGCCGAGATTGTTGCGGCCGTCGTGGACCAACTGCCCCTGTTCCTCATAGGGCCCCAAGAAACTGCGGCAGCCCATGGGCGTTTTAAACGAGCCGGTGACCTTCACAACCTGTTCATAGTTGAGAATATCGGGATACATCCGCTTACTGGCGCACTCCAGCGCTAGCTGTTTAATATCGTAGTTGGGATCGCTGAATTTATGATTAACGCCGTCGCGAATAGCGAATACCAGCTTAGGGAACACCGCGGTTTTGCGGTTTTTACCCAGTCCGGCGATACGGTTGCGCAAGATTGATTGTTGAATAAGCCGTGATTCCGCGCTGGTGCCCAAACCGAAGCCAAAGGTGACAAAAGGCGTCTGGCCGTTGGCGGTGTGCAGCGTATTAACCTCATACTCCAGCGACTGGAAGGCATCGTAACACTCTTTCTCGGTGCGGGAGCGCGCGTAGCCTTCCGCGTCCGCAATATGCCATTCGCTGGCGATAGTACGGTGCTTGTCATAACTGGCGGCGACATAAGGCGCCAGTATTTCGTCTATCCGGTTGATGGTGGTGCCGCCATAGATATGACTGGCGACCTGAGCGATAATTTGCGCGGTGACCGCGGTGGCGGTAGAAATAGAACGCGGCGGCTCTATTTCGGCATTGCCCATTTTAAATCCCTGAGTAAGCATGCCCTGCAAATCGATCAGCATGCAGTTGAACATAGGGAAAAATGGCGAGTAATCCAGGTCGTGATAATGAATGTCGCCGCTCTCGTGGGCCAGTACCACATCACGCGGCAGGATATGTTGGCGCGCGTAGTGTTTGGCGACAATCCCCGCCAGCAAATCACGCTGGGTAGGAATGACTTTGCTGTCTTTATTGGCGTTTTCGTTTAGAAGCGCCATATTGCTTTGTTCCACCAGCCCGCGGATTTCCTGGTTCAATCTGCCGCGCTGCTCGCGGGCCACATCGCGATCATGACGGTATTCGATGTACAGCCGCGCCAGGGTTTTGTAGGGACCCGCCATCAGCTGATTTTCCACGGCGTCCTGAATATCGCGGATATCCACATGGGATCGGGACGCCATTTGCTGCGCCACCAGCGCGGCGACGGTGGCGCAATAATCTGCGTCGTTTACGCCCGCCGCTTGCGCAGCGTGCAAAACCGCCTGACAAATACGTTGTTCATCGAAATTGACCTGACATCCGTCCCGTTTGATCACTACCGGTTGCACGATGTGACTCCTTGTATGCCGAGAAAGGTTTAAGCGCCGCGCCTGCGGGCAGCGCCTGAAAATGACACGTGTTTCTATTTGCCGAAGACCGGCTAAGCCCTGGGCGCATTTACGGCGCACACACGCGGGCCCCGCCAGTGATTATCCGTTGCAGCGACGGCGGGCCGATTGCCGGTGATATGTCACTCATCGCCCGGCAGGCACTATATGTAGTCTACATGCTGTGATTCTGGCACAAGATGTAGATAAAGGTCGCAACGATCGCACTAAAAATTGACCTTGCGCAATAAAGTTTATGTTCAGATGAATTGCTGGTCAGCACGATTTTTACCCGCCTGCGCGGTAACGCTTGAAATAGCAGGAAAAAGGAGATTAAGGCGGATTTTGCCCCTTATCCGGGCAAAAAATTCGGACTTGACGGCGGTGATTAATTGACGCCCCCCTACGCTGCACAGCACAGCACAGCACAGCACAGCACAGCACAGCACAGCACAGCACAGCACAGCACAGCACAGCACAGCACAGCACAGCACAGCACAGCACAGCACAGCGTCATCTTACGTAATGCGGCAGAACACGGGACAATACGGGTATCAGGACTTAACACTGAACAATGAAATGATATGCAACGCATCCTGATAGCGTATAACGCCGTACGACGCGGCCCAGCGCGACGCAGCATGACCTTAAGCCCTCGCGCTGCGCACGGCCAACCAATGAGTTGCTTTACCGGCCAGCGATTACGACTGTGCGGCGGTCTGCTTAGGATGAAGGTACGTCGGTGGCGGCTGTCGGGTAAAAGCGTGGTATTGCTCGATTTTACCCAGCTTGTCCGCCACCTGTTCAAGGGAGATGCGTTTTAACAGCTCGGCGGTGATGGGCCGTTTCTCGTCGTTGAAGACCATTGCGCCAAGAAGTTCCATATAGGAGGTTGAGCGCACCAGGGCCATAATGAAGTCCGCCTCCGCTTCTTCTCGGCAAGGCAGGAAATAGAGGGTGTCGTCCAATACCACGGGCTTGCCCTTCATCGGTTCCACTTTCATAAAATTGAGTGATTTATAGAAACCGGAGATGGCGACTTTCCATGGCGCGAAAGTATAGGCACCGACGCCAAAAATCGAGAAGCGGGGCTTGCCCCGATAAATAACGCTGCCCCGGGCATCGAGTTTGTCCGCGTGGGCCAGAAGGTAGCGCCACGTTTTCGGCACGGTGTCGGCGAGTAGGGCGGTGTCCTCCCCAATCTGTTTTTGGGTGACAATCATGAAGCGATCCGCTCTTGTCCTGCCTTTCGCCACATCCGAGCTTTTGAGTAGCGGGAACAAGAGGTCAGGCTCAAAGTGTACCTGCTCCCCAAGCCCATTGGTCAGCCGGCCGTCAGCCGTTTCTGCCAGTTCCATGACTTTTGAGCAATCGTGCTTTACCCCCGAGCGCCAGACGTAATGCGCGTTGGTGGCAATCAGATCGCGGTGACGGGCGTAGGACTGTACATCAGACACCAGGAAACCGTCGTGGAAACCAATGGTGGATTCAGGCTCCGCAGCCTGCAGGCTGGCGAAGACATCGCAGTCTTGCGAGGAGGCCCCCATGGCTACCGGCAAAATAAAAAGGCAGGCCTCGACGGCCGCGCCAAAATGCTGCATGGCGTCGATCTTGTAGATGGCGGCCCGACCGACCGGATCAGCCCGCCGCCACGCCTGGCGAAGCAGCTTACGCGCCACCGAGGTCTTAACGAGCATGGCGATCCAGCCGGCATGTCCGCGAAGCCATTCAAGCTGATTAAGCAGCATCCATTCGGAAATGTCGAAATTCGCCTTACCGGTAAGCGCTTCCAGCCCCTTATGACCCTGGAAATTGCTTTTGGTGGGCAAGTTGGTGCTCTTGAGCAGACCCAGTTCGGCGTTGGTAACCCAAGGTGGGTTGCCCAGCACCAACCAAGGGCCCGGATCGCCGGCCAGCACCGCGTCCCAGTCGACGCTGAAGAAATCGCCTTGCTCCACCCGGGCGGCATTTCCCAGGCGCAGCCGGGCATCCATTACGTAGGCGGCGTTAATCTCCACGCCCAGCACCTGCCGCGCTGCGGTGAAATGCTCGGCGGCGGCCTGCAGGAAAGCGCCCTGACCGCAGGTGGGCTCCACAATCGCCCCCGGCGAGATGCCGCGGCGAGTTAAAACGGCACAGACGTCGCGCGCCAGGTCAAGCGGGGTTTGAAAATCGCCAAATTGCCAGACGTTTCGCTCCTTTCTCCCGGCCATCGTCAGCGCACCCGTTCCAGGCCGGCCACGGCGCCCGCCTGTGAGATAACCCGGCTGTACTGCAGCCGCCATTGCAGCGCGTTTGAAATGGTGAGATAACCTTGCAGAGGGGGCTCGTGCAGTACCGCTTCCGCGATGTTGCGCGCCTCTATTTCGTCAACGGGCAGGTTCTTATCCTGAATGAAAGCAACGATATCGTCCGCATTGCCGTCATTGTCTATGATCTGACGCAGGCCGCGCGTCATCTGAAAGTCCGCAGTACGTTTCTTATCGACGAAAATGGTGTGCATCATGTTCAGCCGGCCGGTGCGCGCGGCCGGATCATCCGTTTTCTCATAAACAAACACAATGAGATGGTAGCCGAGCCCGTAAATCTTCTGCCGCGCTGACCTATAGGGACAGGAGGACTGCGGTTGGCGGATACTCGTGACCTTAATGTCAACATTCAGGCTTGGAAGATCGATGCCGTTGGCCGAATTACCCGCCCCGAAGCGATAGCGTTCCATAAGATGGGAGGTAAATTTGTGCTCAAGGTAAGTGCCGACCGCCTTACCATCGGTCACCCCATATAGCGCCGGTTCATCGTACATGAATAACCCCGAGTTTATTAGAGAGTAATTTTGGCAATACTACGCCGCTTCCTCTGATGCTAATTGCAAAGCGTAATAGTTCATTTCGGCTTCAGTAGGAGGGATGTAACCCAGCCGCCCGAGCAGCCTTCTGTTGTTGTACCAGTCCACCCAGTCCAGCGTGGCCAACTCCACTTCCGTCCGGTTTTTCCAGCTCCCGCGGTGGATAACCTCCGTTTTGTACAACCCGTTGATACTCTCTGCCATCGCATTATCGTAGGAGTCGCCG
>NZ_FRDB01000062.1 GCF_900143145.1 Candidatus Sodalis sp. SoCistrobi
CGGCGACTCCTACGATAATGCGATGGCAGAGAGTATCAACGGGTTGTACAAAACGGAGGTTATCCACCGCGGGAGCTGGAAAAACCGGACGGAAGTGGAGTTGGCCACGCTGGACTGGGTGGACTGGTACAACAACAGAAGGCTGCTCGGGCGGCTGGGTTACATCCCTCCTACTGAAGCCGAAATGAACTATTACGCTTTGCAATTAGCATCAGAGGAAGCGGCGTAGTATTGCCAAAATTACTCTCTAATAAACTCGGGGTTATTCAGTGTTACCGCCTGTACCGCATCAAGCAGTGCATCCGTCTGGCGGGATTCACCTTCTGTTGCGGCGAGATCGGAAGTCTGAACCTTAAGCCGCCGTTTGATTCGGTTGCGATCTTCAAAATGGAAGTTTTGTACCAGCAAAAAATCATACTGCTCCTCCAGCGCCTCATCCCACATCCCTGGTATCGACTCATCCGGGTAATCGCGAAGATCATAAGTTGAAGCAAAACGCGTCACCCCGTGATAAGGACGGTTTTCAACATAATCATACGCACCAAACGCGGTCTCACCGTCAAGCACCACATCACCCAGCCGCGTATCGGTGATCGGTACGGGCCGCTCCACGCCATTAAACATAAAAGAATAAAAACGCCCTATCTGCGAATAAATATTCCCATCATTTTTCTCCTCCATCGCCATGACTTCGACGCCAAATCCGACGAGCATTTCCCGGCAAAGAGAGAGCAAATCATTCATACGTGCGATGCCCTCATCCAAATCACGATATTTAAGGATGAGCGCCATTGCATACCCTACCTTTCGGTAATCGCCATGACGAAACGGCTCAGTAAACACATCGACAAAATCCTGCAATATCGGCAAATCCAGTTTATATACCGTATCCAGATAAATCCGTGTTTTAAAGGTATAAGTTTGCAGCATCAGATTATTCCCTTCCTGCTTTCCCAACGCCTGCAAACAGCTATTAAACGTGCAAAATTCCTGATTCAGTATTTTCATCTCACGCGTTTCATAAGGTACGCCGTTAAAACGAAGCAAAGCAAGCACGTGCCCCGTTCCCAGCGTACAAACATGCGGGTGAACATGATGTCCCAACCAAGGAACATTATGATTTTCCGGCGAGAAGGTATTTTTTAATAATTCGTCGCGCATATTTTTCTCTCCACTTGCCATGACGAGGGGTGATCAGTAAATGCCTGCCATATTTCCAGTTCATCCAGTAGCGGCGACGATGAAAGAAGAAACGGCGCATGGCCTTGTCGTCACGTTCACAAATCATACGCAATCCAATCATCGCGAGAAAAAAAGGAACAGGCGGACAAAGTCCCCACCACCCCCAGAAATAAATCCCGGCAAACAGACTGACAGCTAACCCAATGACCAGAAATATAAGAGGGAAAAGCGGTATGCCACAAAACATCGCTACGCGACTCATGGCATTGTGGGTCTCGAAAGTCAGCGCCTCTTCGTCTTCACTCATCCTGAAATGGCTCCGCCCCAAAGAGAGTAAGCCCAGGTTGCAGCGGAAACAGCCCCACCAACCGCACCAATGACGCCAACATGCTTCATATAGTCCATCATGGTCGTGTCCATCGTTCCGGCCATTCGAGAAATAATCCAGCAGACACCGACATAAACCAGCGAGCTAACGGCGACCACGCCACCGATGATGATCAAGGCCGTTCTGAACTCCTGCGCAAACTTGACCAGGGGATCATACCAGGCGGCCTGAGCAGTTAAGGGCGTCACAAGAAACATCAATGCCAACCAGCAGGTCAGGTAGCCGCCAGGCGTCAGACGACTGGCGATAACATTAGCCGGGGGATTGCGTCTTTTCATTCGTGTTCTCCGTTGAATTATCAGGTACAAAACGTTGTCGTTGAGAGTTTGGTGCATCCTGCCTGGGGTATTCGCGCAAAACGTCCCAGGACTCAAATGTGGCTGGAGGCGGTGTTATTTCCTCCTCATCAGCCATTTTTGTTTTTCTTTCTGTGCGGGTACTTGGCACCATATACCCAATGCGCTGTACATAGCTGGTCTGCCGAAAATCGCGCTCTGCTTTCTGTCCGGTAGTAAAATTGCCGGAGTAATAACAACTGAGCGCCCTTTTCAGCGAGCCGCCGCGCTGATAGCAATCCGTCATTATTTTTTCAAACACAGATAGATTGGTGCAGGGATTGAATAATTGTTCGTCAGTAAGATAATATTTTGAAAAATTGGTGCTAGTAATTTGCATGAGTCCTAGAGAATAACGTTTTCCTTGTGATTTTAATCGTTTTACATGAGAAAGTGCTTCATCTTTATTTTTGGGGAAAATCCCCTTTTTCTGGCCGACAATACCAATGGCATAGGGATTAAAACCTGATTCAACCCTTGCCACATCTAGAGCAGTGTCAGGGTGTATGGATGATGCGCACTGCATCGCTAAAGCAAGAAAGGTTGCTGTTGATAGCATAACTCCCCATAATCATGAATAATCCGTCTGGCTAATGAAATGCTTTCTGACATCATTACCATATGTCACAATTAAATACTGAACGACCGCAGACGCGGATATCTGCCTACCACGTCGATAGCCAATTTCAACAACTATTTTTTCCAGATAATCCCTAAGATCTGCGGGAATATACACATTATTATATTTCCCTTTTATTTTAGGTGACATTTCTTTCCTCCATTTTTTTTCAACCCAAACCATTTATTAGGCGAATACAAAAGCTCCTTCAGTAAGGACACTCGCATTTGTGGATTACCGTAACTATAAATACCAATTATTTTATTAATAATTTCATCCGGTACATACATGCATTCATAAGATATATCATCGCTGTGCAATATACGAATTTCAGCGCAACGCAATTTATAAATAACACTATCTGGAACAACAGAAATAAACTCGCCAAAACGAACAAATCTCATAGCGCCT
The DNA here is from genome assembly GCF_900143145.1 of Candidatus Sodalis sp. SoCistrobi. GTDB lineage: Bacteria > Pseudomonadota > Gammaproteobacteria > Enterobacterales > Enterobacteriaceae > SoCistrobi. Next base: position 2,936 of record NZ_FRDB01000062.1, read on the forward strand.
GGAATATTTAAAATCGCGGTAGTATGGATGCACTCTGGATTAAATCTGGTAAAAATATATCCTGGAAAAACGGGGGACTTGACATGCCTAAGTACGTTTTTTTTGTCTTTCCTTCGTCGTCCTTCACATATTATCGGACAGAATGTTTCAATTTTTGCTTCTGTGAGAGTATTTAAGGTTGTTCGCCACATTTTTTCCCTACATCGAAGAAGATACCACCCCTCTATCCATCGACTCATCAGAAAGACTCCTCTTTAGACAAAAGCTATCGCACTAGGACGACCCCGAGGGAAGTTCCAGTACGATAAAAAACACTCACCCTATAGTAGGCAAGCTGATCTTATGATAGAAAAGAGGTGCGGAAAACCACTCTAATCTCTAATATATTATAAATGGTAGATTTTATAATGCAACAACAGAACAGCACACAACCAGAAAAAAACTATATGACATTGAAAATAATAGGAAAAAATCTTATTTACCTTATGAAAAAACATGAGATTGATGCGCAACGCCTCAGCACATTAACCGGCATTGGGATCGCAACCATCAACAATCTCAGGAGGGGTGTAGGAAACCCCACCATATCTACACTCTCATCAATTTCAGATTTCTTTGGTGTAAAAATGGGCAACTTAACAGACATAGATATGGAGGCCATAAAAACACCTCCGGGTAACATCAAAACAATGCCTCTACTTAAATACAATGATCTTGGTAATTATTACAACAAAAGGATTAACATAACCAATAGCTATACGACTGAAGTTGAAAATACAGATGATGATTCATTAATCGCTATTGAGATTGCCAATAATTCATTATCACCTTCTTTTGAGAGTGGTACACTATGTATTGTATCCGAAAAAGAACCTTTCAATGATGGTGATGTGGTTCTGGTAAAAATAAAGGATTACCCTTTATGCTTTCGACGTGTTTTCATAGGAGATCAATGTCTATTTTTCTCCAAAACATCAATGGAATCAGATGGAAATACGATAGAATTCAAGGACTATACTATCGTTGGCGTCTTGATCAAAACAATAAAAACCATGAAATAACAAAGGATTAACAATGGATTTTTTTGATAAAATAAAACATATTTTCAACCCAAAATATAGCTACACACTAGATTATAGTGCTATAAATATAAAGACCGGAATTTATACATTTAAGGAATATGGAACGCACAGCTATATAAAGAAAAGTTACAAACAAATAATTGAAAGCAATTTCATCTACTTGATAAACCCCAAGGATATTATATATATAAGTAAAATTGAAGAAAAAAAAGCAATGCAAAATGACATTTATTTTATTACTGAAGAAAGAAGAGATGGTATTTATAAAATATCGAATAACACAGACATGTTATTAATATCAGGAAAAGACATTCTAAAAAACAACGAACTGATAAACAAAATAAACAATGGCGACATGTCAAAAATAGCATATTTAGAAGGAATACATGCAGGCCGTGAAATTTCAGAGGCGCTTATGAAAAAAACGCCTCTGAAAATGAAAAAAAACAACATCCTTCAGATAATTAAATAAAATACGTTTCTACATGAACATCTTCATCAAAAGAAATAATATTAAATCCACTCGCATTAAAAATGCTTACATCTTCTGTCCCATTTTCCCACTGAAAACAAATTGCAGGAGAGACAGAAATAATAACATCATTTATCTTTGCCTGAAATGGCGTATGCGCATGTCCAGAACCAATGAATTTAACACCATATTTATTACACAAACTCAATAATTCATTGGCATTTTTTAAATTACAAACATCAACAAGTGGTGTGCCAACAGGAAGTAAATGGTGATGTAAAAACAATGCTTTTTTCCTAAAAGGATCTTTTTTTAATAACACTTCAAACTTAGACAGTGCGTCATGATTAATGACGCCAAAATCCTCGCCATCCACAACACTATCTATGGACAGAAAACACCAATCATCCCCTCCTAAAGAACCCAAATCAGAAAAACAGCTCACTCTATCATTCAGATTTAAAAGTACTTTTTTATTATCATGATTTCCTGGAATAAATGAAAAAGGCAATTTTAATCGTTCCATCCAGTCAAAGAATAAGTCATATGATGATAGGCTTCCATCATGAGAAATATCACCTGTAACAATGATGAAATCAATACTTAACCTCTTTTTATTTTCCAAAATAAAATTCATGGTGTTACTAAATTTAGTATAGACAGGAACGGACAAAAGGCATTCATCTTTATTTGACAAAAGGTGAATATCTGAAATTTGCAACACTCTCATTTTTTGTTTTCCTCCTGCGACGTTTTCACTTCCGAAAATACAGAGAGAGGATTGTATGAAGCGCCCCAATCATAGTGATCTGTTCCTTCTATTCTCTTGACTTTATGAGCTAAGTACATTGCTACAGGTAATAAAAAAACAGAAATTATCACCTTATAACTCCATGTTGTAATAATGATATTGACAAGTTCATTAACACTATACTTACTGGAAAGACTAATAGGATACGCAGTTAAAAGTAAGGCCGCCTGAGTTATCATTGATGCCGTAACATACCGGACAAAAAACAACCTCCCCATAAAAAGCATTTTCATTTTTGAAATGACAAAACCATTTAAGAAGTAGGATACAGGAACAGAAACCCACGTTCCTATCATGACTCGCCAAAATTCATGATAAAGAGAATAATAATTTCTCGATATATCATTATTCTCAATTTGAGTAATTGCCGCCAAATTCAGTATTATAACATACACCGTTTGGCAAAACACCATTATCCACACAGCCCGACTACCAAGCTTATAACCATAAACTTCTGTTAAAATTGTGGAGAATAGAAAGCAAAGAGAAAAGACAATTCCACTTGCCGTTATTTTAAAACCATAGATATCTAATGTTTTATAAACCAGCGTATCACACGTTATCATGATGGTTACCGTCAACCCCACGAACAATCCATATAACTTATAACTACTCATTGATTAGTCCTTTGAATTAAAAGTTAAGGTGCGGTAACACTACGTCAGACAATGACAGAATCAGTCATGATCAGGCCCATAAATTTCTTTCAACCTGTCGCGCGCCTCCGCACCGTGTTTTTCAACCAAGAAACGAAGAAACTCAGCCACTTCAATAGGCCGCCCTGTATGGTAACCAATATCCAGCACTATCCTGTCAAGCGTTTTCCGCAATGGCTCACCAATATAAAGCGTCCGCTTTGCCCGGTAAGAATCATTGTACATATCAATATTACTCCTTGGTTACATAAAAGAAAACCGGAGAATAGTGTCTCCCCGGCAGCTAAAAACATAAACAACCCACCTCATTCATAGAGAATAGGCCAGCAGCCCAGCTTCAGTAAACGGGCTGGAATATTTCGCTCCGCCCCTACACCTTGGCAATATTGTTTAAACTGGCGGGAAGAGTTAACCCCCGTCTTCTGATAAATATTCTGAAGCTTGTTTTCAACCGTGCGATGAGAAATACCAAGGCGTCGCCCAATTTCCTTGCTGCTCAAGCCATATAAGACAAAAAAAGCAATCTCTAGCTCTCTATCGCTAAACATGCCATAGGCAGTAATAATATTTGCCGTGCGCGGTATTTCACCGTCAACGCATTGCAACGTTGAAAAGAACCGGCAGGGCCGCGCATAACACAGCACCCCACACAGATCGCCATTTTCATCATAATGAGGAATAGAGTCGAAAATATAAGGCTGAATTCTATTTTTACGCCCAAACGGCAGCAGGACCAACAACGAAATGTTTTCACCCTGACTATAGAGACGTTGCTCTTCCTCCCACATCACGGAGGCATACCGCGCAATAGGGTGTGGTATATCGCAATCCGAACAACCTGAAATCACAAAATCATCCGGCAGGGCCAGCAGCTCTCGCATTGCCGGATTCACGTAACGATATCGCGCCCCGCTATCTTTAATGCCACAGGGCACGCTGTTTTTTTCAAAGGTCTTAAGAAGGCTTTTCATAGAAATCCCCACTATCGAGGACATGACCGGGGTGCCAGAAGGCATTGATTGACACTCATGCTGTGGCGGCTCATCCGTGCACCCCAGAAGGCCATGCCCGGATGGATCAGTGCCAGTCAGTAGATAGCCGCTCTTCAAGCTCTGCAACGCAATCACGGATGATCTGCTGAAAAGTGTCTGAGGTATCGTCCCCCATGAATTTTTGCGGTATGCCATAATGACGCCCGGCATAGACACGAATTTCCCCCGACACCCATACGGCAAAAATTTCTACAACTTCATCATCAGCCTTATCAAAAAAATCACCTACGGATGAGGTATCCAGACAATAATCCCCCATCAGGTGATCATCCGCGTTCAAATCAGCAAGCTTGATATACCGCCAAGCCAGAGGACTGGCTATATTTTCTACATCCAGTAATAGGGGGCCCTCGACATACCAGTCTTCCGGCAGGGAAGAAATCGCCGTCCCACGAAGATTAAGATAGCCGCCAACCCATAAATTCCGGGGAAGCGAGGCAATGAGAGAATTTTCCAAGACCAGGGAATCCTCGATGCGAAAATTCTCCGGTAAAGAGACAATTCGGGTGTTTTCAAGAAACAGTCCACCACCCACGCTTAAATCCGGCGGTAGTGCGGTTATCGACGTATTTCGCAAATCCAGATCTTCCAGTACGTTCAATCCGATAGGTAATATTGCCAGCGGGGTATTTCTTAAAATCAGATGCCCGCCAACCAACAATTCATCCGGTAGCCGCTGAATATCACTACCAGCAAGATCAACATCCTCGCTAATCAACGTTTGTCCACCCGGCGTACGGGAAAAGAGGATTTTTTTGGCGTCCAACCAGTCGAAGAAATTAGCCATGCGCCACCTCCAGTTGAAAACTATTTCCCTGGATTGACACCAGTAGCGTTACGAAAGTATTTCTTTCAAAATAAACAGTTATGACTTCCCGCCTGACGGGAAGATGAGTAAGATCACAGCTAGCCATAGCAGCCTCTTATGCAGGTTGTGGTGGTTAGCTGATAGCGGCGGTAGAGGCCGCCACTATCAGCGATATAATATGTTGTTTTTGCTATTGTTTTAAACGCATTCTCATTAGCCCCATAGTCTACTATGCGGCAGCGTGCTCTCTGCACAATAGCTGGCAGGTTCTCAATTGTTAAAGAGCGGGGTGCTGAAAACGAGCGCATACGCACAGCACCGCACAAGGTGCCAAAATACATCAGCAAATAATGAATCCACCGGGATACAGCCTAAATTCAGGCAATATTATCCCGCACGCAATTGCGCTTACTTTAAAAATGACTTTATTGTTACTTATCCGATAAAAAGGCTACCGAGAAACCATGATGCCTACGTTTTCTGGGTAGGGCCATAACCGTATCGGTTAGGGGTCGAAAAAAATTTCAATTTTTATACCTCGATATTTCCACACGAACATTATCATTTTGAATAATGTAACCAATAACAATAAAATAGAAAAATGCCTTCAACTCTGAATATGACGTTGAATTGTATTTGTGCATGGCATTTTTCATATGAACATGCACTGTATTTATTTTGATATCTAAGTATTCAGCAATGAACTGTAGATTGAATCCTGAACAGTAAAGCGATAAGACCTTAAGTTCTGATGATGAAAGCTCAGGAAAAATCTTGTGATAAGGTAAAAAACTCTCAGGCTCGAACGCAGTCATAGAGCCTCCCGTAGGACACTACCCATTTCCATGAGGTCGGTACGTTGTCTCGGGGTCAGATTGCGCGAAAAACAGGCAAACAATACTAGCAGTGCGGGTCGTGCTTCACAGACAAGCACGCGGAAGGTAGACTTCGGCATAGTCCGGCTCCTGGTTATCTCAGGTGTTGGGTTAGCTGGTAGTAAGAGGTGTGAACTCTTGCTATCAGCGCTTAACATAGCTGTTTATGTGATAAATTCTACGCCTTTCCCTGAAAAAATCCACCCTTTCATAAAACTATTTTTAGTTAAAAATCATCATGTTAAAATAAAAAAACATGACACCACCGATACCTAATTTTTATCTGTTTCGTATACTACGCATTACAATGATTATTTTGAGATTCATTAACTTTGACAACTATTTCCCCCAAAGAAACCACCAGTGACCTGAGCCATTTGGCTTTCTGTGCGCTCGTGGCCCTACATTTTGCCCGTGAGGATGGCGTAGCGAGTTCGCCATACGCCGAAAACCTCTTTCTTATTCGCTGGCTGGCTCAGGCACAGGGCCCATTCCCAAGCGAAATGCACGAAGAGTGCAATATAAATTAATATCTTTTGTTAATTATCATTATTAATTCCTACCTCTTTTGAAGAAAAACGGCTTTGCAGCGCGCGCAAGCGCAGTTTCGTAAAATATGGCAGATCGGATGTTCGCTACGCTCACGCAGCGGCGCGCCTAACCCTGCAGTTCGCCCATGTAAGCATAGTTCGCGCCTTCCATGCCCTTACGGGCATAGAACTACTAATATTGTTAATGATTTTACGCTGCCATTAAATACTCCATGAAAACAGAATTGGGTGATTTATAACCCAGCGATTTTCTTCCACGAGCATTGAGAATATGCTCCAGTTTAGCAATTTCTGCTTCGCTAACTTGGTTGAAATCTGTCCCTTTTGGGTAAAAACGACGAATCAAACCATTTATATGTTCATTCAGGCCGCGTTCCCAAGAATGATAAGGGTTGGCAAAGTAGAAATTGGCACCTGTTATTTTTGCTATCTCTTTGTGTCCTGCAAACTCCCCACCATTGTCAGAGACAATAGTTTTAAATTCACAAAACGTATTATTCTGGATATCTCGAAATGCGTCAACGACTGTTTCTGCGCGTTTGTCTGATAACTTTCTGATAATTAAAAACTTTGTTGCTTTGTCGACTACAGTAAGCAGGAAGGAATTTTGATCTTTTCCGAAGATTGTATCAATTTCAAAATGACCGGGCTCTTGTTTCTCATCAGCAATAGAAGGTCGCTCTTCAATGCCAATACGGTCTGTTATTGCGACACGGGTGCTCTTCGTATTTTGCCGCTTGTAGGGCTTTCCTCGATGGGGAAGTAGGCGATAAAGCGCACCTCCATCATCTTTGTCCTGCTGTATGTAGCGGTATATCGTATTTTTACTGGGCGAAATTTCTTTGGTATTGCGCAGTTCTCCACTGATAACTTCTGGCGAAGTATGGACGGCCAATCGCTCAGCGATATGAGTTTTAATCTCAGGAGTCAGTTGTCTGAATGCTTTACCTACTGAGGCAGCCGAGCGGCGTTTTATGGATAGGTATTGAGCCCTGCGAGCAGAATAGAGTCCATTGAATTCTGGGTCAGTGTTTCTTCTTATCTCCCGTCTGATTGTAGAGAGATGAACGCCCAGCTCATGAGCTATTTCATGGTGATAAGCGTTAGCGGCAAGCCGCTTTTCGATGTAAAACCTGTCATTAAATGTAAGGTGCTTCTTGTTCATTTAGCAATATTTCACTCAAATTCAATGTTTGATGGTTTTACATACACCATAATATATGTGTATGTAGATCATCTATCGTGCATTTCATTTGGGAGCTGGGGCAGAAGCAAAAGCGCTTCCCCAAAAGCGTCGCCGTAGATATTGAGTGGCTACTGGAAAAAGGGCGAAAGCAAGGCCCCGCTGGAAAGCTGAAACAGCATCTTGGAAGGCCAGTTCCCAAATGAAATGCACGAAATACGATCAACATACATTATATTGTTGGCTGAATGAGCCGTACGCATGAAATTCCTAGGCGAAAAGGCGTACGAAGCCCGTTTTGATCTTAAGGCTTAACAGTGATGCTGATGCTTTTTTGCAAGAATGGAAAACCTCCAGCAGGTAGGCGCAGCGAGCTGTGCGAGCAAGTCCTGCCGTTGAACTTTGGTTTTATCCTACCAAGCCGCCTTTGACCTTGAGGCATTTCAGGCGACGCAGAAGCCTATTGGCGCGCACGAGGGCTGGCAGTTATATAGACTCGAGCGACCAACAGTAATTCACAATCACAATTAGTTTACATTGCTCATTTCGTGCATTTCGACTGGGAATGGGCCCGTTGAAAAATCAGCGCTGAATGCCGCGTACAGCGAAAAAGGGAAACAGCTTCACGCACTGGAATTACGGGTGACGGGGCAGGTAAATATTTTTATGGATACATAAAAAAGCATGGGCTAATCACACATCTAGCAACGTCAGGCAGCCAATACCATACGGTGATGCTGACACCAAACAAATAGCATAATAAATAATATACATTAGATTAAAAGCACACCCGGCTATTGACCACAGGCCAACGGTAATCGACATCATTCTGCTACCATCGTCCGCGAGAGGATGAACAAAAGAGGGATAGCCACCCATGACCGAACAAAAACGTCCTACGCTGACTATCAAGCGAAAACCGAAAATCTTTGTGAACCCGAAGCACGCAAACAAACCCGCGCCACCGCCGCCAAAACCGGCGAAGCCGCCCAAGGCAAAAGCACCGAAGCCGGTCAAAGAGCCAAAGCCTAAACAGGAGCCGCCCAAGCCCTTGAGCCGGGAAGAGCGTATCGCACGGAACCGGGCGAAAAAGCTGCGCCGGGGTCAGGAGGCGATCGCCGGTTTGATGGCACATTGGCCGCAACTCTTCAGCCTCGAACAACCGAAGCCGCTCAAAATTGGCATTGCGGCAGATATTTATAAGGACATCAAGGCACGTGAACTCGAATTAACCCGCGCCAAGGCCGGGGCTGCGCTGATGTTCTACACCCAAACGCCGGTTTATCTGGAAGCAGTGTGTGCCGGCGGTCACCGTTTTGACCTCAGCGGACAGCCCTGTGGCGAGATTACTGAAAAGCAAAAAGCCTATGCCCAGGAGCAGCGTGAAAAATGGCGAGCCGAAGCAGACGCTACCGCGCCACAGGGGGCAGAGCCGACGCCATGAGTAAAAAATTCACCCCCACGCCCCATGATGCGGTGTTCAGGCAGTTTCTTCACGACAAGGCCACCGCGCAGGATTTCTTTGATATCTGGCTGCCTGAGGATATCAAGGCGCTGTGTGACTGGGATACCCTGAAGCCTGAATCGGAAACGTTTATCGACCCGGACATGAAGCCTTACCAGAGTGATATTCTCTATTCAGTGAACGCTAAAGGTGCTGACGGCTATGTCTATTGTGTGCTCGAACACCAATCGTCGCCCGACAAACTGATGGCTTGGCGATTGATGCGCTACAGCATGGCGGCCATGCAGCGGCATCTGGAAGCCGGGCATGATAAACTGCCTTTGGTTTTTCCGGTGCTGTTCTACTGCGGCGAAAAAAGTCCGCACCCGTACAGCACCAACTGGCTGGACTGCTTTGAGCGGCCCGATATTGCGGCGAAGATTTACAGCCAGCCGTTCCGACTGGCGGATGTGACCACACTCGACGATGATGCCATCATGCAGCACCGGCGCATGGCGCTGCTTGAGCTTATCCAGAAGCACATTCGCCGCCGGGATATGACGGAATTGCTGGACAGTATTGTTAAACTGCTGTCGTACAATTATTATACGGATACGCAGGTCATCACGATGATGAACTATCTTATCCAGGAGGGTAATGCGGCTTCGCCACGCACGTTCATTACCGAGATAGCCAAACGGGCAGAGAAACACGAGGAGGCGCTTATGACCATTGCCGAAGCACTGAAGCAAGAAGGTAGGCAAGAAGGTAGGCAAGAAGGCATTCGGGAAGGCCAAAAACAGACTGCACTCAGTATTGCTCGCCAAATGCTGGATGGCGGCATGGCCCCAACAACGGTCAAGCAATTTACCGGTCTTACCGATAGTGACATCCTGAAGCTGAAAAAATAGAAAAGACCGGCGGAGGGGATGCCGGTCAAAAAGATGGTGAGAAGTCTATGAGGAATTATAGTCAATTCATTGAGGATATCGGCATTCTCTGGCGTTACATGAATTTCTCTTAAAAAAACGATTCTACGAAGGGAAAATCACCATTTCAGTTCGCCGGTATTTACTTTAGCCCCAAGCTCCAGAGAGCTTTCTTCAGCAAGTTGGGGATAAAGCGATTTCATGGCCTTAATCACGCCGGTAGAATGATGATTGTCTTTCAGCACCTTTTCAAATTTTTTGAGATAGTCTGAGGTGAAAACAATCGCCTGGTCACCCGCCGGTTGTTCACCAAGATAATGTCCGGGGATAACCAGTTTTGGCTTTAGATTTTGCATTTCATGAAGGATGTGTCGCCAAGATTCACGGTTTTCTGGTGTCTGAGTATCTGCTGTCCAGACGTGAATACCAGAAGCAATACCTGTTCCCCCGATAATAGCTTTGTTCGTAGGGAGCCAGACATAGGCAGCGTAGTGCTCTGGATGATGTAACTCAAGTGTTTCACCATCAATGATAAATCGTGTTTTAGTGGTAATTTGAGGAACAATTAATTCTTTTGGTGCACCGTCTTTCATCTGGGGAGCCCAGTATTTTAGCTTGGCGTCCTTGGTGGTACGGATATGCTCAACAACCTTGGGTGTTGCTACCACGCTGACATCAGGAAAAGCTTTTACGATAGGCTCCAGGCCAAAGTAAAAATCCGGGTCGCCTGACGTAATGACAATTTCTTTGAGCTTTTTTTTACTTGCTTTAATCATATCAACCAGTTTTTCGCCATCTTTGACACTAAACTGAGCATCAAAGAGAATGGCTTCTTTGGGACCGGAAACCAGCGTTGATGAAACGGGGAAAATACCGTTTTCCTGAGGGTTATAAGTATCTAAATGTAGTGGTTCAGCGAGAACTGTTGAGCTCGCCAAAACAAGCATAAGGATTATGTTTTTCATACTAACCTTCCTTTTCTTGAGATTTACAGTTAATTAATATAAGCACACATATATGCTATTGCGCAATTATGATCTTTTTAAGATAAGGCGGCAAAGGGTCTATCATATTGCACAACTCTCAAATGCCGCCGAAGCCCGGCGTAGCCGGTAACGGTACCACTAGAGACGCACACCCCTCCCCCGCGCTGCAAAGCCCTACAGCCTTTCAGCGAGCACTTTGTTACCAAAGCCCCTATAAACCCCGGTGAG
>NZ_FRDB01000169.1 GCF_900143145.1 Candidatus Sodalis sp. SoCistrobi
CGGCGACTCCTACGATAATGCGATGGCAGAGAGTATCAACGGGTTGTACAAAACGGAGGTTATCCACCGCGGGAGCTGGAAAAACCGGACGGAAGTGGAGTTGGCCACGCTGGACTGGGTGGACTGGTACAACAACAGAAGGCTGCTCGGGCGGCTGGGTTACATCCCTCCTACTGAAGCCGAAATGAACTATTACGCTTTGCAATTAGCATCAGAGGAAGCGGCGTAGTATTGCCAAAATTACTCTCTAATAAACTCGGGGTTATTCACCTTGGGTGATTTGGCCTCTATCCGCGTCAATGACGGGCCGCCGATGTTGAAAAGCGAAAATGCCCGACTCTCGAACTGGATCTATGTGGATCTGCGCGGCCGGGATTTAAAATCGGCCGTTCTGGAGATGCAGAAGGTGGTGGCCGAACAGGTCAAGCTGCCCGACGGCGTGTCGCTAAGCTGGTCCGGGCAGTTTGAGTATCTGGAGCGCGCCAGCGCCAAACTGAAAATTGTGCTGCCTTTCACCTTGGCGATCATCTTTGTTCTGCTGTATATCACCTTTAACCGGGTACGCGATGCGCTGCTTATCATGGGCACGCTGCCGTTTGCGTTGATAGGCGGCGTGTGGTTGCTCTATCTGCTGCACTATAATCTGTCGGTGGCGGCCGCGGTGGGCTTTATTGCGCTGGCGGGCGTGGCGGCGGAATTTGGCGTGATCATGGTGCTGTATCTTAACCATGCGCTGGTCAAGCACCGCGATGAAAACGGACAGTTGGACGAGCAGGCTTTGCTGGCGGCTATCCGCGAGGGCGCGGTACTGCGCGTGCGGCCGAAAGTGATGACGGTGGCAACCATCATGGCCGGCCTGCTGCCGATCATGTGGGGCGGCGGCGTGGGCTCGGAGGTCATGCAGCGCATCGCCGCGCCGATGGTCGGTGGGATGATTAGCGCGCCGCTGCTGTCGATGCTGGTCATTCCCGCGCTGTATAAGCTGTTGCATCGCCATGGCTGATAGACGTAACGGAAGCGTGCGGGCCGGCGGGTGAACTGTCCGCTGTGAAAGCCCCTACCGCCGTACATCTTCACCGGCGGTGCCGCGAAAAAAAGCCTGATGTCTCCACCTCAGGCTTGACAGGTGCCCCGCTGCGCGTTCGCGTCGCCAGGCCGGCGGGCGCAACAACCCCTCTACCGCAGGCTGCTGCTTCGCGGCCACAGCACCGCACTGCGTGGCGCCACGGGCTCTCTCATGCACGCCACTGCTTCGCGGTCGCATTGTAGCACCGCGTGGTGCCACGGAGTCTCTCATGCACGCCACTGCTTCGCGGTCACATTGTAGCACCGCGTAACGCCACGGGGTCTCTCATGCACGCCACTGCTTCGCGGTCGCATTGTAGCACCGCGTGGCGCCACGGAGTCTCTCATGCAGGCCACTGCTTCGCGGTCACATTGTTACACCGCGTCGTGCTGCGGGCTTCTTGCGCAGGCCCCGGCTCCGCGTCCGGCTGACAGGGGCGAGCATTGCCCCCGCTTGCCGAAGCGCGAGGTCGTTTGCCGGAGCATAAAGGTCAATCCCGGGTTCCCAACATCTCTTTTTCATATGCCAGCGCCTGCACGCTATCGTACTGATTTTCCCATTTGGAGATAACCAATACCGCCAGCGCATTCCCTACCACGTTAAGCGCAGTGCGCGCCATATCCAGAATACGGTCGACACCGGCGATAAATGCCAGGCCTTCCAGCGGAATACCGACGCTACCCAGGGTCGCCAGCAGTACCACAAAGGACACGCCCGGTACCCCCGCGATCCCTTTAGAGGTCACCATCAGCGTCAGCACCAGTACCACTTCTTGCCCTAAAGACAGCTCAATGCCGTAGAGCTGGGCGATGAAAATGGCGGCGATACTCTGATACAGCGTCGAACCGTCCAGATTGAACGAATAGCCGGTCGGTACCACGAAGCCGGTAATGGCCGCCGGCGCGCCGTAAGCCTCCATTTTTTCGATAATACGCGGCAACACGCTTTCCGAGCTGGCGGTGGAATAAGCCAGAATCAACTCTTCCTTCAAGATGCAAATCAATGTCCAGATACGCAATCGGCAAAGCCGCGCCACGGCGCCCAGCACCACCAGCGCAAAAAAGATAATCGCGCCATACACCAGCAGTACCAGCTTGGCCAACGGCAGCAGCGAGGCGAAACCAAAGGTCGCCACGGTAACCGAAATCAGCGCAAATACCCCTACCGGCGCATAGCGCATCACCATATGCGTAACTTTGAACATCGTTTCCGCCACCGCATTAAACACATTCAACAACGGCGCGCGGGTATTTTCCGGCAGTGAGGCCAGACCCAGGCCGAATAATACGGAGAAGAAGATGATCGGTAACATATCGCCCTTCGCCATCGAGGCGAAAATATTCGCCGGAATAAGCGATAACAGCGTACCCACCAAACTATGGCCACCCGATTGCACTTCGACAGTGGTCTGTTCATATTTTGAGATATCCACTACCGCCAGCGTTGACATATCGATCCCGTGGCCGGGATGGAAAACGTTGGCTAAGGTAATCCCCAGAATAATCGCCAGGGTGGTGATTATCTCGAAATACAAGATAGTCTTAAATCCGATGCTACCGAGCTTTTTAGCATCGCCAATCCCGGCAATGCCGACCACCAGCGTAGCCACCACGATGGGCACCACGATCATTTTAATCATGCGGATAAAAATATCCCCGGCCGGCGAAAGTAGGTTGGTTATTGTCCAATCACGTATTTCGCCCTGGTCATGAAGTATTGCACCAAGCAGAATTCCGAGGATTAAGGCAACAAGAATTTGCCAGGCGAGCGTTATTTTTAACTTTTTCATAACAATAGTGCTTTCCGTAGTAGGCCCCACCGTGACGAACACCTGTCCATCTCCATCTCCGTCACCGGCTTCACTTATTCACCGCTTATGATCATATGAAGCGGGGGCGCTTTAAAAAGTTGGTATAAATCGAAAATCTCAAAAACGCCGTAGGTGCGGGCGTCTGCTTAAGACTTGATTTATAAGAGCTTTCGACAATTTTTTCCGATATTCCCTGCGTTTTACAAGAGATTAACTTTAACTCTTTGTTATTAAAGGGTTAAGTAATAGAAAACGCGCTGAAATTGCTGCTATCAGCCACGCTACCCGCCTTTATATACGCTTTTTAAACAGAAGAAAATGATAAATATCGCTGAAATCACCTTGAGAAGGTCATTAGCGCCTATTATCCCAGTGCTGGCGGGGGTATGTTTTTTTCCTTAGCGCAGTGACCCTATAGGTGATGCGTGATCTGTCGCGCAAAAAAGAAACAAAGCCAATTCAAGGAGGTTTAATTAACCAAGGGTTGACATATTATTAACAAATACAAGGAGGAAACTATGAGCCAACCCCATCGTTACCCGATTCCCGCTAGCCTCGCGGAACGTACGCTGGTATCTGCGGAGCAATATCGGAAATTGTATCAGCAGTCCATCAACGATCCCGATTCCTTTTGGCGGGAATACGCCCAGATTGTGGAATGGATAACCCCTTTTCGGACGGTAAAAAATACCACCTTCGATCCTGGCCATGTCAATATCCGCTGGTTTGAAGACGGCACACTCAATGTGGCCGCCAACTGCCTCGATCGGCACTTGCAGGAGCGGGGCGACCAGACCGCCATTATCTGGGAGGGAGATGACGCCAGTCAAAGCAAAACCCTGACCTACCGGCAATTACATCAGGCGGTGTGCCGCTTCGCCAATGTCCTGAAGGCGCAGGGTATCGGCAAAGGGGATGTGGTGGCCCTTTATATGCCCATGGTGCCAGAAGCGGCGGTAGCGATGCTTGCCTGCGCGCGCATCGGTGCCGTTCACTCGGTCATTTTCGCCGGGTTTTCGCCGGAGGCGATCGCCGGCCGCATCATCGATTCCAGTGCCAAATTGGTGGTCACCGCCGACGAGGGGCTGCGCGCCGGACGCAAAATCCCCCTGAAGAAAAACATCGACGATGCGTTAAATCATCCGGCGGTGAAAAGCGTCAACCGGGTCATCGTCTTCCGCCGTACCGGCAATGCGATTGACTGGCAACCCGAGCGGGATATGTGGTGGCACGACGCCATCGACGGCGCCGACGATACTTGCCCGCCCGAGGCGATGGGGGCGGAGGATCCGCTGTTTATTCTCTATACCTCCGGCTCCACCGGCACCCCCAAAGGGGTGCTGCACACGACCGGCGGTTATCTGGTTTACGCCGCCACGACCTTTAAATATGTATTTGACTATCACCCCGGCGATGTTTATTGGTGTACCGCTGACGTCGGCTGGGTAACGGGGCACAGCTATCTGCTGTACGGCCCGCTGGCCTGCGGCGCCATTACCCTGATGTTCGAGGGCGTGCCCAACTGGCCTGACGCCAGCCGCATGGCGCAGGTGGTGGACAAACATCAGGTGAATATTCTCTATACCGCGCCCACCGCCATTCGCGCGCTGATGGCCGAAGGTGACAAGGCGATAGCCGATACGCATCGTTCGTCGCTGCGGATCATGGGCTCGGTGGGTGAACCCATTAATCCCGAAGCCTGGGAGTGGTATTACCATAAGATCGGTAACGGCCGCTGCCCGATTGTCGATACCTGGTGGCAGACCGAAACGGGCGGCTTCATGATCACCCCGCTACCGGGCGCCATGGCGCTGAAACCTGGCTCGGCGGCGCTGCCGTTTTTCGGCGTCCAGCCCGCGCTGGTAGATAACGCCGGCACGCCTGTCGATGGCGCCGGGGAAGGCAATCTGGTCATCACCGACTCCTGGCCCGGTCAAGCGCGTACGCTCTATGGCGACCACGATCGGTTCGAGCAGACCTATTTCTCCACCTTTAAAGGCATGTATTTCAGCGGCGACGGCGCTCGGCGCGACGAGGATGGCTATTACTGGATAACCGGCCGCGTCGATGACGTACTCAACGTTTCCGGCCATCGCCTCGGCACCGCCGAGATCGAATCGGCTTTGGTGGCGCATCCGAAAATTGCTGAAGCGGCGGTGGTGGGGATCCCGCACAACATCAAAGGCCAGGCGATCTACGCTTATATCACCCTCAACGCGGGCGAAACGCCGACGCCTGAATTGTATAACGAGGTCCGCGCCTGGATGCGTAAAGAAATTGGCGCGATCGCCACCCCCGATGTTCTGCATTGGACCGATTCGCTGCCGAAAACCCGCTCCGGCAAGATAATGCGCCGCATCTTGCGTAAAATTGCCGCCGGCGACACCGGCAATCTCGGTGACACCTCCACGCTGGCCGATCCGGGCGTGGTCGAAAAACTGCTGGAAGAAAAACATAGTCTGAACTTGCCTTCGTAACCCTCCGCCACCTCCGGGTGGCTTTTTTCTACCGTACCTCTGACCCTACTGGAGGATCCCTGATGAATGAGATCATTTATCAACGGATACAGAGCAATCCGCGTTTTCAAGAACTGGTGAGCAAACGCCAGCGTTTCGCCTGGTTGCTTGCCCTTATCATGCTGGTGCTGTATTACGCTTTTATCCTGCTTATTGCTTTCGCGCCAGATTGGCTGGGAACGCCATTGCACCCCGGCACCAGCGTGACCCGCGGCATACCGCTCGGCATCGGCTTGATCGTGGCCTCTTTCATTCTGACCGGTATTTAAGTCATTCGCGCCAACGGCGAGTTCGACCGTCTGACCCAACAGCTTTTGCGCGAGGTGCAGCATGACCAATAACGCCCGCTGGACATTGGCGCTGCCGCTGGCGGCCTGTCCGCTACTGATTCAGGCAGAAACGGTTAATGGCGCGGTCCAGCGCCAACCGCTGAATATTCAGGCCATCATTCTGTTTGTATTGTTCGTCGCCGCCACGCTGTATATCACCTATTGGGCGTCGAAACGCACCCGTTCGCGTAAGGATTATTACACCGCCGGCGGCAATATCACCGGCCTGCAAAACGGCCTGGCCATCTCCGGCGATTTCATGTCCGCCGCGTCGTTCCTTGGCATTTCGGCGCTGGTGTATACGTCCGGCTATGACGGGCTGATTTATTCCCTCGGCTTTTTGGTGGGCTGGCCAATCATTTTGTTTTTGATAGCCGAACGGCTGCGCAATCTGGGGCGTTATACCTTCGCCGACGTCGCCTCATACCGGTTGCAGCAAAAACCGATCCGCACCCTGTCCACCTGCGGCTCGCTGGTGGTGGTGAATCACCCCGGATAAATTAGAGTCTATACTTTAAAAGTGGAGGTCTCTATGACAACGACCAAACGTTACTCTCCGGAAGTCCGTGAACGGGCAGTTAATCTAGTGCTGGAAACTCAGCATGAGCA
>NZ_FRDB01000125.1 GCF_900143145.1 Candidatus Sodalis sp. SoCistrobi
CGGCGACTCCTACGATAATGCGATGGCAGAGAGTATCAACGGGTTGTACAAAACGGAGGTTATCCACCGCGGGAGCTGGAAAAACCGGACGGAAGTGGAGTTGGCCACGCTGGACTGGGTGGACTGGTACAACAACAGAAGGCTGCTCGGGCGGCTGGGTTACATCCCTCCTACTGAAGCCGAAATGAACTATTACGCTTTGCAATTAGCATCAGAGGAAGCGGCGTAGTATTGCCAAAATTACTCTCTAATAAACTCGGGGTTATTCAATGTCAGCCGGCGAACTAAACAAGGCTATGGCGAACAGCGCATCCGCATGGAACTGCTGCAGAAAGGTATCGACAGGGATGATATCGATGCGGCCTTCGCCGGTGAAGTTATCGATCGTACGGCGCAGGCGTTTGCCGTGGCGGTAAAAAAGTTCGGTCAGCCACTGCCGGACGCGCCGCAGACCAAAATCAAAGTACAGCGTTATCTTCTCTCCCGCGGCTTTTCCTTCGACGAAATCCGGTCTATTTATACAAATTTATAAATAGATGGCGTGCGGGATTTTACTTCGCATCAAAGAAAATTTATCTTATTCCCACTTTTTACGATCCTGAACGCTACTAGAGCGCCCTACAACTGCGCTATTCTGTTCGAGATTCGATCTTCTTGCATGATTCCGGGACAACTATGAGCAAGAGCACCGCTGAGATCCGTCAGGCGTTTCTCGATTTTTTCCATAGCAAGGGGCATCAGGTGGTGGCAAGCAGCTCACTGGTGCCTGATAACGATCCAACATTGCTGTTTACCAACGCCGGGATGAACCAGTTCAAGGATGTGTTCCTGGGCCTGGATAACCGTTCCTATCGGCGTGCCACCACGTCACAGCGCTGCGTCCGTGCGGGCGGCAAGCACAACGATTTGGAAAATGTCGGCTACACGGCGCGCCACCACACCTTTTTTGAAATGTTGGGGAATTTCAGCTTTGGCGACTATTTCAAACATGACGCTATCCGGTTTGCCTGGGAACTGTTAACCGGGGAACACTGGTTCAATCTGCCCAAAGAAAAGCTTTGGGTAACGGTGTATGCCACCGATGATGAAGCTTACAACATCTGGGCCAGCGAAGTGGGGGGCCCCGCCGAGCGCATAATTCGTATCGGCGATAACAAAGGCAGCGCCTATGCCTCCGATAATTTCTGGCAAATGGGCGATACCGGCCCTTGCGGCCCCTGCTCAGAAATCTTCTACGATCATGGCGAGCATATTTGGGGCGGCCCGCCGGGAAGCCCTGAAGAAGACGGTGACCGCTACATCGAGATCTGGAATCTGGTGTTTATGCAATTTAACCGCCAGGCCGACGGTACTCTACTGCCGTTGCCGAAACCCTCGGTGGATACCGGCATGGGGCTGGAGCGTATCGCGGCGGTGTTGCAACACGTCAACTCGAACTATGATATCGACCTGTTAAAGACGCTTATCGCCGCCGCGGCAGAGGCAACGGGGGCCAGCGATGCCGACAGCAAGTCGTTGCGGGTTATTGCCGACCATATACGCTCGTGTGCCTTCCTGGTCAGCGACGGCGTCGTGCCCTCCAACGAGGGCAGGGGATATGTCCTGCGCCGCATCATCCGTCGTGCAATTCGCCATGGCAATATGCTGGGCGCCAGCGACACCTTTTTCTACAAGCTGGTCGCGCCGCTCATCGACGTGATGGGCAGCGCCGCCAGCCAGCTGCGGCCACAACAGGCGATGGTCGAACAGGTGCTGCGCGCCGAAGAAGAGCAGTTCGCCCGCACGCTGGAACGCGGTCTGACGCTTTTAGACGACGAACTGGCCAAGCTGACCGGCGATACCCTCGACGGTGAAACCGCCTTCCGTCTTTACGATACTTACGGTTTCCCGCTGGATTTGACCGCCGACGTCTGTCGCGAACGCAACTTGCGCGTTGATGAGGCGGGTTTTGAGCGCGCCATGGAGGCGCAGCGCAAACGCGCCCGTGAGTCGAGCGGTTTTGGCGCCGACTATAACAGCCTGTTGCGCGTGGATGAAACCACCCGTTTCTTCGGTTATCAACAGCTTGAGCATCAGGGACGGGTGACCGCGCTGTTCCGCGATGGCCAGCCGGTGGAGGTCATCCGCCAGGGAGAAGAAGCGGTGGTGGTGCTCGACGAAACGCCGTTTTATGGCGAGTCGGGCGGTCAGGTGGGCGACCGGGGCACCTTGAAAGCGGCCTCGGGGGTGTTCGAGGTGGCGGATACACAGAAATACGGCAAGGCCTTCGGCCATCTGGGCAAGCTCAGCTACGGTGAACTGAAACTGGGCGCGCAGGTCACCGCGCAGGTGGACAGCGCACGCCGCGAGCGCATTCGCCTGAACCATTCGGCTACCCATTTGCTGCATGCGGCGCTGCGTCAGGTGCTCGGTGAGCACGTGGGGCAGAAGGGTTCGCTGGTAAACGATCACTACCTGCGTTTCGACTTCTCCCATAATGAAGCCATGAAACCCGGGCAGATCCGCCGGGTGGAAGAGATAGTCAATGAGCAGATACGGCGCAACCTGCCCATTCAGACCGCTATCATGGCGCTGGAAGACGCCCGTGAAAAAGGGGCCATGGCGCTGTTCGGCGAGAAATACGAGGCGCAGGTCAGGGTGCTGAGCATGGGCGATTTCTCCACCGAATTATGCGGCGGAACCCACGCCAGCCGTACCGGCGATATTGGTCTGTTTCGCATTATTGCTGAATCCGGCACCGCCGCCGGTATCCGCCGCATCGAAGCGGTTACCGGTGAAGGGGCGCTGGCGTCGCTTCACCAACAGAGCGATTTGGTGCAGCACCTAGTCCAGTTGGTGAAAGGCGATAGCCAAACGCTGGTGGACAAAGTACGCGCGTTGCAGGAGCGTTCCCGCCAGCTGGAAAAAGACCTTCAGCAGTTAAAGAATCAACAAGCGGTGCAGGAAAGCGCCTCGCTCGGCCGCAACGTGCGTGACATCAACGGGGTCAAGGTTCTGGTAAGCCAACTGGACAATGTCGAGCCGAAAATGCTGCGCACCATGGTGGACGACTTGAAGAACCAGTTAGGGTCGGCGATTATCATTCTCGCCACGGTGGCGGAGGGTAAGGTCAGTCTGATAGCCGGCGTGACCAAAGATTTGACCGATCGGGTCAAAGCGGGTGACATTGTCGGTCATCTCGCGCAGCAGGTCGGAGGGAAAGGCGGTGGACGCCCCGATCTGGCGCAGGCGGGGGGCAGCGATAGCGCCGCCTTGCCGGCGGCGCTGGCCGGTATAGATGCGATACTGGCCGCAAAACTCTGAGTAGAATAAGAATACGTTATAATAAACACCCTAACTTTCTGTTAAGTTAGGGTGTTTCAATACATACTCTTCCGGGAAACAAAAGTTAGGCGCGAAGCTGGTCATATCGACTAAACTTATACCAGATATGGAAAGCGCCCGGCCGGCCGGCGTGTGTCGCATGCATGCTGCACGGCTTACGCTTTCACGGTATATGATGGATAATGGCGGGAAACTGAGAGACCCGACTCTTTTAATCTTTCAAGGAGCAAAGAATGCTTATTCTGACTCGTCGAGTTGGTGAAACCCTCATGATTGGCGATGAGGTTACGGTTACTGTTTTAGGCGTCAAAGGCAACCAAGTCCGTATCGGTGTTAATGCTCCTAAAGAAGTTTCTGTGCACCGCGAAGAAATATACCAGCGTATCCAGGCTGAGAAGTCGCAACAGACTCCTTACTGATCCCTTTTCAGCGCCTTGCCCCAGGCGAGGCGCAGCCCTCCTGGATAACCCCGTTATCAGCGCTTTTCTATTCCTGATTTTGTTTCCTTCCCTTTCCCCAACCCTGAAGAGACGGTTAACTTACCGCTATTTAGCTGCCAATCTGTGCAAGTTGCATGGGAATTGCGCAATCGCTTCCCGGGGGGCAAAAAAGGGTTTGACTTATCAAGCCCAGAAAGTAATATGTGCGCCACGCAGTGCCGATGAGCTTCAACACCGGCGCGTAGGTGAGGTGGCCGAGAGGCTGAAGGCGCTCCCCTGCTAAGGGAGTATACGGTCAAAAGCTGTATCGAGGGTTCGAATCCCTCCCTCACCGCCATTTACACTGCATCCGTAGCTCAGCTGGATAGAGTACTCGGCTACGAACCGAGCGGTCGGAGGTTCGAATCCTCCCGGATGCACCATTTCCCACCCATCGCGTCACGCGTTCCCCTAACGAATATTTCTCTCTCAGGCTGCAAGTAGTCGTTATCCGTCTTTTTTCGCTCTTCGCTCCGTCTCTCGCTGCGTTTTTCTCTCTCTGTTTCCCTGTTGATGACCTGCTCTGCCGTGAAGCGGTAAGACGCCGCGCGGTGCCTTCGCGGCTCTTTAGCCGGTGAACGACTTTTTGTCTTTGTAGCCATGGCGCCATGCGGCCGCCGTTTCGCCTGTCTGGCCCGGGCCAGCGCCTATCCCGGCGCGCGATTCCAAACCAAGGGGCACATCCTGCGCCAACAGAATCAGCGACAATGTTACGAGATTGCGCTAAAGTAAACGCTTAATTTTTAGCTTTAGGTGAGCAACGATGTACGATCAGTACCAAGGATTGATCTTCGATATGGACGGCACGCTGCTTGATACGGAACCGTCGCACCGCAAAGCCTGGCGACAGGCGTTGACGCCTTACGGGATGCAGTTCGACGAGGCGGCGGTCGTCTCGTTAAACGGGTCGCCGACCTGGCATATCGCAAAAATGATTATTGAAAGTCATCAGGTACAGATGGATCCCCATCAGCTGGCCCGCGAAAAAACCGCGGCGCTACAGAATATTCTCTTTGATGATGTGACCGCGCTGCCCCTTATTGACGTGGTCAAGCGCTATTATGGTAAGCGTCCTATGGCGGTGGGTACCGGCAGTGAGCATGCGATGGCGGAGGCCCTGTTGCGCCATCTCGGACTGCTGCAGTATTTTGACGCCATTGTTGGCGCCGATGACGTCACCCGTCATAAACCCGATCCGCAAACCTTTCTGCGCTGCGCACAGCTTATTGGCGTCCCGCCCGAATCCTGCGTGGTTTTTGAGGACGCCGATTTTGGTATTATGGCCGCACAGGCTGCCAAAATGGCCTTTGTGGATGTCCGGGCCTTGAGCGCGTGACGTTGACCAGACATAGCCTTCAACACGTCGGATCCCTTATGCTAAGCCCAACTACTGACAACTGCGGGAGGTCAATTTGATCCCAGATGTATCCACCGCGCTTTCCTGGCTGGAAGCCAACCCTCAAGCACTGAAGGGCATTCGCCGCGGCGTAGAGCGTGAAGGGCTGCGCATCAATGCCAACGGGAGCCTGGCGCAGACGCCCCATCCCGAAACGCTCGGCTCGGCGCTGACCCATAAGTGGATCACCACCGATTTTGCCGAAGCGCTGCTGGAGTTTATTACGCCGGCCGATGACGATATCGGCCATATGTTGGCATTGTTGCGCGATATCCACCGCTATGTCGCCCGCCGTCTGGGCGATGAACGCCTGTGGCCAATGAGCATGCCCTGTTTCATCGACGGCGCTCAACCCATTGAACTGGCCCAATACGGCAGCTCCAACGTCGGGCGCATGAAGACCCTGTACCGCGAAGGACTAAAGAATCGTTACAGCCCCCTGATGCAGGTGATAGCCGGCGTACATTACAATTTCTCTCTGCCGCTGGCCTTCTGGCAGGCTTACGCCGGTATTCGCGACGAGGCCAGCGGTAAAGAGGCGATTTCCGCCGGTTACCTGCGGCTTATCCGTAACTACTACCGCTTCGGCTGGATTATCCCGTATTTGTTCGGTGCCTCGCCGGGCATTTGCCCGTCCTTCCTGAACGGCCGCGAGACCGACCTGCCGTTTGAACAAGCGCCATCGGGGCTGATTTACCTGCCCTATGCCACCTCATTGCGCTTGAGCGATTTAGGCTACACCAACAAGTCGCAAAGTCAGTTGGGCATCACCTTCAACCACCTGGACGAGTATGTCCGCGCTTTGAAGCAGGCGATTAAAACGCCCTCCGCCGACTATCAACGCATGGGACTCCAACGAGACGGCCATTATCTGCAGTTGAACACCAACGTGCTGCAAATCGAAAATGAGCTGTATGCGCCGATACGGCCCAAACGTGTGACGCGGGACGACGAATCCCCGTCCGATGCCCTGATGCGCGGCGGCATCGAGTATGTCGAGGTGCGCTCGTTAGACATCAACCCCTTCTCGCCGGTGGGCGTTGATGAGGAGCAGGCGCGCTTTCTGGATCTTTTCCTGATTTGGTGTACGCTGGCAGAAGCGCCCGACATGAGCGCGGATGAATTACGCTGTACCCGCACCAATTGGAATCGGGTGATCCTTGAAGGGCGCAAGCCCGGTCTGATGCTCGGCATTGACTGCGGCAGCACCGAGCAGCCGCTGACGACCCTTGGCAAATCGCTGTTTCGCGATCTGCGGCGCGTGGCTGAAATCCTCGACAGCAATAATGGCGACACGCACTACCAGCAGGTGTGCGATAAACTGGTGGCGGGCTTCGATTATCCCGAACTGACGCTCTCCGCCCGTTTTCTGGATCAATTGATAGAGCATGGTATTGGCGGTTTGGGGCTTATTCTGGCCAACGACTATCGCCAGACGCTGCGTGATGAGCCGCTGCAGGTGTTAAGCGAGGCGCAGCTGGATGATGAACGCCTGCGATCCTGGCGAGTGCAGCGTGACCTGGAAGCGGCGGACCGCCTGAGTTTCGATGAATTTTTGGCGAGCCAGAACGGGCGCTGAAAAAAGAAAAGGCCACAGAATCTGTGGCCAAATTAACATTCCTGTTAACAGGGATGATGATAACAAATGCGCGTCTTTCACTAGATATGACCCACGGCGGGGAAAAAGGTTTCCTTACATTCGCAAAAAAAATAAATTATTTTTAAAGGAGGTGACATCATGCCACTTTTGGATAGCTTTACCGTAGACCATACCCGTATGGCAGCACCTGCGGTCCGTGTTGCGAAAACCATGAAAACACCTCATGGTGATACTATCACCGTCTTTGACCTGCGTTTTTGCCGGCCGAACCTGGAAGTCATGCCGGAGCGGGGCATCCACACCCTGGAGCATTTGTTTGCCGGCTTTATGCGCAACCATTTGAATGGGGAAGGCGTTGAAATCGTGGATATTTCGCCGATGGGCTGCCGTACCGGTTTCTATATGAGCCTTATCGGCGCGCCGGATGAACAGCGCGTGGCCGACGCCTGGAAAGCGGCAATGGCGGATGTGCTGAAGGTGAAAGACCAGAAGCAGATCTCTGAGCTGAATGAGTACCAGTGCGGCACGTATCAAATGCACTCGCTCACGGAAGCGCAAGATATCGCGCAGCATATTCTGGATAACGCTATCCGCGTTAATCAGAACGACGAACTGGCCTTGCCGAAAGAAAAGCTGGCGGAGCTGCATATCTAGTCGGCTGCGGGCCGGGGAGTGTCCACCTGGCCCGGCGCGCCGGCCGCGGTCGGTGTGGCGCTTGTCATGACGGGCTCGAAAGCGAGCGCTGTGGGGTGAATGGTTAGTCCCTCAGCCGCAGATAATAGCTCACCCTTGGGTGAGCTTTTTTAGGTACTGCAGGCGAGAGATCACTATCTTACCGTCCTTATTGGCTATGCAAAGCCGCGGCAACGGCGTGGCGGCCCGCAGGCGACGCGCTTATTTGCCATCTACGCCCTGCTTTAACGGCTTGAGGGGGGTTATGCGTACCTGCTTTATCATATTTTCCTGCACATCCAGAATATCAATTTGATAGCTGCCGATATGCGTCCGGGTATTGGCCAGTGGAATATCCTCCAGCACCTCCAGCAGCATGCCATTGATGGTGCGCGCTTCCTCTTCCGGTAATGACCAGTTAAACGCCTTGTTCAACTCGCGGATACTGGCGCCGCCCTCGATAATCACCGATCCGTCGCTTTGTGGAATCACTTCTTCCGCCAGGCTCGGGGACATGGAGGTGGTGAAATCTCCTACGATCTCCTCAAGAATATCTTCCACCGTTACCAGCCCCTGAATATCGCCGTACTAATTGACGATGATGCCCACTTTCTCTTTGTTGCGTTGGAACTTCACCAACTGCACATTAAGCGGCGTGCCTTCCGGCACATAATAAATCTCGTCGGCGGCGCGCAGCAGGTTCTCTTTGGTGAATTCCTGCTTTTCCGTCATCAGACGGTAGGCTTCACGCACCCGCAGCATACCGATGGCGTCATCCAGGTTATCGCGGTACAGCACGATACGGCCGTGAGGGGAGTGGGTCAGTTGACGAATAGTCGACCGCCACTCGTCGTTGACGTTGATGCCGACGATCTCATTGCGCGGCACCATAATGTCGTTTACGGTCACCTTTTCCAAATCCAGCACCGAAATCAGCATGTCCTGATTACGGCGCGAAATCATCGAGCGGGATCCGTTACGATGGTGCGCAGCTCTTCCTTGCTCAGCGCATCACGCACATTGGAGGGAAGCTTGATGCCCATCAACCGCATGAGCACCCGGGTCATCATATTAAGCAGCCACACCACCGGCAACATCAGTTGGTAATGCCTTCAAATAGTTGACTTTTGTGATATTCTGCCTCTATTTGAGGTTTCCACGTGGTTACAGTTTCTGTTCATTGTCCTCGCTGCCATTCAGATGAAATTTATCGACATGGCCTTAGTCCAACTAAGCGCGAACGCTTCCGGTGTCAGTGCTGTCACCGTGTATTCCAGCTTACCTACCGCTATGAAGCGCGAAAGCCGGGAGTTAAAGAGCAGATCGTTGA
>NZ_FRDB01000137.1 GCF_900143145.1 Candidatus Sodalis sp. SoCistrobi
CATAGGTATCTACACATTTATCGTGATACCTGTTATTACTTTGCAGAATGATTTCAACCTATCTGTTGGCGGGATTGACTCTCGCCTTACCCGCCGATATCAGACGCTGGTTAAACAGCATATGACGCCCGCGGCTCTTCTTGCTTCTGCGGTTAAAGACCTCGCAAGTGCTCAAAAATCAACTTTCGCAACTACCCAAGCTGTCTGGCGTTTTCTGAATAATAAGCGAATTAGCTTCAGTCAACTCAATGAGCCAATTATTTCGCTAGCACTTGAGCAAATTTCGCTTAGCCCGCATCCATACGCTCTCGTTGTTCATGATTGGTCACGTTTACAATTTCTTTACCATCATGCCAAATACGGACGCTTAAAAATGACGCACGGTGGCGATGTTGGATATGAACTTCAAAGCAGCTTGCTGGTTGATGCTGGCACGGGTTTGCCAATAGCGCCTCTATCTCAGACACTTACCGATGCAACCGGTTGTCATTCAACGTTGGCGGAAGGACTGTCCGAACGGCAGACACATATGGACGCCTTGACGACCGATATTGCCCGTGTGGAATCGCTTAATATAGGTAAAAAGCTGATTCATATAATTGATAGAGAGGGTGACTCTATTGGACATATGCGGACGTTGAGTACTCAAGGAATATGCTGGCTTATCCGAGGAAAAGAAGGACATGGTGCAGAGTGGCAAGGTAATTCATTGAAAATTGGTGAGATTGCTGCTCTTCTGCCATACAACGGATGCGGACAGGTAGACTGGAAAGGGAAAAAAGCTGATATGGAAATCAGTGAAACCTCGATAGTCATAACCCGAGCTGCGCAGCAGAAGCGTAAAGATAAAGAAACCGGCCGCCGCATAAAAATCCAACCTGGAGAGCCTCTGACGGTCAGATTGGTTGTTGTTCGGCTTACGGATGATCTCGGTAATGTGGTGGGACGCTGGACGCTGCTTACAAACGTTTGCAGCGAGATCACCTGCGAGGAAGTAGCTCGTTGGTATTACTGGCGCTGGAATATTGAATCATTTTTTAAGTTGCTGAAAGGTGCCGGACATGACGTAGAAACATGGCTTCAGCGCAGCGCGCCAGCCGTACTACGCAGGTTGTTAATAGCCAGTATGGCTGCTGTTCTGGTATGGCGGCTGCAACGCGCTGAAGGAGAAGAAAATGCGGCAGCCCGCCAGCTGATATGTCGCTTGTCAGGACGACAGCAAAAGCGAGGCCGCAGAGAGAGCGCTCCTGCTCTGCTCGCTGGCCTATCCATCTTGTTGAATACACTAAAATTATTATCGGAATATAGTCTGGAAGAACTTACTCATTTAGCGAGAGTTGCTCTTAAGCCTCCTCCCTGATGTGTAGATACCTATGCCTTAGCGCCGGGCCCTTCACCTCAGCCTGCGGCTTTCACCACCTCAGCGCCGGGCCCTTCACTTCAGCCCACGGCGTTCACCACCTCAGCGCCGGGCCCTTCACTTCAGCCCACGGCGTTCACCGCCTCAGCGCCGGGCCTTACGCCTCAGCCTGCGGCATTCACCACCTCAGCGCCCGGCCCTTCACCTCAGCCTGCGGCTTTCACCGCGTCAGCAATGTGATGCGCCAGCCGGCTGACCTGCTCGGTGTCTTCCCCCTCCACCATAACGCGGATAAGGGGCTCGGTGCCCGACTTGCGCAGCAGCACCCGCCCGCGCCCGGCCAGTTGCTGCTCCACGTCGTCGCTGGCCTGCTTCACCGCCGCCGACGCCAGCGGATCGTGTTGCCCGGCGAAGCGCACATTGACCAGGATCTGCGGCAACAGGCGCATGCCGCTGCACAGATCGTGCAGATTCATGTGGTTGCCAACCATCGCCGATAACACCTGCAGCCCGGCGATGATGCCGTCGCCGGTGGTGGTTTTGTCCAGCAAGATGACGTGACCGGAATTTTCAGCGCCAATAAGCCAGCCTTTTTCCTGCATTTTCTCCAGCACATAGCGGTCGCCGACGCGAGCGCGCACGAAAGGCACCCCCAACTGCTTCAGCGCCAGCTCCAGTCCCATATTGCTCATCAGCGTGCCCACCACGCCGCCGGACAGCTGGCCCTGGCGCAGTTTTTCCCGCGCAATGACATACAGGATCTGGTCGCCATCCACTTTCTGCCCCAGATGATCGACCATAATCACCCGATCGCCGTCGCCGTCATAGGCGATGCCCAAATCCGCCTTCTCCGCCAATACCCGGCTTTGCAGCAGGCGAACATCGGTAGCGCCGCACTCCTGGTTAATATTCATACCGTCCGGCTGGCAGCCGAGCGTCACCACCGTCGCGCCGAGTTCGCGCAACACGCTGGGCGCGATGTGGTAGGTGGCGCCATTGGCGCAATCCACCACAATCTTCAGCCCCTTAAGACTTAAATTGCCGGGGAAGGTCCCTTTGCAAAACTCGATATAGCGCCCGGCCGCATCCACAATGCGACTGGCTTTGCCCAGCTCCGCCGATTCGACGCAGGTCAGCGGCTTGGCCAGCTCCGCCTCGATAGCCTCTTCCACCTCGTCGGGCAGCTTGGTGCCGTCGATGGAGAAAAACTTGATACCGTTATCATAAAACGGATTATGGGAGGCGGAGATCACTATGCCGGCCTCGGCGCGAAAGGTCCGGGTCAAATAGGCAATGGCCGGCGTCGGCATCGGGCCGGTGAACGCTGCGGAAAGCCCCGCCGCCGCCAGTCCCGCTTCCAGCGCCGACTCCAGCATGTAGCCAGAGATACGGGTATCTTTGCCGATAATGATTTTCCGCGAGCCATGGCGCGCCAGCACCTTACCGGCGGCCCAGCCGAGCTTGAGCACAAAATCCGGCGTAATGGGGCTGTCGCCGACCTTGCCACGGATGCCGTCGGTGCCGAAATATTGATGATTACTCATTGAAAATAGGTTTCCTTCGCTGTAAGCGTGGCTTCCACCACGCGCATGGCTTCCACGGTCTGCCTGACGTCATGGACCCGGATAATCTGCGCCCCCTGCAGTGCGGCGATTACCGCGCAGGCAACGCTGCCTGAAACCCGCTGTTCTGCCGGAAGATCCAACAATGCGCCTATCATTGATTTGCGCGACATTCCCACCAGCAGCGGCAGCCCGAGATGATGCAAATCACCCAATCGGGCCAGGAGGCGATAATTATGCGCCAGGGTCTTGCCAAAACCGAAGCCCGGATCGAGCACCAGTCGGTTTTTGGCGATGCCGGCAGCTTCACAACGCGCAATTTGCTGTACGAGAAAAGCCTCTACTTCCGCCAGCACATTCTCATAATGCGGCGCCTGCTGCATGGTGTCCGGCTCGCCCTGCATATGCATCAGGCAGACGGGCAGTTGGCTGGCGGCGGCGGCGTCCAGGGCACCCGGTTCACCGAGCGCGCGGATATCGTTGATCATATGGGCACCGGCCGCCGCGCTTTCACGCATCAC
This sequence comes from Candidatus Sodalis sp. SoCistrobi, assembly GCF_900143145.1. Classification (GTDB taxonomy): domain Bacteria; phylum Pseudomonadota; class Gammaproteobacteria; order Enterobacterales; family Enterobacteriaceae; genus SoCistrobi. The sequence goes on from NZ_FRDB01000137.1 coordinate 3,444, forward strand.
CAGCGCCTTGGAGGTGTCTACGGAGATAAACGTATCAAAGCGCTGCGCCAGCGCCGCGACCACCGGCACCACCCGCGCCGCTTCTTCCTCATCGCTGACCGCCTGCGCGCCGGGGCGGGTGGATTCACCACCGATATCGATAAGGGCTGCGCCGGCATCCAGCATTGCCGCGGCATGATCGATGGCGTCGGCCGGACGTTGATATTTGCCGCCGTCGGAGAACGAGTCCGGGGTCACGTTGAGGATCCCCATGACGCGGGGCACCGCCAGGCTGAGGGTGCGCTCTCGCGCAATAAGTTGCATAACGGCGTTTCCTTATGCTGTGCAATCTGTTAGGCGGCTATCTTAGCATTTTCAGCGCAAAAAAAAGCCCCGGCGTGTCGTATAACGCGGGGCTGGCGGTATTACCGCGCCGGGGCTTACAGGCCGGCGCGCAAGGGACCTTTAGCGGTTGCCGTATTGCTCCGACATGGTATTGCCGGGATTCGGCGTGCGAGGCTCGTCCACCGGCGTCGGGGCGCGCGGCGTACCGTCGTCGCCGCTATTGCCGGAGACGGTGTCGTCCCAGCCGGCGGGCGGGCGGACGGCTTTGCGGCCCATCAAATCGTCGATCTGCGGCGCATCGATGGTTTCATATTTCATCAGCGCATCCTTCATGGCATGCAGGATATCCATATTTTCCGATAGCAGCGCGCGGGCGCGGACATAATTACGCTCAATCAGTGACTTCACTTCCTGATCGATAATACGCGCCGTTTCATCGGACATGTGCTTCGCCTTGGCCACCGAGCGACCGAGGAACACTTCGCCCTCTTCTTCGGCATACAGCAGCGGGCCGAGCTTTTCGGAGAACCCCCACTGGGTCACCATGTTGCGGGCGATAGAGGTCGCTACCTTGATGTCGTTGGATGCCCCGGTGGACACTTTCGCCGGACCGTAAATAATCTCCTCGGCCAGCCGGCCGCCGTACAGGGTGGAGATCTGGCTTTCCAGCTTCTGGCGGCTGGCGCTGATGGCGTCCCCTTCCGGCAGGAAGAAGGTCACCCCCAGGGCGCGACCACGCGGGATAATCGTCACTTTATGCACCGGATCATGCTCTGGCACCAGGCGGCCGATAATGGCGTGGCCGGCCTCGTGGTAGGCGGTAGACTCCTTTTGCGCCTCGGTCATCACCATGGAACGGCGCTCGGCGCCCATCATGATTTTGTCCTTGGCTTTCTCGAATTCCACCATCGATACCACGCGTTTGCTGCCGCGGGCGGCGAACAGCGCCGCTTCGTTCACCAGGTTAGCCAGATCGGCCCCTGAGAACCCGGGCGTACCGCGCGCAATGACCGACGCATCCATATCGGGCGACAGCGGTACGCGGCGCATGTGCACTTTCAGAATCTGTTCACGACCGCGGACATCGGGCAGGCCAACCACCACCTGGCGGTCGAAGCGGCCGGGACGCAGCAGCGCTGGGTCCAGCACGTCGGGCCGGTTGGTCGCGGCAATGACGATAATGCCCTCGTTACCTTCAAACCCGTCCATTTCCACCAGCATCTGGTTCAGGGTCTGTTCGCGTTCGTCGTGTCCCCCACCGAGACCCGCGCCGCGCTGACGCCCGACGGCGTCGATTTCATCGATAAAGATGATGCACGGCGCCGCTTTTTTCGCCTGCTCGAACATGTCGCGCACGCGCGAGGCGCCCACGCCTACGAACATTTCCACGAAGTCAGAACCGGAAATGGTGAAGAAGGGAACTTTAGCTTCCCCCGCAATGGCCTTGGCCAGCAGCGTTTTACCGGTCCCGGGCGGCCCCACCATCAGCACGCCTTTCGGGATCTTGCCGCCCAGCTTTTGGAAACGGCTCGGCTCACGCAGGTAATCCACCAGTTCGCTAACTTCTTCCTTGGCTTCGTCGCAACCGGCGACATCGGCGAACGTTGTCTTGATCTGATCTTCCGACAGCATTCGCGCCTTGCTCTTGCCGAACGACATCGCGCCTTTACCGCCGCCGCCCTGCATCTGGCGCATAAAGAAAATCCAGACCCCAATCAGCAACAGCATCGGGAACCAGGAGATAAAGATCGACGCCAGCAGGCTGGGTTCTTCCGGCGGCTCGCCGACGACTTTGACGTTCTTGGTCAAAAGGATATCGAGCAGCTTGGGATCGTTGACCGGGATATAGGTGGTGTAGCGGTTACTGTCTTTTTTAGTAACGGTAATTTCACGACCGTTAATACGCGCTTCCCTAACCTGATCCTGATTCAATTCGGACATAAAGGTGGAATAATCCACTTTACGGCCATTGGACTCGCTGGGCCCGAAGCTCTGGAATACCGACATCAGCACGACTGCGATAACTAACCAGAGAATCAGGTTCTTCGCCATGTCACTCAAGGGATTAACCTCATATTACAACGGTGTTAACAATTAGCGTAGGGTACTATAGTTTGCGCCCTGTCGCCACAATGTACACTTCGCGGGATCGGGCCCGGGAAGCGTCTGGCTTGCGGATTTTTACCTTCGTAAACAGGGAGCGAATTTCCCGCAGGTACTCATCAAAACCTTCTCCCTGAAAGACTTTAACCAGGAAACTCCCGCCCGGAGCCAGGACATCCCGGCACATTTCCAGCGCCAGCTCCACGAGATACATGGATTTGGGGATGTCGACCGCCGGCGTTCCGCTCATATTGGGCGCCATGTCGGACAACACCACCTGCACCTTCTGCGCGCCTACGCGTTCAAGCAGGGCCTGCAGCACCAGGGGTTCACGAAAATCCCCCTGCAGAAAGTCAACGCCCACCATGGGATCCATCGGCAGGATATCACAGGCGATGATACGCCCTTTGCCGCCGATTTGCGTGGCGACGTATTGCGACCAGCCACCGGGCGCCGCGCCCAAATCCACCACGGTCATCCCGGGCCGGAATAGCTTGTCGCTCTGCTGTATTGCATCAAGTTTAAACCAGGCACGGGAACGCAGTCCTTTTTTTTGTGCCTGTTGAACATATTTATCGCTAAAGTGTTCCTGCAGCCAGCGGCTGGAGCTTGCAGAACGCTTTTTGGTCGCCATCTTATTTCCCAACTATCCTAAAAGAATGTAGCGGTGGAAAGAATTGGCCGCCCGTAAGCCAAATCAGCATCGTCCGATTTGGCGATATGTATGAGATGGCGGTAGAATATGCCGTTTTCAATCCCAACCTAAGTAAAAAATACAAATGAATCTGAATAATAAGCAAAAACAGCACCTTAAGGGGCTTGCTCATTCGCTGAAGCCTGTGGTAATGCTGGGCAATAACGGCCTGACCGAAGGTGTGCTGGCCGAAATTGAACAGGCGCTGGAACATCATGAGCTTATCAAGGTGAAAATTGCCGCTGAAGAGCGTGAGACCAAAACGCTGATTGCCGATGCTATCATTCGTGAAAGCGGCGCCAGCAAGGTACAGGTTATTTGCAATATTCTGGTGCTGTACCGGCCGGCTAAAGAGCGGAAAATTACGCTACCCCGCTAACATCATCTTTTCTGCTGGAAAGATGCCACTCTCCGACCCACAGGAAAAGGCCACGCGCGGCCTTTTGCTTTTCTTTACAAAGCCGACGGCGGCCCGCGGGAGTCAACAGCGGGCGTTGGCCGGCTGTGCAGCGCCCGGACGCTTACAGATACGCCACCTTGAGGATCTCGTATTCCACCTCGCCACCCGGGGTCTTAATGACTACGATATCCCCTTCTTCCTTGCCCACCAGCCCGCGGGCAATGGGGGAATTAATGGAAATCAGATTTTGCTTGAAATCGGCTTCATCGTCGCCAACGATGCGGTAGGTTTGTTTCTCTTCACTATCCAGGTTCTCTACGCTGACTGTTGCGCCGAAAATGACGCGGCCGTTCGGGGCCAGCTTGGTCACATCGATCACCTGCGCATTGGACAGCTTGGCTTCGATTTCCTGAATACGGCCTTCACAGAAGCCCTGCTGTTCCCTGGCGGCATGATACTCGGCATTTTCTTTTAAATCGCCGTGTTCGCGGGCCTCGGCGATAGACCGGATAATTTCGGGGCGGCGGACGCTTTTGAGATTTTCGAGCTCTTCCCGCAGTTTTTCAGCGCCGCGCAGGGTCATCGGAATCTGGTTCATAATTATACCTCTAGATAAATTCTTCCTGCTAAAATAATCGCCGTCCTGGCGTGACAGACGCTGGCGCGACGCGCGTTTGGCACACGCCGCTCACCAAGCGCAAAGCAAAAGGAGGCGACCCCGGAATTGCTTCCCAGGCCAGCCTCAGTTTTGCATTTTGATACGTATTTTACCGCAGAGTTCGGTGTGGGTCATCGTTTACTTTATCCCTGTTTGCACCGTAGTATGACAGCACGTTACTTTGCCGTTGCCCAAAATTATGCGTTTTTTACGATTAGTCATAGGATTGACCAGTGTTTTCATGCTTTCCGCACAGGCGGCGCCGGTTGAAAACTATACGGAATACTTACCCGACGGTGCCAATCTGGCGCTAATGGTGCAAAAAGTGGGGGCTCCGCAACCCACCATTGATTATCACAGTCAGCAAATGGCGCTGCCCGCCAGCACCATGAAGTTGCTTACTGCCCTCGCGGCATTGCTGCAGCTGGGGCCGGATTATCGCTTCACCACCACTCTGGAGGCGTCCGCGGCACCGGTGGGCGGGGTCCTGCGCGGCAATCTGACCGCGCGCTTCGGCGGCGATCCCACCTTCACCCGCCAGCGCTTACGCAATATGGTGGCCGAACTGCGCAAGCAGGGCATCAAACAAATCACCGGCGATCTGATCATTGATACCTCGGTGTTTGCCAGCCATGACAAGGCGCCCGGCTGGCCCTGGAACGACCTGACGCAATGTTTCAGCGCCCCTCCGGGCGCCGCCATCGTCGATCGCAACTGAATCACCCCGGATAAATTAGAGTCTATACTTTAAAAGTGGAGGTCTCTATGACAACGACCAAACGTTACTCTCCGGAAGTCCGTGAACGGGCAGTTAATCTAGTGCTGGAAACTCAGCATGAGCA
>NZ_FRDB01000126.1 GCF_900143145.1 Candidatus Sodalis sp. SoCistrobi
CGGCGACTCCTACGATAATGCGATGGCAGAGAGTATCAACGGGTTGTACAAAACGGAGGTTATCCACCGCGGGAGCTGGAAAAACCGGACGGAAGTGGAGTTGGCCACGCTGGACTGGGTGGACTGGTACAACAACAGAAGGCTGCTCGGGCGGCTGGGTTACATCCCTCCTACTGAAGCCGAAATGAACTATTACGCTTTGCAATTAGCATCAGAGGAAGCGGCGTAGTATTGCCAAAATTACTCTCTAATAAACTCGGGGTTATTCAGTCCCTCGACAAACGGCGCACTGTTGGTTTTATAACCGGCGAACAGATAGTTGCCATTACCGTCCTGACTATTGGCCAGATTCAGCAACTGATCTTTATAAGACTGCAACTGCGTCGCCAGCGACTGCCGATCCTTATCGCTAAGCGTACCGTCCCCCGCCTGCACCAACAGCGTTTGGGCGCTTTGAATAACGTCGGTCACCTGTTCCAGCACCGTGGTTTCCGACGACAGGCTGTTGGTGGCGCTGGTACGCGCCGCGCTGTATTGGCTGTTGAGGGCCTGGCTTTGGCTGAGTTTGACTGCCTGGGAGGCGGCAATGGGATCGTCGGAGGGTACATTAACCCGCTTACCGGTTGCCAATTGTTGACCGGTATTTTCCCATTTGCTGTAAGACTCGCTGATAGCGTCTAAATTACGCTGGTAAATCATACTGGTGCTCAGGCGCATGGTGGTGTCCCCTTACGACATGACAAAAGCGCAGCGATGGCGTTAGCCAAGCGCCGATAATAAGGCATCGAAAATGGTTCCGGCGGTGGTCATGACCCTGGAATTGGCCTGGTAGTACTGCTGATAACGCTGCAGATCCACATATTCCTCATCCAGATTGACCCCGGAAATCGACTGCTGCTTCTCGGTCAGCTGGCTTACCATGCTGGCCTGCGTTGTGGCGGTGATTTTGGCATTGCTGGTCTCGGTGCCGACTTTACTGACCAGCGACGCGTAGGCGGTCGACAGGGTTGCACTACCGCCCACCAGTTTGGTGTTTTGCAGCGCCAGCAGCGCCTCGGCATTGCGGTTATCGCCGTCGCCGCTCTCGTCGTCCGCCTGACCCGCGGCAATAAGACCGGGGTCGGTGATGGCGACGCTGAGGCCCTGAATAACGTTGGAGACCGTTTTTAACTGATAGCTGTCATTAACGCTCGGAGTGCCGCTCACCGACATACTCAGCCCCTCGAAGCTCAGGACGGTGGCGCCCCCCGCGTCGGTGCTGGTGGTATAGGCCACGCTGGCGCCGTCGCTGTTGCGGGTTATCTGCCAGCCGTCGGCGGTGTATTTGGCCGTGTAATCAGAGGCTTTAGCCGCCGTGCTGTCGCTAAAAGCCACGCTCAGCACGGCGCTGCCGGTATTACGGGTGTTACTAACGACCGTGGGGCTGCCGAGGGTGAAGAAATCGCCGCCGGCATCGCCATTCAGATCCACCCCGGCCTGATGCTGCTGATTAAAACTGTCGGCGAACGCCAGCGCAATTTGCCCCAGCTGATTGCGGGCGTCAGCCAGCGCACCGTCGCGAAAGCTCAGCATACCGCCCAGACTGCCGCCCGAGAGGGTGGCGGGGTCTATCTCGCTCAGGGTGCCATTGCCGCGATCGTAGGCGAGGGCCATCTGCGACGCATCCGCCGCGGACGGTACCACCGCTAATGAATAGGCGCTGCTGCCCTGCACCAGAGTCAGCCCGCTACCGATAGTCAGGCTAAGAGTGCTGTCGTCCTGCACCGTCACATTGACGCCGACCAGCTCATTGAGGGAGTTGACCAATTGGTCGCGCTGATCGAGCAGCGCATTGGACTCTGAACCGGTGCCCTGACGGGCTATCTGGGCATTAAGATTGGCAATCTGTTGCGCGTAGGTGTTGATTTGATCGGCGGTGGCCGAGAGCTGGCTGTCGATGGCGCTGTCCATATCACGCAGCGTGTTGTCCAGACTGCTGAACTGGCTGACCAGATTCTGCCCGCTGCCGATCACCGTCTGGCGCGCCGCGCTATCGCTGGCGGCCGAGGACAACGCCTGCAGGGAGGCGAAAAAGGTGCTCATCTGGGTGGACAAATCCGTATCCGAATCGGACAGCAGATTATCAATTTGGCTGATGTTATCCGAATAGGTGCTGGCGGCAGCGGCGGAGGTTGAGGCGGCGCGTAGCTGTCCTACCACCAGCGAGTCATAGGCGCGGCTGATACCGGTGATGGTCACACCATTACCCAGCGCCCCGCTTTGCTGGGCCTCGCTCAACGTCACGCGCTGCAAATTATAGCCGTCGACGTAAGCGTTGCTGATATTGTTCGAGGTCGTGGCCAGCGCTATCTGGGCGGCTTTTAATCCGGAAGAAGCGATACTGTATAATGGGCTGGACATAACTTTTCCTTTCTTCCGGGTGGTGAATAAAAAAACCGGCGAATAATAACGGCAATTAAAAAAATAACGGCGCTAAGGGGCAAAACTTTAGAGCGCATAAAAAAGAATTCGCCGGGCGTTATTAAAACAGCGAGCTTAAATCATGGGTATAGGCTTTTACCGCCCGGTGGGCGGTATCTTTTAATTGGCCGATTATCTGCACCAGTTTTTCCCCATAGCCGGGATCGGTGGCGTAGCCGGCGCGCTGTAGCGCATAAGCCCCCTCTTCGGGTTGCCGGGCGTTGACTACCTCACGATAACGGGGATTGGTGGTGAGCAGCGAAATATAGTCTTCGATGGCTGACAAATATGAGTCGTACACTTTGAAACGCTGCGGAACTTTTACCGCCCTGCCGTTTTCATATTCCGTCGTCATCACGGTGGTCGATGCGCCCTGCCAATCAGGCGTGGCTTTAATGCCGAAAACGTTATGGCTCGGTTTTCCGTCGGCGGTAGGGATTTCTCGCTTACCCCAGCCGGATTCCAGCGCCGCCTGCGCCAAAATCAAATGATGGGAAATACCGCTGCGGGCGCCGGCAATCATTGCAGGAATGGCCAGCCGCTCGGTGAAGCTGCCGCCGCCGGTGGCGGCGGGGGCCGCGGCCTGCGACTCTCCCTCCTGCTGCGGCATCGCGCGCCGCAGCATTTCCCCCAGCAGCGCAGGCGGCATAAAGGTACCGGTGCCGGGCGCCATGGACGGCAACCCGCCCTGAGCGGCAGACGTCGTGTCCTGCGCGCCGGCGGCGCCTTGGGCGGGACTCAATTGCTTCACCATCATATCCGCCAGCCCCAGCCCTTTGGCGGAGAGCTGCTGGGCTATTTGCTGATCATACAAGCTGGTGTAGAGCTGCGTTTGGTGGTTATCCAGCAGCCCTTCCTGCGGCAGCGCATCGCGCATGCTTTTTAGCATCATCTGCACAAACAGGCCCTCGACCTGTTTCGCAACCGCTTTCAGGGCCTGGGGTGACTGGGCCGCCGCCTGCTGATGGAGTTTATTCAGCGCGTTGGCGTCATAAGCGGGGGATAAATCCATACTCTCCAGCGGCGGCATCAAATAATCTCCAGTTCGGCCTGCAGACAGCCGGCGCTTTTCATCGCTTGCAGGATCGACATCAGATCGTTCGGCGTCGCGCCCAGGGCGTTCATCGCCCGGATAACATTATTCAGGCTGGCGCTGGATTCCACTTTTTGCAGCGAACCGCCGTTTTGCCGTACCGAAATCTGGGTCTGCGGCGTGACAACCGTATTGCCGTTGGTGAACGGCGTGTCCGGCTGGCTAACGTTCAGTTGGCTGTCCACCACGACGGAGAGATTGCCCTGCGCCACCGCGCAATTATCCAGGGTGACATTTCTGTTCATTACCACAGAACCGGTACGCGAATTGATAATGACCTTCGCATCCATCTGGCCGACGGCGATGTCAATATCCTGGATTTGCGCCAGAAAACGCACCTGCGCGCTGTTGTCGGCCGGTAGGCTGACTTCCACGGTGCGGCCATCCAGCGCCCGGGCGACTCCCATCCCGTTAAAGCGATTAATGGCGTCGCTAATGCGCTGGGACAAACTGAAGTTTTCCGTCTTAAGCTGCAACGATAACAGCGGACTGCGGCCGAAGGTGCTGGGTAATTCCCGCTCAATCACCGCGCCATTGTTTATGCGTCCTCCCGACAGCTGATTGATTTGCACCCGGCTGCCGCCGGCGCCGCCGACCAGCAGGTTGCCCTGGGCCAGCGCATAGACCTGACCGTCCGCGCCTTTGAGCGGCGTCATCAACAGCGTGCCGCCGCGCAGGCTTTTGGCCGACCCCATCGACGATACCACCACATCGATGGTCTGGCCGGCGCGGGCAAACGCCGGATAATTCCCGGTCACCATCACCGCCGCGACGTTTTTCAGTTGCATATTGGTACCGCTCGGCACGGTTATCCCCAACTGCGATAACATATTTTTCAGGCTTTGGGTGGTAAACGGCGTCTGGGTGGTCTGATCGCCGGTGCCGTCCAGGCCCACAACCAGGCCATAGCCAATCAGCGGGTTATCCCGCACGCCCTGGATATCCACCAGATCCCGCAGACGTTCGGCGCCGGCGGGCGCCACCAACAGCGAAATGCACAGCGCGGCGGCGGCAAACAGGCCACGGCGGCGGGCGGGTTCCTGGTCATGATGGCCTCTAATAAGGAAGGACATTCAGGAAAAAGCGCTGTAGCCAGCCCATTTCCTGTGCTTCGTTGATATACCCTTTACCCACGTACTCGATGCGGGCGTCCGCCACCTGCGTCGACGCCACCGCGTTATCGCCGTTGATGGTGCGCGGGTTGACGACGCCGGAAAAGCGGATGTATTCGGTGCCCTGATTGATAGCGATTTGCTTTTCGCCCACCACTCTCAGGTTGCCGTTAGCCAGGACCTCGGCCACCGTCACGGTCATGGTGCCGGTAAAGGTGTTTTTTGCCGAGGCGCCGCCTTTACCGTCAAAATCATTGGTGCCTTTCGCATCCAGATCTGCTTTCTGGTTACCGATCAACCCATTAAGCATTTTCGGCACCGTGGCGAACTCCAGCGTATTGCTACCCTCGCGCGACGCGTTGGCCGACGAGCTTTTGCTGGCGCTGACGTTCTCTTGCAAGGTAATCGTCAGGATGTCGCCCACATTGCGCGGCCGCCGATCCTCAAACAAGGGTTGATAGCCGTAATTCATCGGCTGGACACCCTGAAAAATCGACCCATTCGCTACCGGCATCGACGCCGGGGCCGGCTGGGCGGAGGTAGGCCCTGCCACCAGATCTTTGTGGGGCAGATACGCGCAGCCCGCCAGGCACAACGCACCCGCGCCGGCCAGATAATTGAGCGGCGCGGGCCTACGGCCGAACGCTAAGGGTATTCGCAATGCCATTACCAATGGGGTGTCCCGCTGCAAACGTCCGCCGCCGGACAGCCGGCGCGCGCCGGGCCTGCCCGATCCGGCGGCGCAGGGTAAGCCCGCGCCGTAGACGTTCATCATGTTAAAGTTGCGTCAATTTCTGCAGCATGGCGTCGGAGGTGCTGACCGCTTTGCTGTTGATTTCGTAAGCGCGCTGCACCTGGATCATATCCACCAGCTCTTCCGCCACGTTGACGTTCGAGGTTTCCACGTAGCCCTGGCTGAGCAATCCCGCGCCGTTTTGCCCGGGAGTGGACTAATTGGGCGCGCCTGAACTGTCGGTCTCCTGGTACAGGTTCTCCCCCAGACTTTGCAGCCCCGCCTCGTTAATAAAGTTGCTCAGCGTCAGCTGCCCCACCTGCGTGGCGTTGGCCTGCCCCTGCACCGTCACGCTCACCACGCCGTCGCGGGCAATGGTGACGGTCAGGGCATTGTCGGGAATGGTGATAGCCGGTTGAATCGGGTAGCCGCTGGAGGTCACCATCTGGCCGTTTTGATCGACCTGAAACGAGCCATCGCGGGTGTAGGCAGTGAAGCCGTCCGGCATTTGCACCTGAAAAAAACCCTTGCCGTTAATGGCCACATCTTTGCTATTGTCGGTTTGCTCCAGGTTGCCCTGGCTGTGCAGCCGCTCGGTGCTGACGGTACGCACCCCGGTGCCCAATTGCAGCCCCGAGGGCAGCGTGGTCTGCTCCGACGATTGCGCCCCCGGCTGGCGGACGGTTTGATACAGTAAATCCTCGAACACCGCGCGCTGGCGCTTAAAGCCGTTGGTGCTGACGTTGGCCAGGTTGTTCGATATCACATCCATGTTGGTCTGCTGGGCATCCAGTCCCGTTTTGGCAATCCACAGAGAACGGATCATCCGTTGACTCTCCTGAAGTTAGCTAAGGGACAAAAGCTGGTTGGCCTGCTGGGCGTTCTGATCCACGCTGGCAATCACCTTCATTTGCATTTCAAAACGACGGGCGGTGCCAATCATGTCCACCAGGGTTTCAGCCGTATTGACGTTGCTGCCTTCCAACACGCCGGACATGACGCGGACGGCATTATCGTTCGGCAACGGCGCCTGTGCGCCCTGGCCGTCGTCGTACTGATGAAACAGGCCGTCATCGCCGCGCACCAGCGCGCCGGTATCGGCGGTTACCCGTTTCAGTTGCCCTACCGGCCCCACGGTGTTCAACGCATCGCCATCGCCCAACGCCGACACGGTGCCGTCATCGCCGATAGTGAGGGACGCCTGCGTCGGCACCACCAGCGGGCCGTTTTGCCCCATGAGCGGATAACCCTGCACCGTCAGCTGCCCATCGGCATCCTGCTGAATATTGCCGTTGCGGGTATAGGCTTCCTGACCATCGGGCAGTTGCACCGCCAAAAATCCGTCGCCGCCGAGCGCAACATCCAGCGGACGGTCGGTGGTCTGAATTGGCCCGGGCGTCATTAGCGCGCCCGGCGTCGAGGCTACGCTCAGGGTGCGGGTCGGCAGGGATTCCCCCTCCACCGGCACCGCGCGCGCGGCAGACAGCTGTGCGCGGAAACCCGTGGTAGACGCATTGGCGAGATTGTTGGCAATCACCGCCTGCTGATCCAACGACGCCGCGGCCGCGCCCATGGCGGTGTAAATAGCGTGATCCATAGGGTTGTTCCGTTACGGTTAGCGCAGGCTGACCAGCGTTTGCAAAATCGCGTCTTGGGTTTTGATGGTTTGCGCGTTGGATTGGTAATCACGCTGGGCGACGATCATGTTCACCAGTTCCTGACTGAGGTTGACGTTGGAGGTCTCCAGCGCACCGCTGGTCAAGGTGCCGAACGTCCCGCTACCGGCGGTGCCGACAATGGCCTGACCCGAGGCGGCGGTGGCGGACCACAGGTTGTTGCCGTCGGATTGAAGCCCCTGCGGGTTGGCAAAATTCGCCAGCACAATCTGGCCCAGCAGCTGGGTTTTGCCGTTGGAGTAAGTACCGGAAATGGTTCCATCGTCATTAATGGTGTAACTGGTGAGATCGCCGGCGCTGTAGCCGTCTTGGGTCTGGCTGCTGACGCTACTGCTGCTGGCATATTGCTGCCGGGTGCCGTCAAAGGAGAGATTAAAGGTCTGCGCCGGCGCGCCGTTCAGCGCGGCCATATTAATGGAAAACGTATCGGTGCCGGTCAACTGGCCGTTGGTGTCAAAATTGAGCGTGCCGACGTTGTTAACGGTACCGTCGCCGTCGCTGTTGTCCACGCTGTAGACTTGCCAGGTGTTATCGTCGGTTTTGGCGAAATACAGGCTCACGTTGTGCGGGTTGCCCAAGCTGTCATAGGTGGTCAACGGCTGGGAAAAACTGTAGGTGCTGCTATCGTCGGGATCAAAAGTGGCCGTGCCAACGGACGTCGCGCTGGAGGTCAGGCTCATCACCATCGAGCCGGTGGTGGTCGCACTGGCGGACAGCCCTTGACTGGGAATGGTTAGCGCCACCGGGTCGGCCCCCTGCTGGATGGTGGCAGGGTTGCCGCTGGCGGCATAGCCCGTGACCACGTAGCCGCTGCTGTTGACCAACTGGCGATCCGCGTTAAGGGAAAATTCGCCGTTGCGTGAGTAATACACGGCGCCGCTGCCGTCGACCAGGCGGAAAAAGCCATTGTTGGAAATGGCGACGTCGAGGCCATTGTCGGTGGAGCTCACCGTGCCATCATTAAAGTTTTGGGTCACCGAGGCCACCTTCACCCCCAGCCCGACCTTCGAGCTGGAAAACACATCAGCAAACGAGACCGAGCCGGCTTTGAAGCCGTTGGTTTCGGCGTTGGCGATGTTGTTGCCAATGACGTCCAGATTGCTTGATGCGGCGTTTAACCCGCTGACCGCCTGTGAAAAACTCATTGATACTCTCCTGTGGGAGTGGCCGCGGCATGCCCTGCGCGCTGTGATTAGTCGTTAAATAATTTGTTTGATCTTATCGAGGGTGACATTCCCCGATAGGCCGAGATTCAGCTGCGTGGTGCCGTTGCTATTACTGACGCCATACACTTCGGCGTATTTCAGCGCCGTCGCGGTGGTGCTGCTGCTACTGACGGTAAAGCTGTAGGAGCCTTCAGCCACCGCGGTGCCGGCATCGTCGGTGCCGTCCCAGCTATATGCGTGCGCGCCGGCGGTCTGGCTGCCGAGGTTTACGGTTTTCACCGTGTTGCCACTGGCATCCTGAATAGTGAATCACCCCGGATAAATTAGAGTCTATACTTTAAAAGTGGAGGTCTCTATGACAACGACCAAACGTTACTCTCCGGAAGTCCGTGAACGGGCAGTTAATCTAGTGCTGGAAACTCAGCATGAGCA
>NZ_FRDB01000129.1 GCF_900143145.1 Candidatus Sodalis sp. SoCistrobi
CTGTGAGCGGCAGCCACAAAAAAGCCCGCGTGATGCGGGCAGGGGTGTGCGGGGAGATCAGCCGATAACGGGCGCGTACCGGCGGCGTAAGGCGTCAGACTGTGCTCCGGTTGCCGCTATCTCTCCGGCGTTCTGGGGCGCACCGGTGTTGCTGTGGGTATGGCTGGCGGTCTGCTGCGCCAGCGTTTGCAGCACGTCCAGGGTGTCGAGCATCAGCGCCATCACGTTGACCTGCTCACTGCCCACCCAGACGACGGGGGCGATCACTTCCTGGCGCGCGGTCGCCAGACTACGGCGGATGTTGCCGATTTTCTCTATCAGGTCGCCGCCGATGTCCGTTGTCGCGTGTTGCCCGATGCTGGCGACATAGTTTGCGCGGGTCGCCACACTGTAATCGCCCTCGGCGATCTGCTGGATACTGCCGGCCAGAAGACGGGCGCTGCCCAGTACGGTGGTCTTGTCCGTGGCCTGTACCGTGGTGGTGCGGGTGACCAGCGTCCGGTTTTCGCTATCCGCCGTGATGTCACGGTGCTGGGCGCTTTCGCGGATAGACTGATCCGTCTGACGCTCCCAGTCGCCCGCCACGGTGACACGTTGAAAGACTTCCGCGCGTTGTTGCTGAAGCTGTTCGCCGGGTTTGATATCGGGCAAGGTCTGGCCGTGGGCGAGGATTTGGCGCACAAAGGGCTTATCCGGGCGACCCTCGGTAAAACCGATTTCAAGGAGCGTGCCCGGCGGCGGAAAATGGAACAGCCCCGACTCTGCGCCGGCCATCGGCAGGGGGAGCGGCACGGCGGGATATACTGGCGTATTCGCTGCCGGGTTGCCGTCCGCATCCAGTAATTGAACATCCACCGCGTAACGCGGGCGGAACGGATCGGCCAGGTCACCCCGGCTGATCGCTTCACTCGGCCCCTCGACCCGCGCAAATTTCGGCAGATGCAGCCCGGCGGACAATTCCGGGTAGGCTGCATCAATCTGGCGCTGTGCGGGCGATTTGGTGGTGGCTTTTCCCGTCAGAGGGTTGGCAGCCTGCCAGGTCAGCGCCATGGTGTCATTCTCCAGGCGTACCGTGACCAGCGGCTTGCCGTTGACGACCACACCGGGGCGCAGGCTGGGCACCATGGGCAGCGTTAGCGTATTGCCTGCCGCCTGTGTCTGGCTGAACTCCGGGGGGATAGAGACCGGCTTGCCGGCAAACAGGGCGTGCGCAGCGCCGCCCAGGTAAATCCCGCCGTCCGGCAGCGGTTGCCAAAGGTAGTCTTGTATACCAAATGCCGGCCCCAGGGCGGCCAGCAGCTGATAGCCGCTGCCGCTGTGGGTAAAATGGGGTATGGGGGTATCGGTGTCAGTTGACGCGGTCGGCAGGACCACGGTGAGGCCGCTTTGGGCCTGTATCCACTCGGCTATCTGGCGCAGGGTCGGATGCTGAAATGAACAGGGCCAGGGACGGTCAAAGATACCGCTCATCTCGCGGACAAAGAGGCGCTGGAAGCCTTTTCCGGCAGGTTGCGCACGTTCAACAAAGCCAGTAAACCAGCGTAATACCCGCTCAGGGTAGCCGATATCCAGGCGAACCAGCTTACCGCTGTAGTCCTTTTCCGTCTGGGCGGTGATAAATCCTCGCCCGCTGGCGCTTATCTCCAATATCAGGTTGACGTCAACCAACGGTACCGTATCCCCTGACAACATCAGTCGTTTAATCGGTTTCATAGTCTTACCCCAGCGCGTCATTGACGGGTTTGAGCACCTTGCGTTCAAACCAGCTTAATTGTTCGTCGCTCTCTGCCGCCGGCGTGCCGTTTGCTGGCCCCTTGCCCGGACTCTGTTTCTGGGCGGCGGTTTGACTGCCTTCGCGCGCGTCTTTCTTCTCGGGCACGCTCAGATGTTCGCGTAACGTGAATGTCACCAGCCAGGCTTGTTTACCGTCCTGCTTCGGGGCCTCTATCGAGCCGCTAAACGTCGCCAGCCGAAAGTTAATGGCCTGGGCAGTATGATTCGCCACGCGGTAGCGTTTCAGCCTGCCTCCCTCGGTGGCTTCAGCCAGGGCAAACAGGCGCGTTAGCACCTCGGACTCCGTAAACGGGATAACCCCAGAGACGCGCAGCTCCTTAGGCTTGATGCCCTGCTCCGCGTTGGCGGTGCTGGAGGTTTGCCCCGACTGGTCTTTTTCCTGAAACTGCATGGTGGGCGTCACCATCAGGCTTTTTAGCGGCAGCGCTTCGCCATCAAGGGCCAATGTGATGATTGTCATGGACCATCGCCTCCAGTGCAGAGACCGCGTCTCCGGCAAACAGCGTCGCCAGGGTCATCACCGCATCGGGTTGCGGCACCGCTTTTTGCATGTTGGCCGCCAGGGTGGCCGCCAGTCCTTCGCCAGTAAATACCCAGGCGTTGACGCTTTTCTGGCTCAGGTCTCCCAGAGCCTGACCGATAGCATCGTGGGCCGATTGGCGCGCCTCAGACAGCGCGGTTAAGTGAGCCTGTAGTTGAGCCACACTGGCCCCGCTGGCTGCCTCCGCCTTTGCCTCTGCCATGATTTTTGCCCGTTGCGCCAGACGCAGTGTGCCGGCAGATAACGGCAGCGGGGCAGGTAAGCCGCCGCTGGCTTTAGGCGGAAGCTGCATCCGGGTGATGGCCTGCGTGGCCGCTGTTTGCGCCATGCGCGAGACTTGCCCCAGCACTGGCAGGGGTAACACCGCTGAGAAAGCGGCGAGCAGGGACATAAATTCCGGCTGCGAGGTGGCGCAGAGCATCATTACCATCACGCGCAGATTACGCCCTGAGCCAGATAGCTTTTGCGCCAGCCAGTGCACGGCATTTTGTGGACTCAGGTAGCTTCCCGAGGCGGCGGTGCGTCCCACCCCCGGCGTCCAGGGATGCACTGGCAAGACGGTGCAGGTCAAAGGCGGAAGACTCTCTGTCAACCGTAGTGTTGACTTACGCCACCTCATGCCGGGGCCTCCGGCCAGTCGATATCGGGCGCGGTGCTGATATCCACCCGGTTTAGCAGTACGCTGTAGGTCTCCCAGGCGTTTAAGGCATCAACCTCAGCTTGCGTCGCCATATTGAGCTTGATAGCACGCTCCAGCGAGATTATTTTCTGCCCGGCGACATCAAGTCGTCGCGTCTTCTCCTCATGGGCCGTGTTTTGTATTGCCGCCTGCTCTGCGGCAACGTCTTTTATCCAGCGCTGACCATTCCAGACATCATATTCCGATGCAGGAGCCATCAGCGTTAAGTGGTTTGCAAGTTTACCCGGCTCGGTAATCGTGAATGCCTGATGCGTGTTGATATCCCATGAGGTTTGACCGCGATAATCGGGAACGCATTCCCATTTATTGCCCTCGATGGCTCTCAATAGTGCTTCGGTGTTTTTCGGCAAGGTCGGTTTATCCGCATAGCCGTGCGCAGGCAGACCCACACCCGCAGGGAGATATTCATAACTGGCGTTGATATATTCACGTGTCATGGGATGTGCATGGTACACGGTTAACCAGCCGGGAGTATGACACAAGCCGTTATCATCCAGTATGGCCGTCGGAATGTCAGTGGAATATTTGTGCATTATGCTGCTCTCACAATGTAATTAAAGGCGACGTTACGGGGACGAGTTTCTCTTTGATGCTCATATTGTTGAATAATGGGATGCCAGCCGCCGTTATCCGTACCGGTTGCAAACTGAAATCCCGTGGCTCGTTGCTGGCCGTTATTCCAGTTATCATTTTTCCAGTAGCCATGTGGCCCCGAAACAGGAGATTGCCCCTCCTGCCAGGATAAAACCCCTCTCCCGGCATCAACACTTCTTCCATCATCCCAGCCACGGATAAATTCTCCTCGCAGGTCTGGTAATGCACCCGAGGGATAGGCTTGTGCGAGTAATGGAAACAGGGCTTTATCAAAAGGCGCGCCATTACACTTCAACCAACCCGCAGGGACATCCTGCTTTGGCCAGGGAAGGGGAATGCCAGACGGAACACTCTGACGAAGTTGATTATGGAGCCAGGCGCTCAAAGCACCGCTCCAAATAGGGGCGGTCACATCACCATTTTCGTGGAAAGTCGCGGTTCTACCGCCCCATGAGACGACGAGATTGCCGCCAAACAGCGCGCCACGGTTGGCATGAAGTTCGCCGGTAAACTGGGTCTTTCCTTCCACCGTCAGCGGGCCATTAACGGTGCCGCCGGTTTTCGGCAGAAATTTCGTGTCCGTCTGGCTTTGGCTGTATACCTCAAGATGACTGCGGGCCGCGCCTTTGTCTGGCAGGTCAGCCAGATTTTGCGCCTTTTCCAGCCGGCGGTTAGCATTATCCTGCACCGTTTTGATGGCTTGGGGCGTCGCCGCTGTGGTGTCGTCCTCGCTGTCGGTGGCATTGCTCAGCGCACTAATCCCCGCTTGGGTCAGCGTTGCCGGCTGTTCGCGGTCTTGTGTCGCCAGCTTCCCCAGCCCCAGATGTTTCCGGCTCTTCGCCTTGTCGGTGAGCGCCGCCAGATTGTCATCCTTGCGCAGATAGGCGTTGTTGGCCGCCTGCTCTGGCAGTGAGCCGGACGGGCGCAGGTCGGTTACCGTACCGTCCTCGTCAATGCGCGCCAGGGCAAACACATAATGGGCAAAGCCGCTTTCATCCACGTAATCGGTTTTGACCTCGCCCAGAGAAAAGGTGATAACCGTCTCCCAGCGGCTCACCACATTCCCTTGCAGGCTGACATCTGCCCATACGTGGGTCGGTGCAGCCCGCATGGTCAGTGGCTGATTTTTCGTCAGTTCAGCGCGCAGTCCGCCGATATAGCCAATACCGGCGGTGACCGTATACCGCTGGCCGCTGCGCGTGACCCGAAAACCGTCACCAAAGAAAGCGGCCGCACCGTAATGGTCAAGGTTAATCCGGCGCTGGCGTTCATCCAGGCCGGACAGCCGGGCGGTAAAATCGGTCTGCCAGCTTTCGGCGGGCGTAGTGATACCGGTTTCCATTGCCGCGCCGGTATACTCCATCAAAAAGGAGCGGGTAATGGCATTACCTTGTTGGCCGTTCGCGGTGGCCCGCTTGCGCTGCACCGGCGCATGCACAATCAGTGCCAACGTGCCGCTGTCCCGGTTCGCCAGGCCAACCCAGTTAAAATCAAAGTCGCCGACTTCCGTTCCCAGCGTCACCGAATACACCACCGCATGCTGATTGACGACGCCGGTCTTGTTCACCGCCTGGCGGTGTACGATGTATTCGGCCGCGGGCAAGGTTTCGTTACGGTCGATGGGCGCGGCAGGATCCAGCCCCGGCACCTGGGCAAAGACAAACTCATCCAGCACCACCGGCGTTCCCTCGGCGGCTTCCCGGGCTTTCCATTGCTCAAAGGCTGTAGTGATAATCGTTTGTGACATCAGGTTTTCTCTCTCGATGGGGGTAGCATGGCGCTGTAGCACTGGTAATCACCGCCGACCCAACCGGCGCGCAGATGCAGGTCAGTTCCGTTTATCACCTCAAACTGGTAACGGCGGCAGGTGCGCCCGTACTGCCGGATAATCTGGCGCAGCAAATCAGGATGGCCGGCTAGCTGGCCGTCGCTGAGGCGCACCCGTACCACGTCCCAATCCAGGCCGTCCAGACGCTCGACGATTTCCACACAGCCGATACCCAGACGCGCAAAGATGGCGATAAAGCCCGCTACCGAGCCGGCGTCACGAGCATTGACAAAGGCGTAGCGCACACGCAGACGGAACAGGGCCAGCGGCTCGCCGTCAAAACGGCTGATATCGCGCTGCCAGGCCAGCACGTTAAGCAGTGACTCCGCGCAGGTGGTGGCATTCAGCTGGCGCAACGGCCAGGTCAGGGAGCCATACACCTGCCGCCAAAAAGCATGACAGGCGCGTAACAGGCGGGCAGGCTCGCCCTTGTCCATCCAGACCGGCAGACGCAATTGGTCCAGTTGCTTGTCAAAATCAGGCATCCTTCACCTCAATCGTCAGGGTTTTCAGGCGCGGGACGTCAAGCTGGCTAACAATATCGGACAGCGAGAACGCGACCGAATCCAGCGCCCCAAACGTCTGATGCAGCGAGCGGGCCAGCGAGGAAAACGAAAAGCGCGCATGAGGCCAGGTCTTTTTCACCTCAAACGCTGCATTCTCACGAAACGCGCAGCGGATGAGGGTTTCACAGCCGGTCGTCAACGTGGTCAGCGCCTCAGGGGTAAAATTGGTCTTGTTCTTCACAAACAGCGTAACAGTGAGGTCGTGCCGGGTATCCGGCAGGGCAAAGCAGCGCATATCATCGCCGTGGCCGTGGTGGCCCTGGGTGGTGATGTACGCATTGACCGCCTGAATAAACGGCTCTGACGCCACACCGGAATCCAGCAACAAATACGCGTTGGCGGTGCCGGGCCCGCGTGGTGCATCGTGCTCAAAGAAAATACGGTCAATGCTCAGCCCCGCCACGGCGGCTATCATGCTGCGATACACCGCATCGGTGTGGTAATTCCCGGCCAGGTTATATTGGTTGCGGCAGCGCTCGCGCAGCTCGTCATCGGATTCCGCATCCGCCCCCGGCGTCAACAACCAGCCCTCTTCCGTGGTGACCTGGGCAATTCCCGGTACCGCGTGGGGTAAAATGCGGTAATACCCCGGCGCCAGATTGCTGCCGCCGCCGGTCTGCCCGGCGCTGACGTTGACCAGGGCGCTTTCCGCCCCTGCGCCAAGGGTATGATCTGCCTCGGTCATCAGGCGATAAACCGTGCCGTTAAGGCGTTCGGTCTCGATAACGGTGCCGGCGGGAACGGTGACCTCGGCTTCGGCGTTTTCCTTGAAAAACCGCACCACGCCACGGGCGGCGGTGGCGGGTTTACGGGACAGGCTGACGCCGGCGGCAAACGCATCAAGAAAGGCCCCGTCAGCGGTCACCAGAAACATGTTTTTCATCACCACCGACACCAGGGCATTTTTTAGCCACAGTACCGGGGTGGTGACCGTCGCCTGAATAAGCCGCCAGAACGGCGACATGCGCGAGGTATTGGTCACCAGCCCGGCGGCGCTCACCTGTTCGGCAAACGCGTGATGAATGGCCTCTTCAGTGGTCGGCATACCGCTGTCTTTTAGCGCCTGCTCGTAATCAATCTCGGGTTTGTTCGTCATAGCGGGGACTCATCTCAATACGACCAAAATCATAGGTTTGCGCTGTCACCCACAGCCGTTTCGCTGTTTCTTCACTGACTAACACGGTGCCGGGGATCAGGCGCTCGTCCTCTTCCAGCAGCAGGGTGATCTGCATCAGCAGATCCGCGCGCAGGGTGGGGCTACGCTCCGCCACCAGGCGCGTTAACAGGCCGCTTTCCAGCAGGGCATGGGCGCAGTCCTGGGTAATGCTCACCCGCTCTTTGCAGCGTTGCGGCTCGTGGCCGCTGTTCAGGGTGAAATCCCCGTCGGTGATCAGCAGATCCAGGTAACGGCTCATGCGTGCATCTCCTGCCATTCCAGTAAGCCCTCCGGCGTCATGCCCTGCGTGGTGTGGATATGCACCTGATTAATGTGGCGGCTGTTATCCGTGACGCTGCGCTGATGGGTGGTGATCTCACGGCTCAGGCCGCCGGGGCTGAGTCCTTTGGTCTGCCCGCCGGTCAGAAGTGGCGGACCGCTCGCGGGGCGCGTCGGCGCGGGGCCTGACGGGGTGACGCCGGCGGTGTTATCCCCCGGCAGGGAGGAGAGGGACAGGTTAACGCCGGGCAGATGATTGAGGGTTTCCGCTATGGTGTTCCAGGTGCGGGAGAAAGTGGCTTTCACCGACGCCCAGAGACCGGTAAACAGCTCGCTCACGCCGTCAATCATGCCCGCGAAGGTGTCGCTCAGGGAAAAGCCGGCAAAGTAGGCGCACAACGCCTGCCAGCCTGCGCTTATCCCCTCCCAGGCGCGTGTAAACAGGCTTGCCAGCCAGCTAACGTAGGCGGCAATCAGTTTAAAGGCGGTGGTCTGCATCATGGCGGCCTTGAGCGTATCCCAGTATCTGACCAGCGCAATGCACCCCACGACCAGCAGCGCCACCGCGCCCACAATCAGCAGGACAGGCCAGGACATAAAATTCATGGCGATGCCGGTCAGTACGGCGGCAATCCGCACCGCCAGCAACACGCCGCGCATCATGCGCATCACGGCCGCCCAGGCCAGCACCGCCTTGTGATACAACCAGAGGGCCGCCACATGGATCTTCATGAGGGCCGTCAGACCTGCCCACAATCCTTGCAGGCCCACCATAACAAAGGCGCTGGCACCCATGGCGATATTCACCACCGCGCCGGCCCCGGCCAGGCTAAGAAACGCCAGCACGGCATAGCCCACCACACGGGCAATATTGGGAAACAGCGTCAGCCAGCGGGCCAGTTTTTGCCCGCCGTCAGCCATTTTATTGATAAACGGGTATAACACCGGCAGCAGGGTGCGCCCCATGGCAATGCGGATCGCCGTCCAGATAGCGGTCAGCCGGTCCCAGGGCACAATCATTTTCTCGGCCATGTCGCGCGCGCGCTTCAGGCCGTCATTGCTGCCCAGCGCATGGATATGCTTGTTTAGCACATCCGTGTTGCCGTACAGCTGTTTAATGACATTGGCCCCGTCACCAAACGCCTTATCCAGCT
>NZ_FRDB01000131.1 GCF_900143145.1 Candidatus Sodalis sp. SoCistrobi
CGGCGACTCCTACGATAATGCGATGGCAGAGAGTATCAACGGGTTGTACAAAACGGAGGTTATCCACCGCGGGAGCTGGAAAAACCGGACGGAAGTGGAGTTGGCCACGCTGGACTGGGTGGACTGGTACAACAACAGAAGGCTGCTCGGGCGGCTGGGTTACATCCCTCCTACTGAAGCCGAAATGAACTATTACGCTTTGCAATTAGCATCAGAGGAAGCGGCGTAGTATTGCCAAAATTACTCTCTAATAAACTCGGGGTTATTCAATGATGCTTATCATGTTGGTTTCGGTGCATCTAAACCTTACGCCGGTGTCCGGTCGGGTGGGGGATACCCTGTTTCTCGACGACAGCCATCCCCTGACCGGTTTTATGCTGATAGACACGCTGATTTGGGGCGAGCCGGGCGATTTTAAAGACGCCGTCATGCATATCATCCTGCCGGCCATTCCGCTGGCGGTGATCGTGCGTATGACCCGCTCGGCGATGCTGGAGGTACTGAGCGAAGATTATATCCGTACCGCGCGCGCCAAAGGGCTGAGCCGTCTGCGGGTGATTGTCGTCCATGCGCTGCGCAACGCGCTGCTGTCGGTTGTGACGGTTATCGGCCTGCAGGTCGGGACGCTGCTGGCGGGCGCCATTCTGACCGAAACCATCTTTTCCTGGCCGGGCATTGGCCGCTGGCTGATTGAGGCGCTGCAGCGCCGCGATTACCCGGTGGTGCAGGGCGGCGTATTGCTGGTGGCGACGTTGATCATTTTAGTCAACCTGCTGGTCGACCTTCTGTACGGGGTCGTCAATCCGCGTATCCGGCATAAGAAATAGAGGAACGGAAAATGACGCAAGTCACTGAACCGGTGACGCTGACCGGCGCGCCGAAACCGATGACTCCGCTGCAGGAGTTTTGGCACTATTTTAAACGCAATAAAGGCGCGGTCATCGGGCTGGCCTACATTTTGCTGATGTTTATCGTGGCCGCTGGCGCTGGCGTACTGGCGCCGCATGGCCCGGCGGAGCAGTTCCGCGATGCGCTGCTGCGGCCCCCGGTGTGGATGGAAGGCGGTAGCTGGCAGTTTATGCTCGGCACCGACGATGTTGGTCGCGATATTCTCAGCCGCCTGATGTACGGCGCCCGTCTGTCGCTGCTGGTGGGGTGTCTGGTGGTGGCGCTGTCGCTGCTGCTGGGGGTGATCTTTGGCCTGCTGGCCGGCTACCTGGGCGGTATGGTGGATATTATCATCATGCGCGTCGTGGATATCATGCTGGCGTTGCCGAGCCTGCTGCTGGCCCTGGTGCTGGTGGCGATTTTTGGCCCGTCTATTGTTAACGCCTCGCTGGCGCTCACCTTTGTCGCTCTGCCGCACTATGTGCGTTTGACCCGCGCCTCGGTGCTGGGGGAAGTCAACCGCGATTACGTTACCGCTTCGCGGGTGGCCGGCGCCGGTACGCTGCGGCAGATGTTCGTTAATATTCTGCCTAATTGCCTGGCGCCGCTTATCGTGCAGGCCTCGTTGGGGTTTTCCAACGCCATTCTGGATATGGCGGCGCTCGGCTTCCTGGGCATGGGCGCGCAGCCGCCGACGCCCGAATGGGGCACGATGCTGGCGGACGTGTTGCAGTTCGCCCAGAGTGCCTGGTGGGTAGTGGCGTTCCCGGGCTTCGTCATTCTGCTCACCGTGTTGGCGTTCAATTTAATGGGGGACGGCCTGCGTGACGCCCTCGACCCCAAACTCAAGCAGTAACGAGGATGCAATGGCGTTATTAACCATAGACAAACTTTCGGTCCATTTCGGCGATGAGGGCACCCCGTTCCGCGCCGTAGACCGAATCAGCTACCAGGTGGAACAAGGCCAGGTGCTGGGCATCGTCGGCGAATCCGGCTCCGGTAAATCGGTCAGTTCGCTGGCCCTGATGGGATTAATTGATTATCCCGGCAAAGTGATGGCCGACAATCTGGTGTTCAACGGCCGCGACTTACAGAAAATCTCCGACAACGAGCGCCGCCAGCTGATCGGCGCCGATATGGCGATGATTTTCCAGGATCCGATGACCAGTTTGAACCCCTGCTACACCGTGGGTTTCCAAATCATGGAAGCCATCAAGGTGCACCAGGGCGGCAACCGCAGGACCCGGCGTCAGCGCGCCATCGATCTGCTGACGCTGGTGGGGATCCCCGATCCGGCCTCCCGGTTGGATGTGTATCCGCATCAGCTGTCCGGCGGTATGAGCCAGCGCGTAATGATAGCCATGGCCATTGCCTGCCGGCCCAAACTGCTGATTGCCGATGAGCCGACCACCGCGCTGGATGTGACCATCCAGGCGCAGATAATCGAGCTGTTGCTCGACCTGCAGCAGCGCGAGAACATGGCCTTGGTGCTTATTACCCACGATTTGGCGCTGGTGGCGGAAGCGGCGCACCATATTATCGTAATGTATGCCGGCCAGGTGGTGGAAACCGGCAAAGCGACGGAAATTTTCCGCGCGCCGCGTCATCCCTATACCCAGGCGCTGCTGCGCGCGCTGCCGGAATTTGCCGCCGATAAGGCGCGTCTGGCGTCGCTGCCGGGCACCGTACCGGGCAAATATGACCGTCCGTCGGGCTGTTTACTCAATCCGCGCTGTCCCTATGCCACCGACCATTGTCGCCAGTCGGAGCCGGCGCTGCGCACGCTGCCGGACCGCCAGTCCAAATGTCACTATCCGCTGGATGATGCCGGGAGGCCCACCCGATGAGCGAAATCATTATCGATAACCGATCCACTTCGCTGCTGCATGCCGTGGATCTGAAAAAGTATTATCCGGTGAAGAAAGAATTGTTCGCCGAAGAGAAGTGGGTCAAAGCGCTCGATGGCGTCTCTTTCACTCTGGAGCGGGGTAAAACTCTGGCGGTGGTCGGCGAGTCAGGCTGCGGTAAATCGACCCTCGGGCGGTTGCTGACCATGATCGAAACGCCAAGCGGCGGCGAGCTGTATTACCTTGGGCAGGATCTGCTCAAGCCTGACCGTACCGCCGAGCATTTGCGCCGTCAGAAGATCCAGATCGTGTTCCAGAACCCCTATGGATCGCTGAATCCGCGCAAAAAGGTGGGACAGATTCTGGAGGAGCCGCTGCAGATCAACACCGATCTCAGCCGGGCGGAGCGTCGGGAAAAAGCGCTGGCGATGATGGCCAAAGTCGGGTTGAAAACCGAACACTATGACCGTTATCCCCATATGTTTTCCGGCGGGCAGCGCCAGCGTATCGCCATTGCCCGTGGCCTGATGCTGGACCCGGATGTGGTCATCGCCGACGAACCGGTGTCTGCTCTGGATGTCTCGGTGCGGGCGCAGGTCTTGAATCTGATGATGGATTTGCAGCAGGAGATGGGCCTGTCGTATGTGTTCATCTCGCACGATCTGTCGGTGGTAGAGCATATCGCCGACGACGTGATGGTGATGTATTTGGGGCGCTGCGTTGAGAAGGGCAGTAAAGAGGCGATCTTTAACAATCCGCGTCATCCTTATACGCAGGCGTTGTTGTCCGCGACTCCGCGCCTCAATCCCGATCTGCGCCGCGAGCGGATTAAGCTGACCGGCGAGCTGCCGAGCCCGTTAAACCCGCCGCCGGGCTGTGCGTTTAATGCGCGCTGCCGGCGTCGTTTCGGCTCTTGCACCGTGCTACAGCCGCAGCTGAAAGGCTACGGCGAACAGCTGGTGGCATGCTTCGCTGTCGATCAGGATGAAGCGCAGTCAGGCCATTAACCTTGGGCTCAGGGGGCACCGTCCCCTGAGCTGTGTCCGTACTCGCCAGCACCTGACACGCTCCCAACCCTATTATGAACTCTCCACCCGGTTATATGCTCTCTGCCCCGCAACGAGCTCTCCATCCGGTTATATGCTCACTGGCACATTATCTGCTCCAACTTCATGATGAGGCGCCAGTGCGCGTTATGGCCAGACAAAACGTCGTTAGCAATTAGCCGAGCCGGGCTCCAATAGGGGCCTTATCGATGATTGACCCGACGTTCGCTATCCGGTCGTCACGGTAGATGTAGATATAGATAGCATGTTGCCAAAAGGTGACCTTTCTCCCCCCTTACCGTCAGACCGTGCAATTCCCACGCGGCGTCACCTCAAAGAGAAGCCTATTGGCCATAGGGTGCTCACCAGCGGCCCTAAGCTCTACGGCGAAATACAGTTCGGGTATGTGCCCGTCATCGTGTCAAGCATGGCGCGATAGACCGCCACACCAGGGTGTTTGCCATTATGATGCACATCGTCTTGCACCAGGCGTCCCAGGATTTTCCAATCACGTCGATTAAAACACCTGATGTCATCCTGATAGGCGGTTGCGAGATCTATGGTTATCGCCTGTTGCAAAAGCGTTGACACTGCCAAGTACCTAATGCGGTATGCCTGCGCAACGGGGTAGCACCCAGGGCGATAGCGGAAAAATTGTTACCGCTAACCGGGTTGGTTTGCCGCCCGCTAACAAAAGGGGGAAGGATTGTGGTGGCTGGGTAAGCTCGACAGCGGCGACAGGGGTAGTGTGGCCCTTCATCGAGCGATTTTGCTCTCCTGAGCCGGCAAAACCACCGCACGCAGCCGCAGTCGAACGCTGTGTTTCCAAACATTGCAGACAAACCGCGACCAGAAGAGAGGGAAACCGTCACCGCCTTCCCGATGCCGGGCGCTATCTTTGAAGCCTCAGGCGGTATTAGCCGGACTGGCAGATATTTCATTGAAATGCAGATAGTACCTTAAAGCCTAAGGATGATTATTTATCAGCCTATTGCTAGTCAATCAATTGTACGCCTTTGCGTATAAAATCTAATGGAATATATTTATCAAGACCCGTGTGCTTGCAGTACTCAATAAGCTGAATCAAGCTATGAACACCGGCCTTGTTGTAGATATTCATGAGATGAACTTCAACCGTTTTATAAGAAATATTGAGTCTTTTGGCAATTTCTTTAGCGCTAAGTCTCTGTTGAGCCCAAAAGATAACTTCCAGCTCTCTTTTGGTGAACAGATCGTTATCTGCATCAATTTGAATCGTTTTTCTATTAAGTCGATTCATGTAGTATAATAATTCAGGTACTTCAAGACGTCTTCCATGGCTCACAATGCCGATGAGCTTGTTTTCATCATCATAAAGCGGCGCTCTTTCGGCGTAATGTGGCACTAAACTACTGGTGTTGCCTATACCATAGTGATGAATTGCTATAGATATTATTTTTTTATTTTCCTTGATAGCTTTTTGATCACTTTTAACAAATTCAGGCCAAAGTTCTTGACAGATGTCGGTCGGAACGTCTTTATCTGACTTACCTTCTGCGTTGAATCTTTTTGGAAAGCGAAAGAAATCTGAAGCCGATTCATTCACGAAGACATAGCGAGCCTCGCTATCCTTTATCAGCCAATGATCTGAACTGTTTTTTATGAATGATATCAAAGACTGCGGTGATTTTAGATATGATTTTAAATCATTTTTATGATTACCCATGATAGTTATCTCCTAATGTAAACTAAAAGAGAAAAGGAATTAATAGAGAAACTAATAAAACACATCTTGCAAGGTGACAAAATAAATTATCACTGAATCTGCATGATGCAAGTGGTGTATCACTATAAACGTGCAGAGCATACGGTCGGCTGAGCAACCGCTTGTAATCTTTTGAGAACTACAATTATACTTCGTCCTTGGTAAAATGAAAATGATATCAATCATGGAGAGAGGATTTCATGGAAAAAACCGCCAGCGATGCATATGCATTTAATAGGATGCCAATGAATGAACGTGTAAGTTTGTTTAATGTGACCATGGTTCGCATGGGCATGGCAACTTCATTAGCACAATTTATGCTTGGCACAACACTAGGTCATGGCATGACATTTTTTCAGGCCATGCTGGCGACCTCGTTGGGCAGTATCATATTAATTTTCGTCAGTTTCGGTTTAGGCTACGCCGGCATGCGTGAAGGTCTTTCTACCAGTGTATTATCCCGATGGTGTGGTTTCGGTAAATTGGGGTCTATGCTAATCGGACTGGCTATTGCGATAAGCCTATTAGGTTGGTTTGGGGTAAATATCTCGCTAATCTCGACCAGCTTGCTTACCGTTTTAGGAAACAACATCAGTTATTTCTGGTGCTCGATAATTGGTGGCGTGGTATTTTCCTTTCTCGTCGCTTTTGGTTTCAAGGCATTAAGTATAACGGCAAAGATAGCGGTCCCGCTTTTTTTATCCGTCATCTTTTTTATGTGTTACACTGAAATAGTGAAGCATACTGGCGATAGCTTGTTCTTTTCTTCTCCATCGGGTAACACAATCTCTCTTGGCGATGGTGCAACGATGGTTGCCGGTCTTTTCATCGTGGGCGCATTGATTACCCCCGACACCAGCAGGTATTGTAAAAGCGGGAAGCATGTATTCTGGATGATAACGTCCTCGGTGATTATAGGAGAATTTTTCATCAATGGAATCGCCATCTTGGTCGCGCGTTCACTGGGGACCTCGAATGTTGTAGAGATTATGATCAACACGGCTGGCTGGGTTGGCGTAGTCACCGTGATATTATCTGCCATTAAGGTTAATGACACCAATCTCTACTCTGCATCTATCAATATAACCGGCTTTCTTGAGATGCTGACAGGCAGAAAATTTAATTATGCCGCCATCACGTTAATCATAGGGGCGATGGGGACTTTATTGTCATTGTCAGGGCTGCTTGATTATTTTATTCCTTTTCTGATGGCATTAGGACTAATATTTCCTCCCATTGCTGGCGTCATGCTGGTTGATTATTACATCTTGCGCACTAGCCGTCAGTGTCTTGCGTCATCACGTGAAAAGGGCATATTGCCTGATGATGCTTCCATTCCTTCAACAAGTTACATCGCTCTCATCTCATGCGCAATAGGAAGTACAGCGGGACTGTTTATTAGCTATGGCATTCCTTCTTTAAATTCTATTCTCGTGGCGGGAATAACTTACTGGATATTCATTAAAGTAAAGTCCACAGTAATTAAATGAGAGAATAGCAACGACTTGAGCCTTAACGCTGACGAGGCTCAAGTAAAATGAACATTGGCAGATGGATTCTTTTGCATATCAATTAAAACATGGTCCTACTATTCAGCTGTGATAATACTAATTAGCTCACCTAAGAGAACTGTGCATTATGAATAATATCTACTGATTGTGATTTCATTTACTGGGTAATTGGGGTAAAGTGACGGGGTTTTATTGCGAAAAGTAATGAGGCATATAAATAAACCTACCCCTTTGCCGCCGCTAACATACATATATCTTCGTGTCAATAAGGGGTTTTTAATAATGTAAATTTACCCCTTAGTCGTTAATACTGACCACTCCTTAAGTAGTATGATCTATTTTCAAGGATGATTATTAATGAGCGGCTCATGTATACCCCTGAAACGGGAATGTCTTTCTAGACAGCTTATTCACTTATTTGAAAATTACCATAATGCCTGCTGTATTCGCGATAGTGAGGCGAGATTTGTTTACATCAACCCGGAGATGGGTAAATTACTCGACTTGTCGCCGTCATTTATTATTGAAGGAAAGCTACTAACAGAAGTGCCTCATTGGTTAAATGTCTTTGATAATGAATTCAAACAATACGATAAATCGGTCATGGATAGTGGCGTATCGGTAACGCTACTTGTCACATCGGTGTTCGGCAGAGACAACGACATTAAGCCTTATATATTCAACATAGCCCCTTTTTTCGATGACGATGGCAATATTGTTGGCACCCTGTCCGAAGCCAAACATTGTCTTTTTTTCTCAACCCTGCAGTTTATCAATGGTAAATTCCCGGGGCGGTTGACAAACCATCTGCCAGATAATAATTTCACCGATAGAGAACTAGAAATCATTTTCTTCTCTTATCATGGTTTGAGTAGTAAAGAGATTGCTGTGCGCTTGGGGCTCTCGCATAGGACGGTTGAAAATAGGCTTTGCAGTCTTTACCAGCGCGCCGATGTGCACAGTATCCATCAATTCAAAGAATTCTGTAAAGACCTGGATCTTGACCACTATGTTCCCATGGCCTATATGCAACCCAACATTATACAAATCGATGGCCACGATAATGCATAACGACAAGAGATTATCATTGCGCCCTGACTCAGGGTTTAACATTCCCCGCAGTTTTTTTAGCCATGACGCAAATTTGCTCGCCAAATACGCAGCCGAGGAAGCTATGTTGGCGTCTGGTGCAATAGCCTTTTCATCACCATGTGAAACACATAACCAACCGGGCTGGCTCTCCATATCGCTATCTTTATCCAGTTTGTTCACCTGGCACGTCGTAGGTAGTTGCGTGAATTTTTGCATAGAGGACGAAACCAGGTGACAAAGTTGTATTAGGGTTAGTGCGGGAAAACGTCTAACGGGCTTTTTAATGGAGATGTGAATCACCCCGGATAAATTAGAGTCTATACTTTAAAAGTGGAGGTCTCTATGACAACGACCAAACGTTACTCTCCGGAAGTCCGTGAACGGGCAGTTAATCTAGTGCTGGAAACTCAGCATGAGCA
>NZ_FRDB01000181.1 GCF_900143145.1 Candidatus Sodalis sp. SoCistrobi
CATAGGTATCTACACATTTATCGTGATACCTGTTATTACTTTGCAGAATGATTTCAACCTATCTGTTGGCGGGATTGACTCTCGCCTTACCCGCCGATATCAGACGCTGGTTAAACAGCATATGACGCCCGCGGCTCTTCTTGCTTCTGCGGTTAAAGACCTC
Source organism: Candidatus Sodalis sp. SoCistrobi (assembly GCF_900143145.1). GTDB lineage: Bacteria > Pseudomonadota > Gammaproteobacteria > Enterobacterales > Enterobacteriaceae > SoCistrobi. Next base: position 164 of record NZ_FRDB01000181.1, read on the forward strand.
GCAAGTGCTCAAAAATCAACTTTCGCAACTACCCAAGCTGTCTGGCGTTTTCTGAATAATAAGCGAATTAGCTTCAGTCAACTCAATGAGCCAATTATTTCGCTAGCACTTGAGCAAATTTCGCTTAGCCCGCATCCATACGCTCTCGTTGTTCATGATTGGTCACGTTTACAATTTCTTTACCATCATGCCAAATACGGACGCTTAAAAATGACGCACGGTGGCGATGTTGGATATGAACTTCAAAGCAGCTTGCTGGTTGATGCTGGCACGGGTTTGCCAATAGCGCCTCTATCTCAGACACTTACCGATGCAACCGGTTGTCATTCAACGTTGGCGGAAGGACTGTCCGAACGGCAGACACATATGGACGCCTTGACGACCGATATTGCCCGTGTGGAATCGCTTAATATAGGTAAAAAGCTGATTCATATAATTGATAGAGAGGGTGACTCTATTGGACATATGCGGACGTTGAGTACTCAAGGAATATGCTGGCTTATCCGAGGAAAAGAAGGACATGGTGCAGAGTGGCAAGGTAATTCATTGAAAATTGGTGAGATTGCTGCTCTTCTGCCATACAACGGATGCGGACAGGTAGACTGGAAAGGGAAAAAAGCTGATATGGAAATCAGTGAAACCTCGATAGTCATAACCCGAGCTGCGCAGCAGAAGCGTAAAGATAAAGAAACCGGCCGCCGCATAAAAATCCAACCTGGAGAGCCTCTGACGGTCAGATTGGTTGTTGTTCGGCTTACGGATGATCTCGGTAATGTGGTGGGACGCTGGACGCTGCTTACAAACGTTTGCAGCGAGATCACCTGCGAGGAAGTAGCTCGTTGGTATTACTGGCGCTGGAATATTGAATCATTTTTTAAGTTGCTGAAAGGTGCCGGACATGACGTAGAAACATGGCTTCAGCGCAGCGCGCCAGCCGTACTACGCAGGTTGTTAATAGCCAGTATGGCTGCTGTTCTGGTATGGCGGCTGCAACGCGCTGAAGGAGAAGAAAATGCGGCAGCCCGCCAGCTGATATGTCGCTTGTCAGGACGACAGCAAAAGCGAGGCCGCAGAGAGAGCGCTCCTGCTCTGCTCGCTGGCCTATCCATCTTGTTGAATACACTAAAATTATTATCGGAATATAGTCTGGAAGAACTTACTCATTTAGCGAGAGTTGCTCTTAAGCCTCCTCCCTGATGTGTAGATACCTATGGCCAAAGGGGGCGGCGAAGGCGTCATCAAAGCGTTAATCAGCCGCGGCAGCGGCGGCCGCGGCTATAGTTTCAGTGGCTGTGGCGCGCCGGTGCGCATCGTTTCGCGCTCGCCGGCGCATTACCCCCGCTGGCGCCAGGACGGTGTGCAGCTACATCAAAGCCCGGTACGGCTGGCGCGAAATCCGCTGCTGGCGGGGATCAAACATAATAATCGGCTTGAGCAAGTGCTGATCCGCGCCCACCTTGAGCGCGCCGATGCTGATGAAGCACTGGTGCTGGATAGCGAAGGGGTGGTGGTGGAGTGCGCCAGCGCCAATCTCTTTTGGCGCCGGGGGCGAGACGTGTTTACCCCCACGCTGCATTATGCCGGCGTCGCGGGTGTGATGCGTCGTCACGTCATGTCGTTGCTGCCGGCGTTAGGCTATGCGCTGGCGGAGGTTGCCGTCGGTCCCGATGCTCTGGCAACGGCGGATGAGGTGTTCATCACTAACGCGCTGTTGCCGGTGGTGCCGGTAAGGGCGATAGACGGTCGGCACTATGCCGACAGAACGCTGTATCAGCAGCTTTGCCCACTGTGTTGACGGGCATCGAGCCGAAAAGAGGTTGGGCTGGCCGCCGTCTGGTCGGCCCGCGAGATTGGAAGGGAAAAAAAGTAAACGATGAAAATGAAACGGCCCTTGATCATGCTGTCACTGGTGCTGCTCGCGCTGGCCGTCGGCTGTCTGCTGCGGTTAAAACATTTCGCCGCCGAACCCTTGCTCGTCAAGCAGGAAACGATTTTTACCCTACCGGCCGGGACCGGCTTGGAAAATCTGCTGCGCCAGCGGCAGTTGGCGCGCCATGTCGGCTGGTTGCCCTGGCTGATGGCGCTGGAGCCGAAGCTGGCGCCGGTGAAGGCCGGTACCTATCGGCTGAAACCGGGAATGACGGTGCGCGATCTGCTGCTGCTGCTGGTCAGCGGCAAAGAAGCGCAGTTTGCCATCCGCTTCATTGAAGGGTCGACGCTTAAAGAGTGGCTGGCCGTGCTGGCCCGGGCCCCTTATCTGAAACACGATCTGCAGGGCGTCACGCCGCAGACGCTGGGCGCCAAATTGGGGGCGCCGGCAGATAGCGTGCTGGAAGGGCAATTTTATCCCGATACCTATCTGTATACCGCCAATACTTCCGACAGTGCGATGCTCAAGCGCGCCCGCCAGCGCATGGAGACCACGCTGGCGGAAATCTGGCAGGGGCGGGCCGAGGGCCTGCCGTATAAGACGCCGCAGGCGCTGTTGACCATGGCGTCTATCGTCGAGAAAGAAACCGGGGTGAAGGAGGAGCGGGCGCGGGTGGCGTCGGTGTTTATCAACCGCCTGCGTAGCGGGATGAAATTGCAGACCGATCCGACGGTGATTTACGGTATGGGCGACGATTATCGCGGCACTATCACGCGGCAGGATTTAACCACGCCGACGCCGTATAATACCTATATTATTACCGGGCTGCCGCCGACGCCGATTGCGATGCCCGGCCAGGCTTCCCTTGAAGCCGCCGCACATCCAGAAAAGAGCGCTTATCTCTATTTTGTCGCCGACGGGCGCGGCGGCCATGTCTTTACCACCAATCTGGCGAGCCATAACCAGGCGGTGCAGCAATATCGGCAGCGGCAAAATGCAAAGGAAAACCATGAACAGTAAATTCATCGTGATTGAAGGCCTGGAAGGCGCCGGCAAAACCAGCGCGATTGCCCAGGTGGTGGACGTCCTGCGGCAGCAGGGTATTCGCGATGTGGTTTTTACCCGCGAGCCGGGCGGCACGCCGCTGGCGGAGGCGCTGCGTACGCTGATTAAAGACGGGGCGGGTGACGAGCCGGTCACCGACCGCGCGGAATTATTGATGCTGTACGCCGCGCGGGTCCAGCTGGTGGAAGGGGTTATCAAGCCGGCGCTGGCCCGAGGGGCCTGGGTGGTGGGCGACCGCCACGATCTTTCCTCCCAGGCTTATCAAGGTGGGGGACGCGGCATGGATGCGCACCTGTTGCAAACCCTGCGCGATGCGGTACTGGGGGATTTTCGCCCCGATTTGACGCTGTACCTGGATATCCCGCCGGCGCTCGGTTTGGCCCGCGCCCGCGCCCGTGGCGAGCTCGATCGCATCGAGGTAGAATCGCTGGCGTTCTTCGACCGTACCCGGGCGCGTTACCAGGCGCTGGCGGCGGCGGACGATCGTATCGTCACCATTGACGCCAGCCAGCCGCTTGCCGCAGTGAGCGACGCCATCCGCCGTCAGCTGACGCAGTGGTTGCGTACCCAGGCGCCATCGTTATGAAATGGTATCCCTGGCTCAACGCCCCCTATCGGCAGATCCTGGCGCGCTATCAGCAAGCGCGCGGGCATCACGCCCTGCTGCTGCACAGCCAGCCTGGCATCGGCGAGGCGTCGTTGTGCTATGCGCTGAGCCGCTGGCTGATGTGCCGGCAGCCGGACGGTATTAAAAGCTGCGGCGTTTGCCATAGCTGCCGGCTGATGATGGCCGGCAACCACCCCGACTTTTATCAGCCGGAGCCGGAAAAAGGCCGCCAGAGTCTGGGGGTAGATGCTATTCGCGCCATTATCGACAGCGTTTATGGCCGCGCCCGTCAGGGCGGGGTGAAAGTGGTATGGCTCCCCCACGCCGAGCTGCTTACCGAGCAGGCGGCCAACGCGTTACTGAAAACCCTGGAAGAACCGCCGGAAGACACCTATTTTCTGCTCGGGTGCCAGACGCCGTCGCGCCTGTTGCCGACGCTTAGAAGCCGCTGTCTCTATTGGCCGCTGCCGGCCCCGGATGAGGCGCTGGGCCTGCGCTGGCTGCACCAGGCGGGCTATGAAGACCCGCTGTCGGCTCGCACCGCTCTGCGCCTGTGCGCCAACGCGCCGCTGGCGGCGGAGGCGTTGCTTCAGCCGACGCGCTGGCAGGAGCGGTTGACGCTGTGCGCGGCGCTAGAGGAGGCCCACGCCAGCGGCGATTTTCTCGCGCTGTTGCCGGCGCTGAACCGGGATAAAGATGATGGGCCGCTGCACTGGCTGCTCAGCCTGCTGACCGATGCGCTGAAATGGCAGCAGGGCGCGCAGGCATTTCTGGTTAATACCGACAGGACGGAGTTGGTGGCCGCGCTGGCCGCGCGCTGGCCGGCCGTCGTACTGCACGCGCAGTGGCGGCAGTGGCTGCAATGCCTGCGTCAGTGGCAGGAGATAAGCGGCGTCAATCGCGAACTCTTGCTGACCCACCACTTGCTCAATTGGGAGCAAGGCGTGGCGGCTGCCAGCGTTTCCTTGTGATGTAGGATTAAGGGTAAATTATGTTTTTAGTCGATTCTCACTGCCATCTCGATGGCCTGGATTATCAAACTCTGCACCGGGATGTGGCGGATGTTGCGGACAAGGCCCGCGCGCGCGATGTGAAACTGATGCTGGCGGTATGTACCACGCTCCCGGGTTTTCATGCCATGACGGCACTGACAGGCCGCCGTGATGATGTGTTGTTTTCCTGCGGCATCCATCCGCTCAATCTCGATGAGCCCTACGATTTCGCCGAACTGCGGCGTCTGGCGGCGGGGGATGGCGTGGTGGCGCTGGGTGAAACCGGTTTGGATTACTATTATCAGCAGGATAACAAGGCGCAGCAGCAGGCGGTGTTCCGCGAACATATTCGCGTGGGGCGCGCGCTGAATAAGCCGGTGATTGTGCATACCCGCAGCGCCCGTGAAGACACGCTGGCCCTCCTTCGTGAGGAGCAGGCCAGCGAATGCGGTGGCGTACTGCATTGCTTCACCGAAGATCGTGACACCGCCAAAGCGCTGCTCGACCTGGGCTTTTACATCTCGTTCTCCGGCATCGTCACCTTTCGCAATGCGGAGGCGCTGCGCGAGGCGGCGCGCTATGTCCCTCTGGATCGGCTGCTGGTGGAAACGGACTCCCCCTATCTGGCGCCGGTGCCTTATCGCGGCAAAGAGAATCAGCCGGCTTACGTGCGTGATGTGGCGGAGTTTATGGCGACGCTCAAGGGCGTGCCCCTAACGCAGCTGGCGGCCGCCACCACCGCCGCCAATTTCGGACGTTTGTTCCACGTCGACATGCAGCCCTACCTCGACGCCAGCTGATGTAAATCAATTACCTCATTATTCGAATAGAAATAAATCTCAAATAGCGTTACTATTGCGCGCAATTATACCCGCGTGGACCGGACGGCAAATGTCCGGCAGCGCGGCGCCCGCGCGAGGGTCTGCCGCTGCCCGCCATCTGGCCGCCGCGTACCGCGGCGTCGTAAGTCTAGTGGCCTGATGCAGGCCCACAACGCCGGTCAAGCGTAAGCGCCCCACGAGGGCCGTAGTGTAAATATTATTTTACGATTGAGAGGTTCCAGGGCAGCAGTTCATGCACTCGGTTCGACTGCCAGTCGCTGATCTTGCTGATCACATCACGCAACCAGGCC
>NZ_FRDB01000227.1 GCF_900143145.1 Candidatus Sodalis sp. SoCistrobi
TGCTCATGCTGAGTTTCCAGCACTAGATTAACTGCCCGTTCACGGACTTCCGGAGAGTAACGTTTGGTCGTTGTCATAGAGACCTCCACTTTTAAAGTATAGACTCTAATTTATCCGGGGTGATTCAGAACGCGGGCTTGCTGGAGTGCAGCGATTGTCAATAGACGGTCTGTCGCTATGACCGTCGGCAGGCTTGGACTGAGGCGGAAAAGCCTGTCGCCGGCGCCTGAGTTGCCATTCCTCCTTGCCGCGCCAATGCCGACGCCACCGACTTTCACGGGCGGCTGCGTCTGAAATCGGATATTGTCGGTAAGGTCCGGGCATCAAAGAGGGGTAATTAAACGAAGCGGTGTGACAAATACCCCCAATTTCATTCACGGTCGGTTTCCTTTTCCGATTGTCATATTGCTTTAATATTCACCGTAAATAGCGCGTTAATAACAAACCCGCCCAAACGCAGCAGGTAATAAATGAACATTATGTGTCTTTTTTGTTCGTTTGGGTGCATTAACGGCGTTTAGGTTATTTTTAAATTTATTAATTGGCATATTAGCATCTTATGCACACGCAAAGATTGCACAACTTTGGTGATCCTTTATAGCGCAACTTCGGCACCGTCCTAGGGCGATACCGGGTGGTCATAAGCGGGTGTTATCCTGTGCGAAAGTAGAGGGGGCGGACGGGGCATAAATGCCTCGGTCATAAAGGTTTAGCACATTCTTTTACTATGTTAGAAAAAGAGGTTATAAGACCAGGAGTGAAAATTGTGAACTGGACCTCTTGATTTCTTACTATGATGAATGAATAGTTATTTCTGAATAATGCATTAGACGCCAGCAGGGGTTTGCGCTAATGTTATCCTTATCCGATAACGGCAGACCGCTGTGCTATAACCCAGCATGCAACGAGGGTCTCCCGCACCTTATTGATGCCAGGTGGCTAGCCCAGTGTCTTGATTATGTGCGACATATCCGGCCCTGATTAAAAATGGCTTGCCATTATTTACAGAGTATGTGATAACGCAATTGGGTAAAACGAGGTACAGTTCTGTATATGAGTGGCATTTTCAGTAAAGAAGTTTTGCGTGTAGACGATTTCGTTGCATACCGCTTCTCTGCCGATCCTTATCTTAGTGCCTCAAGCAGTAACGACTCCAGTTTGTCTCTACATCGCCAAAGGGCGATTTAAACACTCCAAAGGAAATATGCAAGATGGCAAAGATTAAAGGTCAAGTGAAGTGGTTCAATGAGTCTAAAGGTTTTGGTTTCATCACTCCGGCCGATGGCAGCAAAGACGTGTTTGTTCACTTCTCCGCTATTCAGGGTAACGGTTTCAAAACGCTGGCCGAAGGCCAAAACGTAGAATTCGAAATCCAGGACGGCCAGAAAGGCCCTTCAGCAGTTAACGTAACTGCCCTGTAATCCAGGTTGCTGCGGCAACGGTTGGTCATTTGACTGACGGATGACATCTAAGTCCCCCTGCTGGCTTCGCGTCAGCGGGGGGATTTAACTTTAGGCCGCCGAAAAACGATCCTGCGGTAACACACCGCCAGGCCGGTATCTTAACCCTGATGTAACGCCATCCCGTTTCGCCGGCACCATGCCGTTATGCTGGTCTCTTACTACCGCGCTGACGCCCAATGCCTTTGCTGGCATCAAACCACCACATTGGCCGTGATGTTGCGCCGAAGCGTTATCGCGGCGTCACATGCCTTTTGCAAACGCAATAGTTTTCGCGCCGGCGCCTCACGCCGCTGCGTTGTCCGGCAGTATGACAAGCCCGCTGTGCTGATTGCGTCCGCTGATGGAAGGATGGGTGGGATCCCGCTCGCGCTGCTGGCTATTGCGGCGAAAACTGGTATAGCGCAGGCCCTCTGCCGGCCCCGCTGCCGGGCAGCAGAGGGTGCAATGGCCGAGGGTGTCGACCGCGCTGAATCCGAGCGCCAATAATTGCTGCCGGGCAATGGCCGCCAAATCCAGATGGCGCGGACGGGGCGCGATAAGCGCTGGGGGTAACACTAACCGTTGCCTGAATTCATCCACCAGTGCCTGACTGACTTCATAGCAGCACGGCCCGGCCGCAGGGCCTATTGCCGCGAACCACTGCGATGGCTTGTCGCCTACCGCGTCCAGCGTGGCGGCAAATTGCCCGAGGATCCCTGCCAGCAACCCACGCCATCCCGCGTGCACGGCGCCAATACGCCGGCCGTCGCGGCGGCAGAACAGTACCGGCAAACAGTCGGCGGTCAGCACCGTCAGCAGAATACCGGGAACATCGGTGATGACACCGTCAAGCTCGCCAAGCGCCTCGCCCGGCCGGCGTACCCAGCCAATCTTGGTACCATGCACCTGCTTTTTGTCCGGCAGCGTCGTCTGCCAGAACTGAAGCTTCTCAGGCATGAGCGACGCCTTGTCGCCAAAGCCATGCACCACCCCGGGGATTGGGGACAGCAGGGATGAATAAGCGGTCATCGTCGGTGTGCGAAGTAGATGAAAGATGCGCCCAGTGTAGCGCGTTTTTCTGCCGCCAGAGGGGATATTTTACGTTACACTGCGCCCTACGACGTTCTCCGATCGGAATGACCATGTCTTGTTTTCAATGTCCGCTTTGCCACCAGCGCTTGCGCTGCACAGCACCTGCTATCGTTGCGCCGGGCAGCATAGCTTTGATCTCGCCAAAGAGGGGTATGTCAACCTGCTGCCGGTGCAGTTCAAGCACAGCAAAGATCCGGGCGATGCGCCCATGATGATGGCGGCGCGACGCGCCTTTCTGGATGCCGGCCATTATCAGCCGCAGCGTGACAGCATTATGGCGTCTATCGCCGCACTGACCCCTGAACCCGGCCTCCGCTGGCTGGATATCGGCTGCGGCGAGGGGTACTACACCGCCGCGCTGGCGAAAGAGCTTAGCTGTCACCAACCTCAGGCGGAGGTCTACGGGATGGATATCGCCAAGAACGCGGTGCGCAGCGCCGCTAAGCGCTATAGGCAGGTCCGGTTCTGCGTGGCTTCCAGCCAGCGACTGCCGTTCGTCGATGCCTCACTGGACGGTATCATGCGCATTTATGCGCCAAGCAACCCGGCCGAGCTGCGGCGCACGTTGCGCCCGGGCGGCGTGTTGCTGACGGTGACCCCCGGCCCGCGCCATCTCTATCAGCTTAAAGCGCTGATTTACCGCGATGTGCAACTGCACGAACCCAAGGAAGACGCCGTGGCGGGTTTTGCTCCATTGCAGGATCACTCGCTTTGCTACCCGCTGCGGTTGACCGGAGAGGAGGGGGTGGCGCTGTTGCGCATGACGCCTTTCGCCTGGCGCGCAACCCCGCAGGTGCTGGAACGGCTGGCGGCCATGGCGCAGTTCGACTGTGAAACGGATTTTACCGTGCGGCTGTGGCGGCGTGCCTGATGCCTGAGCGGTGCAGGGAGGTGATGAGGGATTAACCGGGCAGATAAGCGAGCATCGCCTCGCCGATATGGCTATAGAGGATGTTACAGCCGATGCCGATGAGGATCACGCCACCGATGATTTCCGCTTTATTGCCCAGACAAGGGCCGACAAAACGTCCCAGCAGCATGCCGATGGTCGACATAATCAAGGTAGCAAGACCTATAAGCAGCGCGGTATGAAGGATATTAACCTGCAGCATCGCCAGACCGACGCCGATGGCCAGCGCATCAAGGCTGGTGGCGATGGCGGTGGCGATCAGCACGCCCAGGCTATGCTTGCCGACCAGCGGTGCTTCGACCGGCTGTTGTCTCCAGCCCGCCAGCACCATCCGGCCGCCGAGAAACGCCAGCAGGGCAAACGCCACCCAATGGTCCCAGCGCATAATATATTGGCTGGCCAGCAGACCCAGCCCCCAGCCGATAAGCGGGGTGATAGCTTCTATGACGCCGAAAATCAGACCGGTGCGCAGCGCTTCACGCAGCGCGGGCTTATGCAGCGAGGCGCCTTTGCCGACAGAGGCCGCGAAGGCGTCCATCGACATTCCAAAGGCAAGAATCAGTGTGGCGGAAAGGTTCATTATTGTGCCTCGGCTGGGCGCCCATATCCACGCTTTCCCGTCCCCCAACCTTACCGACAGGTTCACATGTCTATAGTCTCGCCAGCCGATGAAGGCCGCCCGCACCACGTTTACTAAAGAAACGAGTATGTTGACACGGGCATTTCCGCCAGGCGGCGAAAACAGGCTACTCCCTAATGACGGCGCAACCTTAACATATTAATTCCCACAATAACAACTACAAAAATAACAGGGGTAAAGTAAGCGCCCCACGAGGGCCGTAGTGTAAATATTATTTTACGATTGAGAGGTTCCAGGGCAGCAGTTCATGCACTCGGTTCGACTGCCAGTCGCTGATCTTGCTGATCACATCACGCAACCAGGCCT
>NZ_FRDB01000132.1 GCF_900143145.1 Candidatus Sodalis sp. SoCistrobi
TCATATGCTGTTTAACCAGCGTCTGATATCGGCGGGTAAGGCGAGAGTCAATCCCGCCAACAGATAGGTTGAAATCATTCTGCAAAGTAATAACAGGTATCACGATAAATGTGTAGATACCTATGCCCTTAAGCCGCGCAAGGCGCGTCCCCCACCCTTGATTATGCCCGCCCGACCTGTATTCTTAAGAGGCGCGAAAACGCGCTATGGGCAACCCCCCGGCCTGACATGATTGCTTCCCCGAACAGCGGGCCTTTTACACACGCCATGGAGTGCTGATATGACCGAAGGCCGCTTGTTGAGCGCCATTCCGCTGAATACGCTATCAGGGGTCGGCCCGAGTCTTGTCAGCAAGTTTGCCCGGCTCGGACTGGAAAACCTGCAGGATCTGCTGTTACACCTGCCGGCCCGCTATGAAGACCGCACCAAACTGTACCCTATCGGCGAGGCGCTGCCCGGTATGACGGTGACGGTAGAGGGAGAAGTCCTGAATAGCGACATCAGTTTTGGCCGCAAACGCATGCTCACCTGCCGCCTGCGTGACGACAGCGGCGTGCTGACGCTGCGTTTCTTCCATTTCAACGCGGCGATGAAAAATAGCCTCTCCCCCGGCCAATGGGTCACCGCCTACGGCGAAATCCGCCGCGGCCAGCATGGCGGCGAGATCATCCATCCCGAGTACCATGTCATCAATGAGCGCAGCGAGGTGACGCTTGCCGCCGCGCTGACGCCGGTGTATCCGACCACCGAGGGCGTTCGACAGGCAACGCTGCGCAACGCGGTCGATCAGGCCCTGAAACTGCTGGAAATCACCCCGGTCGCCGAGCTGCTACCGCCGGAGCTGAGCGGCGGGTTAATGAGCCTGCCCGATGCTTTACGAATGCTGCACCGCCCGCCGCCGGAAATCTCCCTGGATGATTTGTTGCTGGGCCGTCACCCGGCGCAGCGGCGGCTGATTCTGGAAGAACTGTTGGCGCATAATCTCAGCATGCTGGCGGTCAGGGCCGGGGTGCAAAAAGATCGCGCTCTACCGCTGCGCGCCGATAGCCTCCTGTCCCAGCGCTTTCTTGCCGCGCTGCCGTTTGCGCCGACCGGCGCCCAGCGGCGCGTGGTGGCGGAAATCAATCAAGATTTGGCGCGCGACGTCCCGATGATGCGATTGGTGCAAGGAGACGTCGGCTCTGGTAAAACGCTGGTGGCGGCGCTGGCGGCATTAAGCGCCATCAGCGATGGCCGGCAGGTGGCGCTGATGGCGCCCACCGAACTGCTGGCCGAACAGCATGCGCAGAACTTCCGCGACTGGTTTGCGCCACTGGGCATCGAGGTCGGTTGGCTGGCGGGCAAGCAGAAAGGAAAAGCGCGTCAGGCGCAGCAGGAGGCTATAAGTGACGGTCGGGTGTCGATGATAGTGGGCACCCACGCCATTTTCCAGGAACAGGTGCGTTTTGCCGGCCTGGCGCTGGTGATTATCGATGAGCAGCATCGTTTCGGCGTCCACCAGCGGCTGGCGCTTTGGGAAAAAGGCGTCGCGCAGGGCTTCCATCCGCATCAGTTGATCATGACCGCCACCCCTATTCCCCGAACTCTGGCGATGACGGCTTATGCTGACCTGGATACCTCGGTCATCGATGAACTGCCGCCGGGACGCACGCCGGTGACCACGGTCGCTATCCCGGATACCCGGCGCGCCGAAATCATCCAGCGCGTCCGTCAGGCCTGCCTGCAGGAGCAACGCCAGGCGTACTGGGTCTGTACTTTGATAGAGGAATCGGACGTTTTGGAAGCGCAAGCGGCCGAGGCCTCCTGGCAGGAACTGAAAAGCGCGCTGCCCGAGCTGCGCGTCGGGCTGGTGCATGGGCGCATGAAGGCGCTGGAAAAGCAGCAGCTCATGCAGGCGTTCAAGGCGGGCGAGGTACAGCTGCTGGTGGCGACCACGGTCATCGAAGTCGGCGTCGATGTGCCCAACGCCAGCCTGATGATTATCGAAAATCCTGAACGCCTCGGGCTGGCGCAGCTGCATCAGCTGCGCGGACGGGTCGGTCGCGGCGCGGTGGCCTCCCACTGCGTATTGTTGTACAAGACGCCGCTGAGCAAAACCGCGCAGTCGCGTCTGCAGGTACTGCGCGATAGCAATGACGGCTTTGTCATCGCCCAGCGGGACCTGGAAATTCGCGGCCCCGGCGAACTGCTGGGCACCCGCCAAACCGGTAATGCCGAATTTCGGGTGGCGGATTTGCTGCGCGATCAGGGGATGATCCCGGAAGTGCAGCGACTGGCGCGGCATATTCATCAACATCACCCCGACGCGGCCCGCGCCCTGATTGAACGCTGGATGCCGGAGCGCGTGCGTTATACCTTTGCCTGACCGACGTTTGCCGCCGATGAATACGGCTTGCCCGTTAGCCGGTCCACACTGCGCCGCCGCTAGGCCCCCGGCGATGGCATGCTGCTTTCCTACCGGCGGGCCACGATGAAACCTTATGGGACCTGAGATTGCCTTCGACAGACCGCCGTTAAGCCCCCCGGCATAGTCGGCATGGCCGGCGGGGAACCGCTTTGATGCCGGTATCAGGCCCGCGGACGGGTTGGCGCGACAGCGCCCGTTGGCGCGGCGCGGGCCGAACCGTTGATCAACGTCAATGACCCGTGTCGCGGGCGGTGCAATCGATTGCTTTTCCGGTCAGGATGATTAAAATGCCCTCTTTGCCGCCCAGGAACGTTGCTTGCCATGACATCGCCCGTGATTAACACCTCTTCCGCCCCCGCCGACAGCGCCCCCAGCGAGCTGATTTACCGCCTTGATGACCGGCCGCCGTTGCCGCAAACCTTGTTTGCCGCCTGTCAGCATCTGCTGGCGATGTTTGTGGCGGTCATCACGCCGGCGCTGGGCCTGCCGGCGGAGGATACCCGCCATATTATCAGTATGTCGCTGTTTGCCTCCGGGTTGGCGTCGATTCTGCAAATCAAAACCTGGGGACCGGTGGGCTCGGGCCTGCTGTCCATTCAAGGCACCAGCTTCAATTTCGTGTCGCCGCTGATTATGGGCGGCCTGGCGCTGAAAAACGGCGGCGCCGATGTGCCGACCATGATGGCCGCGCTGTTCGGCACCTTGATGGTGGCTTCCTGTACCGAAATTCTGCTCTCGCGGGTACTGCATCTGGCACGGCGCATCATTACCCCCCTGGTGTCGGGCATCGTGGTGATGATTATCAGCATTTCGCTTATTCAGGTGGGCCTGACGTCGATTGGCGGCGGTTTTGCCGCACTGAACGACCACAGCTTTGGCGCCCCGAAAAATCTGATGCTGGTCGGCGTGGTGTTGTTGGTGATTATCCTGCTGAATCGCCAGCGCAACCCCTATCTGCGCGTCGCCTCGCTGGTGAGCGCCATGGTGGTGGGCTATTTGCTGGCCTGGGCGACCGGAATGCTGCCGCCGTCGGCGCCGGCGACGGCACAGCCGTTAATTGTGGTGCCGACACCGCTTTACTACGGGCTGGGTTTTGATTGGGATCTGCTTATTCCGCTGATGCTGGTGTTTATGGTCACCTCTATCGAGACCATTGGCGATATTACCGCCACCTCGGACGTGTCGGAACAACCGGTGCGGGGTCCTTTATACATGCAGCGCCTGAAAGGCGGCGTACTGGCCAATGGTCTGAACTCTATGCTGTCGGCGGTGTTTAATACCTTTCCGAATTCCTGTTTCGGCCAAAATAACGGCGTGATCCAGCTTACCGGCGTCGCCAGCCGCTATGTCGGTTTTGTGGTGGCGCTGATGCTTATCGCCCTCGGCCTGTTCCCGGCGGTCAGCGGCGTGGTGCAGCATATTCCCGAGCCGGTTCTGGGCGGCGCAACGATTGTGATGTTCGGCACCATCGCCGCATCGGGGGTACGGATCGTGTCCCGCGAGCGTCTCAACCGTCGGGCGATAATGATTATCGCGCTGTCGCTGGCGGTGGGTCTTGGCGTCTCTCAGCAGCCGCTTATCCTGCAATACGCGCCACAGTGGCTAAAAACGCTGCTGTCGTCCGGCATCGCCGCCGGCGGTATAACCGCTATTTTCCTTAACATCCTGTTTCCGCCCGAAAAAAATTAAGCAGGGCGACCGGGAACGGTGCAGACCGCGGCGATAACGTCGCGGTCTTTTTTTTGTTGCCGCACCGCTTTGTCACTTGAGATAGCCGGTCAATTGCGGCATAAACAGTGTATCTGTCTTCACCACTGCGGAATGTGCAATGAAATTGCTAGGCAAATTGCTGATCTCTCTGATCCTCGTTCTCTTATTGCTCATTGTGCTTGTCTATATGCTGCTGCAAACCTCCTGGGGGGCCGGCTGGCTGAGCCAACAGTTGACCCGGCATAGCGATTATCAGGTTTCTCTCGGCGGCATCAATCACAGCTGGACCAACTTTAGCGAAATTCAGCTCGATAACGTCAGCCTCGGCAAGAAAGGCGCGTTGCCGACCCTGGTGGCCAAGCGGGTGGTGGCAGAGCTTGGCGTGCGGCAACTCACCAGCCCCTGGCACGTGAATCGCCTGCAATTGCAGGAGGGAACCCTAAACCTGGACCCGGCCGCGCCGGCCTGGCCGCTACAGGCGGATACACTACAGCTCAACGGCATGGCGGTCAGCGCCCCGCACGGCGACTGGCGTCTCAACGGCCAGAACGTCAACGCCGGCATCTCGCCCTGGCAACCGCAGGTCGGCTATCCGCTGGGCCGGCAGGCGCGTTTCCAACTCAGCGCCCATTCGCTGACGCTCAACGGCGTTCCGGCGCAAAATGTCCTGGTCCAGGGGGAAGTTAACGACCAAGCGCTCACTCTGGATAATCTCGGCGCCGATCTGTATCAGGGCGAGCTTACCGGCACCGCCCGACGCGCGCCCGACGGCAGCTGGCAGGTCGATACCCTACGGCTGAGCAATGTGCGTTTGCAGTCGGAAAAGACGCTGCACGATTTCTTGCGCCAAGTGTTCTCGGTGCCCAAGATCACATTGCGCCGCGTCGATTTGATTGATGCGCGTATGGAGGGGCGCAACTGGGCGTTTAACGATCTGGATTTAACCCTGCGCAACATGACTTTCCAAGACGGCGACTGGTCGGCGCAGGACGGTTCGCTTTCGTTCAACGCCAGCGATTTAATCAATGGCGGCGTGCACTTGACGGACACCCTCGCCAATATGACGTTTTCGCCGCAGGGCATTGAGATCCGTCAATTCAGCGGCCGCTGGGAACGCGGGTTGCTGCGCACCAGCGGGCGCTGGCTGCGGCAGGATCGCAAGCTGGCGCTGGATGAGCTGATGATAGCCGGCCTGGAATATACGCTGCCCGCGAACTGGCGCGCGAGCTGGCTCCAGCCGCTGCCATCCTGGCTGGCGGACGTGTCGGTGGACAGGCTGAGCGCCAACCGCAACCTGATTATTGATATTACGCCGGCGTTTCCGTTCCAGATCACCGCCCTGGACGTCACCGGCAGGCAACTGGCGCGCGACCATCAGTGGGGTGTCTGGTCAGGTAACCTGACCCTGAACGGCAGCGACGCCACCTTCAACAAAACCGATGTGCGCCAGCCGTCGTTGACGTTGAACGCGACCGGTGATGCGCTGAACATCAGCGAGCTAAGCGCATTCACCGGCGAAGGGCTGCTGGAGGCCACCGCGACCGTCAGCCAGCGCCCGGCGCGAGATTTTACGCTCAGCCTCAACGGGCGGGCGGTCCCGGTCAACGTGTTACATAATTGGGGGTGGCCGACGCTGCCGCTGACGGGCAACGCCAATCTCAAGCTGCAACTGCGGGGACAGATGACGGCGGCCGCGCCGCTCAAGCCCTCGCTAAACGGCACGCTGCAGGCGCAGAGCACGGCGGGGCAAATGCTCAATCAAAGCATGCACCACGGGGAGGTTGTGGCGACGCTTGAGCCCTGACAGGGTCGCTCGCGCCGGGAGTCGCGACACCGCGCCGGCACTCGCGCTAGCCCGCGCCAAGGGACATAGCCTGCGTTGATCGCATGTCGCGGCGGGCGCCGCGATGCCGCGATGCCGCGCGCAGCCTTAGCCTCAGCCGGCATTGGAACCGCCTCGCTCCAGGGGAATATCCAGCGACGGCGGCAGGACCAGAAAAATGCCGTCAAAGATGGCCCCCTTGACATCATCGCCGTACAACTCCACCTCCAGTTGTACCCGCGCTTTGCGCCCCTGCGCCAGCCGGTCCAAATCGCCCGATAGCGATCCCAAATCCGCTATCGCCCCCGGCCTGCCGATCACCGGTTTGATGTAACGGATATGCGCATCGGCCAGGATAATCGTACCGCCGAGCTGGCGCTCGCGCAGCAGCAACCAAATCAGCCCCCAGCCGGTCAGCGTCGCCAGCGAAAACAGGCTGCCGGCAAATAGCGTATGGTGCGGATTCTGGTTGCCGGTTTCAGGCATGGTGGTCATAAACTTCTGCCCGGTATACTGACTGATACGCACGCCCATTTTCTCGCTGAGCGGTATATGCTGATACCAAGCCTGCTGCAACTGCCCGCACCAGTCGGGTCGATGCAGGATATCATCCAGGGTGACGATAGGCTTAATCATCAGAAAATGCCGGATAGGGGTGGTGGAGGGGGTGATGATTTCGCCTTGGTTGACGAACCCCAGTTTGGCGAAAAAAGCCACCGCATCTTCACGGGCGCTACACACCACCCGCTTGACTCCCTCCTGGCGCGCTACCGACTCCAGCGTCATCGCGACCAGCGTACCGAGGCCTTTATCCTGCACCTGCGGATGCACCGCCAGAAAGCGTATCGACGCTTCATTGTCGGCATTGACATACAGTCGCCCCACCGCCACCGGCTGCCCCTGCTCATCCACCACCATCTGATGATGCGCCATAGCGTCATAAGCATCCCGCTCGGAGCCCGGCGGCTGATGTAGCGGCTTGCGCAGCATCTCCCAGCGGAACTGATAGTATTGTTGTAGTTCCTGTTCGGTTTCTGGAACGCGCAAGTGATACATACCGATCTCTCTTTATTAAATATGCCGTCCGGCCGTTCAGACCTGCAGCCAGAAGGTTACCGGCCCGTCGTTGACCAGCGCCACCTGCATATCGGCGCCGAAGCGACCGGTTTCGGTCCGAATACCGGTTTGCCGGCAGCGGTCGGTAAAGTCATCATACAGCCGACGGGCATCCGCCGGCGCCGCGCCGCGGGAAAACCCCGGACGCAGGCCCCGATCGGTGTCCGCCGCCAGTGTAAATTGAGATACAATCAGTACGCTCCCTCCCGACTGGCGCACATTCAGGTTCATCTTGCCCTGCTCATCGCTGAATATACGGTAAGCCAGTACACGCTCACACAATTTAGCCGCGTTCTGTTCATCGTCCTGCCGCTCGACGCCCAGCAGGATCAGGAGCCCCGGACCTATGGCGCCCGCCACCTTATTGTCGATGGTGACGCTGGCCTGCGTGACCCGTTGTATCAACGCTATCATCAGTATTCCTTACAGTCTGGGCGGCGTGATGCGCGGCGGCCAGCCGGTGCTCGCTCAGCGATGCGGTGATCTCCGCCCCCAATAATACAATGCACCAGCTCCAGTACACCCAAAGAAACAGAATGGGGATCACCGCCAGCACCCCGTAAATCAACTGGTAGGAGGGAAACAGGGTGACATACAGCCCGAATCCTTTTTTTCCCAGTTCAAACAACGCGCCCGCCACCAGCGCCCCCACCAGCGCATCCCGCGCCGGCACCCGTACCGTCGGCACCAGACTATAGAGCAGCCAGAACGACGCGCAGGAAAGCAGCAGCGGAAAAATGCGCAACAAGAGCGTCAATACCCCGTTGGCGCCGCTGACATTCAGCCAGGTAAGCGAAAACAGATACGAGCTCAATACCATGCTGGCACCCGCCAGCAGCGGACCCAGGGTTAACACCATCCAATAGACCGCGAAAGAGAAAATAACCGGCCGCTTGTTTTTGCTGCGCCAGATACTGTTAAGCACCGTATCCACCGAGTAAATCAAAAGCAGCGCGGTGACGATAAGGCCACAGGTGCCCACCGCGGTCATTCGGCTCGAATTGAGGATGAATTGTTCCAGATAGCGCTGGATAACGTCGCCGGTCGCCGGCATGAAATTGGTGAAAATAAAATGGCGCAGCTCGACACTGACGTCGGAAAACACCGGAAAACACCGGAAAGCTACCGTGTTAAGTCAAGAAATTTAGCAGGGTAAAATCAACAGCCCAAAATCAAGGTCAATCCCGGTCTATCAGGGCGGCGCAAGCGCCTTAAGGTGAATAACCCCGAGTTTATTAGAGAGTAATTTTGGCAATACTACGCCGCTTCCTCTGATGCTAATTGCAAAGCGTAATAGTTCATTTCGGCTTCAGTAGGAGGGATGTAACCCAGCCGCCCGAGCAGCCTTCTGTTGTTGTACCAGTCCACCCAGTCCAGCGTGGCCAACTCCACTTCCGTCCGGTTTTTCCAGCTCCCGCGGTGGATAACCTCCGTTTTGTACAACCCGTTGATACTCTCTGCCATCGCATTATCGTAGGAGTCGCCG
>NZ_FRDB01000135.1 GCF_900143145.1 Candidatus Sodalis sp. SoCistrobi
TGCTCATGCTGAGTTTCCAGCACTAGATTAACTGCCCGTTCACGGACTTCCGGAGAGTAACGTTTGGTCGTTGTCATAGAGACCTCCACTTTTAAAGTATAGACTCTAATTTATCCGGGGTGATTCACTTTTCGCTTTACCGGTCTGTTGATCGGCGACGCGATGCACGCCCCACCCGGTAGAGACTCGAGGGACACCTTCAAAATAGGCACCGGCGGCGGGGAAGGCGTCGATGACGGCTGTCTGGTCAACCACCAGCAGTACTCGGCCAATGGAGCCCGCAGGGTAATCAAAAAGGTCAACAACACTCCTTTCCGGTGCGCATAAATTCGCTCAAAGCGCCTAAACACGTTGTGCTCCACATGACGCTGCGATAACGGCCCTCGCCGGTCAATCAGAAGCGGCGCACGTAAGCGTCAGTATCGGGGGGCAAAAGCGTGGTACTGGCTTTCAGCTGTGGCGTCCCGAGATAAAGGAAACCGACAATCTCATCTTGTTCGCGACAGCCGAACGCGGCGCGCACATCGGGCTGCGAGGTCCACAGGCCGGTGCGCCAGATACCGTTGAACCCTTGGGCCAGCGCCGCCATTTGCATGGCGTGTACCGCGCAACCGGCGGAAACCACCTGCTCCCAGCGCGGTACATTGCTTTGGCTATCGCAATAGGCCACGACCGCGATAATCAGCGGCGCACGAAACGGCGCCTGTTGCGCTTTTTCAATTCCCTTTTGATCCATCCCGGCGTTAATCGCCGACTGACCGAGTAATTCGCTAAAACGGGTAAGGCCTGCGCCTTCGATGATAATAAAACGCCACGGCTGCAGGGCACCGTGGTCCGGGGCGCGCATACCCGCACGCAGTAGCAGTTCCAGCGTTTCCCCGGCCGGCGCGGGCTCGGTTAACCGTGAAGCAGAACGGCGATTCAGTAACAGTTCCAATGCATCCATGAGTTTACTCCTGATGTAAGGTATGGCGCTAACGGTATCATAGCGCTCTGGCCGGTAACAGCCTGCTATCGACAGTGGCGGCATGAGGTCGGCGGCTTTTTTTTGTCCCCGCCCGGGCCGCCGGGTCTGGCGCGCGCCGGTAAGCTTTACCGGGAGCGTTTTTTAGAGCGCGGCCGGACAAATTTTATATTATGATTTTGAACTTCGCTGTTTTATTGGAGATCTCATGCACACATTGTGGCGAATTATTTCCGGCCCGTTCAAATGGTGCTGGCGTTTACTGAATTTCATCCGCGAATTTATCCTCAACGTATTTTTGGTGGTACTCATCATCGTCGTGGTTGGGATCTATTTACAAATGCGTCACACGCCGCCCACGCTGGCAAAAGGCGCGCTGGTGATGGATCTGACCGGTACGGTGGTGGACAAGCCGGCCATGAATAATAAATTCCGTCAGCTCGGCCGCGAATTGCTTGGCGCTTCCAGCAACCAGCTGCAGGAAAATTCGCTGTTTGACGTGGTGGATACGATACGCCAGGCGAAAAACGACGCCAATATCACCGGGCTGGTCTTGTCGTTGAAAGATTTCGCCGGGGCGGATCAGGCCTCGCTGGAGTACATCGGCAAGGCGCTGCGCGAATTCCGCGACAGCGGTAAACCTATCTATGCCGTGGGCGACAGCTATAGTCAGGCGCAATATTTTCTTGCCAGCTATGCCAATAAAATCTATCTCACGCCCCAGGGCGCGGTGGATTTACACGGCATTGCAACGAATAATCTTTACTACAAAACCTTAATCGACAAGCTGAAAGTCAACAGCCATATCTTCCGCGTTGGCACCTATAAATCCGCGGTCGAACCTTTCCTGCGCGACAATATGTCCGACGACGCCCGCGAAGCCGATAGCCGTTGGGTAGGTCAGCTGTGGCAACACTATCTAACGACGGTGGCAGCCAACAGGCAAACTACCCCGGAGCAATTGTTCCCGGGCGCCCAGGCAATGCTGGAGGGTCTGCGCGCGGTCGAGGGGAATACCGCACAATTCGCGCTCAATAACAAATGGGTGGATGAAGTCGCGTCCCGCGCCGCGATTGACACGGCGCTGACGCAAGCGTTTGGTTGGAACAAGCGCGACAAGGCGTTCAATGGCATCAGTATTTATGATTATCAGCCGGTGACGCCGTCGCAACAGGGCGGGCAAATCGCCGTGATCTTTGCCAATGGCGCTATCATCGACGGCCCGGAAACGCCAGGATCGGTCGGGGGCGACACCACCGCCGACCAAATCCGCGATGCGCGGCTGGACCCCGATATCAAAGCCATTGTATTCCGGGTTAACAGCCCCGGTGGCAGCGTCACCGCTTCCGAGGTCATTCGTTCCGAGCTGGCCGCGGCGCGTGCGGCGGGCAAACCGGTGGTGGTCTCCATGGGCGGTATGGCGGCCTCGGGCGGTTATTGGGTGTCCACCCCGGCCAATGCCATCATCGCCAGCGCCAGCACCTTGACCGGATCAATCGGCATCTTCGGGGTGATTAACACCGTGGAGAACACCCTCGACAGTATCGGTGTCCATACTGATGGCGTTGCCACTTCACCGCTGGCGGATGTGTCGATGACCAAAACGTTGCCGGCGGAATTCTCACAGATGATGCAACTTAACGTTGAAAGCGGTTATCGTAACTTTATCACCCTGGTCGCCGAGTCCCGCCACAAGACCCCCGAGGAGATCGATAAAATCGGCCAAGGTCATGTTTGGATTGGCAGCTATGCGGTGCAAAACGGCTTGGTCGATCGGTTAGGCGATTTCGACGACGCGGTGAGTAAAGCCGCCGAACTGGCACAGTTGAAGCAATACCAATTGAACTGGTATCTGGATGAACCGGGCCTGTTGGAGTTGCTGCTCACGCAGACCAGCGCGTCGGTGTATGCCTTCATGCCGAACCTGATTCAGTCCTGGCTGCCGGCACCGGTCACCCAGGTGGTGGACAGGCTGAAGATGGATGCCGGCCTGGGCTTTAGCTGGAACGATCCGCAAAACCGTTACGCCTTTTGCTTTTCCTGCGAGCAAATCCTGCGCTAGCGGGTTCCCCCGTGCACGTCCTGGCGCGCTAGCGCCGGGCCCTTCTGAATCAACGCCCTGCCTTGGCCGGGCGTTTTTTTTCGCCCGTTGCGGGCGACTGGTGTTATTTAATAAGCGCCTTATAATTGGCGCTACTGTCCATAACGTTTCGCCCTCATGCAAAAAAAATCCATTTACGTTGCTTATACCGGCGGCACCATCGGTATGCAGCGCTCAGACAAGGGTTATGTGCCGGTTTCCGGGCATCTTCAGCGGCAATTGGCGCGAATGCCGGAATTTTACCGTCCCGAAATGCCGGATTTTACCGTGCATGAATATGCCCCTCTCATCGATTCGTCGGACATGACGCCCGACGATTGGCACACCATCGCCCGTGATATCGCCGCCAACTATGACGGCTACGACGGCTTTGTTATCCTGCACGGGACGGATACCATGGCGTTTACCGCTTCGGCGCTGTCCTTCATGCTGGAAAATCTTAATAAACCAGTGATTGTCACCGGCTCGCAAATCCCGTTGGAAGCGCTGCGTTCCGATGGCCAGATCAACCTGCTTAACGCCCTGTACTTGGTGGCTGCCCATTACCCGGTGAATGAGGTTGGTCTGTTTTTTAATAACACCTTGTTTCGCGGCAATCGCGCGACCAAGGTCCATGCCGATGGCTTCGATGCCTTTGCATCACCCAATTTGCCACCGCTGCTGGAGGCCGGCATCCATATCCGCCGCCTAACGCCCTCCCCGGCCGGCGCGGGCGCGGGTCCGCTTATTGTGCACTCTATTACACCGCAGCCGGTCGGCGTCGTCACCCTTTACCCCGGCATTTCGGCGGATGTGGTCGGTAACTTTCTGCGCCAGCCGGTGCGGGCGCTTATCCTGCGCTCATACGGCGTGGGCAATGCGCCGCAGCATCCGCCGTTACTTCATGAACTCAAGCAGGCGGGTGATCGGGGTATCGTGGTGGTGAATCTCACGCAATGCCTCTCTGGTCGGGTAGACATGGGCGGTTATGCTACCGGCAACGCCCTCGCCCGCGCCGGCGTCCTCAGCGGGTTTGATATGACTGTCGAGGCCGCCCTGACCAAGCTGCATTTTTTACTAAGCCAATCGTTGCCCGACCAGGCTATACGTGACCTCATGCAACAGGATCTGCGCGGCGAATTGAGCAGCAACGATGAATCGGGAGAAGGCCATGGCCAGAGCATTATTGTTAGTTGATTTACAACAGGATTTTTGCGCCGGAGGGCGATGCGGTGATCGCGGTGGCCAATGCGGCGCTGGCGCTGTGCGTCCGGTGCGGGATCACCGTCGTGGCCAGCCAGGACTGGCATCCGCAGGAGCACGGCAGCTTTGCCGTTAACGCCGGACGGCCGGTCAATACCCTCGGCACGCTGGACGGCCTGGCGCAAATCTGGTGG
Organism: Candidatus Sodalis sp. SoCistrobi; assembly: GCF_900143145.1. Classification (GTDB taxonomy): domain Bacteria; phylum Pseudomonadota; class Gammaproteobacteria; order Enterobacterales; family Enterobacteriaceae; genus SoCistrobi. The sequence goes on from NZ_FRDB01000135.1 coordinate 4,442, forward strand.
CCGATTCACTGCGTGCAGAATACCGCGGGCGCGGATTTTCACCCTGAACTGAATCGCGAGGGACTGACGGCAATTTTTCGCAAAGGCGAGCAGCGCCATATCGACAGCTATAGCACCTTCTTCGACAACGGACGCCGGGCGCAAACTGCGCTCGACGGCTGGCTGCGCGCGCGGCAGATTGACCGGTTGACGGTAATGGGATTAGCTACGGATTATTGTGTCAAATATAGCGTGCTGGATGCCCTGCACTTAGGCTATGCCACTGAGGTGATTACCGAGGGCTGTCGGGGCGTCAACCTGCAGCCGGAGGACAGCGCCGCGGCGCCGAACGGCTGACAATGGACGCCTTTATCGCCCGTCTCACCGCTGAGGGGTATGCATAGACCAGCCACCGCGCGGCTAATGTAGCGCGCGCCTGATACCACGCCCGTGCAGTGCAAAGCACGCCCCTTAACGTTGCAGGCAGGCGCAGCATGTTATGCGGCAAGGCGTCAATGTGAAGCAGGCGCAACCACCCTGCACACCTGGGCGTCGATGCGAATCAGACGCAGCCACCCTGCGCGACAGGCATCAATGCGCAGAGGTACACCCCACCATGCTGCAAGGCGTCACTGGGGTTTAAGTACCTCGACGGTGGCGCTCTTCAATTCTTCCAGCAGGGCACGCTTGCTCTTCATGGTGATCTGGCCGTCGGTACCAATGCTCATGTGTTCAGGGTGACTGTTATGGCGCGATTGCCACAGCATCACCATTTGCATGCAGTTGGCTTGTTGCTCCGGCGTCAACGCCACCCCATCGGGCCATTTGCCCAGTTCCACGGCGGTCATTAACCGCTGGTAAATTTCCGGCGTCATAGTCGCCAGAAGCGCTTCAACATCCATTGCCGCACCTTTTATATGGAATAATTAGATGAATCGATAAAGCTGCGAGTTCAGCCGGCGATTTCTTCACCATTTTCGCCGTCACGAAAACGCAGCGAGGCGCTGTTGACGCAAAAACGCGCCCCGCTCGGCTGCGGCCCGTCGGGAAACACATGACCCAGATGGGCATCGCAGTTGCCGCAACGAATTTCCACCCGCTGCATACCGTGGGTGTGATCCTCAAGGTAGCGGATGGCCTCGTCGCTTACCGGCTCATAGAAACTCGGCCAGCCACAGCCGGAATCGTATTTACTGTCGGAGTAGAATAACGGTGCATGGCAAACCAGGCAATGGTACTGACCGGTTCGCTTATTTTCCAGTAGCTTACCGCTATAGGGCGGTTCGGTGCCCCGCTGCTGGGTAACATAACGCTGCATCTCGGTCATTGCTTCATCGGGCAATCGTGGGGGAGTGTTATTGGCCATTTTGTGCTTCTCGGGCGATAGGTAGGGACACTTTCCAGTACTACTATTATAAAAAATAATTAACAACGTAGCAGGCAATTTTGGCGTAAACTCTACAAAGACACTTTGTCGCTGTAGAAATGTGACATCAATCACATATTGCGACCTATCGCCGTTTATATTGGTGCCTGGCACCCGCATATAGACGACAGCTGTGTTGATGTCAGTTGCGTACATAACGTGCGCTGAGCGGGGTCTGGATTGATTTGTCGCAACTATTGACACGATTCCGCTTGACGCTGCGCGAGGTTTTTGTAAATTTACAAGTAACCTTTTATTCATTATTAAATAGCTGGTGTAATATATGACTATCAAAGTAGGCATCAACGGTTTTGGCCGTATCGGCCGTATTGTTTTCCGTGCTGCGCAGGAACGTAACGACATCGAAATCGTTGCCATCAACGACCTGCTGGATGCTGATTATATGGCCTACATGCTGAAGTACGACTCAACCCACGGTCGCTTCAACGGTACTGTCGCCGTAGAGAACGGTCATCTGGTGGTCAACGGTAAAACGATCCGTTGTACCGCTGAGAATGATCCGGCTAACCTGAAGTGGGGCGACGTCGGCGTAGACGTTGTCGCTGAAGCCACCGGCATCTTCCTGACCGACGAAACGGCGCGTAAGCACATCACCGCCGGCGCTAAAAAAGTGGTACTGACCGGCCCGTCGAAAGATAACACGCCGATGTTTGTCATGGGCGTTAACCACAAAGCGTATGACGGCCAGGATATCGTTTCCAACGCCTCTTGTACCACCAACTGCCTGGCGCCGCTGGCCAAGGTCATCAACGACAATTTCGGTATCGTTGAAGCCCTGATGACCACCGTTCACGCCACCACCGCTACGCAGAAAACCGTTGACGGCCCGTCGCACAAAGACTGGCGCGGCGGCCGCGGCGCATCCCAGAACATTATCCCGTCCTCTACCGGCGCGGCTAAAGCCGTGGGTAAAGTGATCCCCGAGCTGAACGGTAAACTGACCGGTATGTCCTTCCGCGTACCGACGCCGAACGTTTCAGTGGTTGACCTGACCGCGCGTCTGGAAAAACCGGCTTCCTATGAAGACATCTGCGCCGCTATCAAAAAAGCCGCCGAAGGCGAGCTGAAAGGCGTGATGGGCTACACCGATGAAGACGTGGTATCCACCGATTTCAACGGCGAAAAGCTGACCTCCGTGTTCGATGCCAAAGCCGGTATCGCGCTGAACGACAAATTTGTCAAACTGGTAGCCTGGTACGATAACGAAACCGGCTATTCCAATAAAGTGTTGGATCTGATCTCCCACATCGCCAACAAATAAGCGTGGTGACCGGATGATGAAAGGGCGGCAGCGATGTCGCCCTTTTTCTTTTACTCAGGAGGTATATCATGTCCGACTCTCTTTTTGCCTTGCCCGTCAAGCAAACGCTGTCGCCGTCGTTAACGCTGCGCCAGCAGGATCAGTTGCCGCTGGTGGTGGTGGTGGACCATCCGCAGGTGCGGGCGGCGGTCACGTTACAGGGCGCGCACCTTGTCGCCTGGCAGCCCACCGGCGAGCAACCGGTTTTGTGGTTAAGCGAGAAAAGCGCTTTTCAGGAAGGCGTGGCTATCCGCGGTGGCGTGCCCATTTGCTGGCCCTGGTTTGGCAAGGTCGCGACCCCGAATCATGGCTTCGCCCGTATTCTTCCGTGGGAACTGAGCCATCACAGCGAAGACGACCAACAGGTTCAACTGACCTTTACCCTGCGCGATAGCACCCTGACCGAACCGTTTTTCCCCCACCCGTTCACGCTTAAAGCCCACTTTACGCTCGGGCAGACCTGCAGTATCGAACTGGTGGCCGAGGGCGAGTATCAGGCTACGGCCGCGCTGCACAGCTATTTCACCGTGGGAGCCATCGGCGATATCCACGTCAGCGGCCTCGGCGCCAACTTTATCGATAAGGTCAACGGCGCCCAGCCAGCTCAGCAACAGGGAGATGTCACCTTTTCCGGCGAAGTGGATCGCGTTTACACCGCGCCTACGGAAACCAGCCTGATTCATGATCCGGTGCTGGGACGGGTGATTGAAGTCCACCATCAGCATCATAGTGACGTCGTGGCCTGGAACTGTGGGCAATCGCTGTCGCAATCGATCGGCGATTTGGCGGATGACAGCTACCTTAGCTATGTGTGTGTGGAGACGGCGCGGGTCAGTGCACCGCTTATCAGCACGCCCGCCACGCCGGCGCGCTTACAGCAAACGCTACGTCTGCGCAAGTCCTGAGACGGCACAACGGGAGCGCGGCGTCTGCGTAAGCCCTACGACGGCACAACGGGAGCGCGGCGCCCACGCCTTGCAACGCCGGCCGGAAGCTTAACCGCTAACGCGGCACCGCGCTGCCCCACGCATTTTGCCGCGGGCCAGCACGTCAGATATAAGGCGCTGTCCAGGACGGTCTTGCGCTGCGGTGGCGGAAAAGCCCGGTCCAGCGCCTCAAGGTGTTTGGCGGCCAGCGTGATCGTTAAAGCGCCGGCGTTCTCTTTCACATGCGCCACGCTTGCTGCCTTCGGAATGGCGATCACGCCCGGCTCGCGGATGAATCACCCCGGATAAATTAGAGTCTATACTTTAAAAGTGGAGGTCTCTATGACAACGACCAAACGTTACTCTCCGGAAGTCCGTGAACGGGCAGTTAATCTAGTGCTGGAAACTCAGCATGAGCA
>NZ_FRDB01000080.1 GCF_900143145.1 Candidatus Sodalis sp. SoCistrobi
AACTCCATGGAGTAGTTGGCTCGCGGTTTTTTGGGCTCTGTCATAGATAGTGTCCACTTAAAATAGGTGGACACCATCCTTAATCATCCCTGTCGAAATCGAAAGACGTCCTATATGGGGCGCTTACTTTTAACCCGTCCACCAGATCGTCTAGCGACGCGGTGTTGATGTTGATTTTGTCCTCTTCATCCTCCGCCGAATCGTCTGCAGCCTGCGCGACCTCGTCTATGGGTTCCAGCACCCGCGGCGCTTCGGCCGACCTGGCACCCTCCGGTGTCTCATGCGACCCTGTGCCGCCGGCGCTTTGTCTGGCTGAACCGCCTGACGCTTTTTTCTCTCGCTTACACCCTGAGGCCCCTTTGCTCCCTGACGGGATAGAGCGCGCCGTGACGCTGGCGGTGGGGCGTGGGGCTTTTTCCTGCTGGATGTCCGGGGTGGCCGTGTCCGTGGTCTGGTAATCCATCGGCGCCTGCGCGCTTTCCAGCGGCAATGCCGCCTCAAACGTAACGGGATCGGTCTGGGTGGCTTTATCGGCGGTAGTGGGTGCCAACGCGGCTTCGTCGGTGAGGGGGGACAACGCCGTCTCCCCGGTCAGGGTGGCCTGCACAGGCCCGGCGCATTGCAGGGATAGGACAGCGATGAGGGTAAGGAATGTCCTGGTCAGAATCGGTTGTCGCATGCTCTTTTCTCCGTAGTGTATTCCCGGCAGAGCATGCCTTGGTGTCCGATTTTCCGCTATCGCCCGCAGCAGGAAACGCAACAGGCCGCGAAAGCGGCCTGAAGCTATTGCAGAATTAACGAGAAAATTGCGGCCAACGCCGCATTATTGCATCTGCGCCGCCGCGCCCGTTTTGATTTTCGCCTCCGCGCGCAGATTCGCCAGCAGCGCATCGAAGGTGACACCGGTCATCCCCTGATTTAATTGATCTACGAACTGTTTGCGCTGCTGCTCATCCAGCGGCCGTGGCGTTACGCTGTCCAGCGCGATCAGCACGATATCGCCCTGAGCATTGCTGGCAATGCCATAACTGCTTTTGCCCTGCGGCGGCTGGTGCAGCGTAAAGACGGTCTGCGCCAGCGGATCGCCCTGATTGGCAGAGTCGAATTGCTGCGGCGCGCTGAAGCTCAGCCCGGCCGGCTGCAGCGCCTCTGTGCCTTTGCCCTGCTTCAAGGCGACCAGCGCCTTTTCAGCATCGACGCGCGCCTGCTCCAGCGCTTTCTCGCGTTTGACTTCCTGCTCGACCCGCGCACGCACATCCTCAAGCGGCTGCACGCGTTCGGGACGGTGATCGGCGATACGGATGACGAAAGCGCGGTTGCCGTCCACGGTGATAACGTCGGAGTTACTGCCCGGCGCCCCGTTGCTGCCCAAAAGCGACCCCTGGAACAGCACCTGTTTCACCGCGTCGTAGTTGAGCGCCGCGGGCACGTCATCGTGACTGAACCAGTCGGTCTGCTGGGCCTTGATGCCGGCGGCGGTTTCCGCCGACGCCAGCGTCTCGTTATCGTTGCTGGCCGCATCGCTCACTTTTTGCTGCAGCGCATAATAGGCATCGATGGCTTTTTCCTGCTTCACTTTCGCCGCCACCGCGTCATGGACCGCACTCAGCGGGCTGACCTGCGCCGGCTGCATATCGTCCAGACGAATGATAAGGAAGCCTACCGAGGATTTAATCACCCCCGAAAGTTGGCCTTTTTCGCTCAAATTAGCCTGCTTCAGCTCGTCGAGGGTGTCGCTGTCGCTCATCCAGCCAATATCGCCGCCGTTTTTCGCCGAGACGACATCCGTGGAATGGGCTTTGGCCAAGGCGGCAAAATCGGCGCCCTGCTGCAGTTGTTTCAGCCAGTCGTTGGCATCGTTTTCGCTTTTGCTTTGAATGATACTGTAACGTTTACGCCCGGGAACGGTGAATTGGTCGTGATGCTGATCGTACCAGGCCTGGATTTCCTGCTCGTCAACGCTGGTTTTCGCCTGCATCGCTTCAGCATCCATCGGGATATAGCTCACCTTGAAGGCTTCCGGCGACAGGTACTGGTTCTTGTGCGCGTTATAGCTGGCCTGAATTTCATCGTCACTCGCGGTTTGCTTCTCTGCCAGCGCCGCAATGGCAAACGTTGCCAGACGCGCTTCGCGGGTTTGTACCGCCACCGCCAGCAGCCGGTCGGTTTCCGCCGGCAGCAGGAAACCGGTGCCGCCGACCCCCTGAATCAGCTGCTGGGTAAGTAATTGTTTGCGCATCAGCACGGCGTATTGATCCGGCGACAGACCCATGTTGCCGATAAGGGAGCGGAATTTGGCATTATCAAATTTATCGTCGCTGCGAAAAGCCGGGATGGCGAAAATGGCCTGTTTGATTTGATCATCGCTGATAGCCAGTCCCAGCTTATCGGCATATTGATCCAGAAGCGTTTCATCAATCAACTGCGAGAGCACCTGCTGGCGCATCTGGCGCATGTAGCCTTCATTGGCCGCCAACTGGGAGAACTGTTCACCCATGGATTCTTGCTGGCGGTTACGTTCGTTCTGCACCGCCTGCTCCAGTTGTGCACGGCTTATCTGCTGACCGTTCACCTTGGCGGCGTAGTCGCCATCGCCGCCGATAAGATAGTTGCCTACCCCGGTCAGCACAAATGAAACGGCAATAAGCCCCAGAATAATTTTGAGCACGACGTGATTAGCGGCCGCGCGTAAATTGTCCATCATGGTGTGACAACACTCCGCTGTAAATGAATGAAACCTCTGCGCTAGTAAACGGACTGCCCGCCTGCCGCGGCTCCGCGAAGCCGCTGCGCGTTAATGCTAGTTATCTGACAACGCCAACCCTGCCTTGTCAGCCAATCCAGAAAAAAAAGCGCATCCTGATGATGCGCCTTGTATTCTACCCTACCCGTCTGACTGCGTCAGGTATTAGTTGACACAGGCGAGAACAGGAAAGCTATCAATTCACTGCGTCTTTCAGCCCTTTACCGGCACGGAAGCCCGGTACCTTGGCGGCGGCGATGGTGATTTCTTTACCGGTTTGCGGATTGCGTCCGGTACGGGCGGAACGCTCGCGCACGGTGAAAGTGCCAAACCCGACCAGCGCAACGTCATCTCCCTGCTGCAGCGACTCGGTAACCGAACCGATGATAGCATCCAGCGCTCGTCCGGCGGCCGCTTTGGAAATATCAACACCTGCGGCAATTTTGTCGATCAGTTGTGACTTATTCACTTTTTCATCCCCTCTTGAATTCTCATGTCGCGGCGGATTTTTCCTTAAACGCGACTGCGCAGCTGTTATATCAAACCCAGTATGTCGGAACAGACTGAACCTGCCCGCTGTCCCGACCCAACAGCTCACTAACTTAACGGTACAAAAAAAGGCTGGCAAGTCCGAATTGGCCTGCCAGCCCCTTTTTACTGGTTTATTTTACATAAACCCCTCATTTTACCGTTTCGGGCGCCACCTCGATGCCGAAAGGCGCATTCTGCAGCGCCAAATTCAGCACTTCGTCGATCCGCTGTACCGGATGAATATCCAGGTCGTTTATTACGTTCGCCGGCATATCTTCTAGGTCGCGCTTATTCTCAAAGGGGATCAGCACGGTTTTGATACCGCCACGGTGCGCCGCCAACAGTTTTTCTTTCAGGCCGCCGATGGGCAAAACCTGACCGCGCAGGGTAATTTCGCCGGTCATCGCCACATTGGCCTTGACGGGATTGCCGGTCAAACAAGACACCAGCGCGGTACACATCGCGATACCGGCGCTCGGACCGTCCTTGGGCGTGGCGCCTTCCGGCACATGCACATGAATATCCCGCTTTTCATAGAAATCGGGATTGATACCGAGCTTGTCCGCCCGCGCGCGCACCACGGTCAGCGCCGCCTGGATGGATTCCTGCATCACCTCACCCAGCGAACCGGTATAGGTCAGTTTGCCCTTGCCGGGCACACAGGCGGTTTCAATGGTCAGCAAATCGCCGCCGACTTCGGTCCACGCCAGACCGGTCACCTGACCGATACGATTCTCGCCTTCCGCGCGGCCGTAATCGAAGCGCTGAACGCCGAGGAAGTCTTTCAGATTATCGGCGCTAATGGTGATATGTTTGATGCTCTTGTCCATCAGCAGGGTCTTCACCGCCTTGCGGCACAGTTTGGAAATCTCGCGCTCAAGGCTACGCACCCCGGCTTCGCGGGTGTAATAGCGGATAATCCCCACCAGCGCACTGTCTTCCACCGTCAGTTCGCCTTTTTTCAACGCGTTGCGCTCAAGCTGCTTGGCCAGCAGATGCTGACGGGCGATGTTGAGTTTTTCGTCTTCGGTGTAGCCCGACAGACGAATCACTTCCATACGATCGAGCAGCGGCGCCGGAATATTCATCGAGTTGGAGGTGGCGACAAACATCACATCGGAGAGATCATAGTCCACTTCCAGGTAATGGTCGTTGAACGCCACGTTCTGTTCGGGATCCAGCACTTCCAGCAACGCTGACGCCGGGTCGCCGCGCATATCCGAAGACATCTTGTCGATTTCGTCGAGCAGGAACAGCGGGTTTTTCACGCCGACCTTAGACATTTTCTGAATCAGCTTACCCGGCATCGAGCCGATGTAAGTACGGCGGTGTCCGCGGATTTCCGCCTCATCGCGCACGCCGCCCAGCGCCATACGCACGTACTGACGTCCGGTCGCCTTGGCAATGGACTGCCCGAGCGAGGTTTTCCCCACGCCCGGCGGTCCCACCAGGCACAGGATCGGCCCTTTGATTTTACTGACCCGGCTTTGTACCGCCAGGTATTCCAAAATACGATCTTTGACGCGTTCCAGGCCGTAATGATCTTTATCCAGGGTTTCCTGCGCTTTGACCAGGTCCTTTTTCACTTTACTGCGCGCGTGCCAGGGTACCGACAGCATCCAGTCGATATAACCGCGCACCACGGTCGCCTCGGCGGACATTGGCGACATCATTTTCAATTTCTGCAATTCCGCCTCGGTCTTTTCCCGGGCTTCCTGCGGCATTTTGGCCGCTTCTATCTTGCGCTTCAGCGCTTCGTTTTCATCCGGTGCATCATCCATCTCGCCCAGTTCTTTCTGAATCGCCTTCATCTGCTCATTCAGATAGTACTCGCGCTGGCTCTTTTCCATCTGTTTTTTAACGCGATTACGGATACGTTTCTCTACCTGCAGCAGGTCGATTTCAGACTCCATCATCGCCATCAGGTATTCGAGCCGCTCGGTCACATCGGCCATCTCGAGCACCGACTGCTTGTCGGCCAGCTTCAGGGGCATATGGGCGGCGATAGTGTCGGCCAGACGGGCGGCATCATCGATGCTGTTTAATGAGGTAAGCACTTCGGGGGGAATTTTTTTGTTCAGTTTGATATAGCCTTCAAACTGATTAATCGCGGTCCGCACCAGCACTTCCTGCTCGCGCTCATCCAGCTCGGGCGCGTCGAAATAGTCCGCTTCGGCGCTGAAATGATCGCCGCTGTCCGACAATTCTTTGATACGGGTGCGGGTCAACCCCTCTACCAGCACTTTTACCGTGCCGTCCGGCAGTTTAAGCATCTGCAGAATGGACGATACCGTCCCGACTGAAAAAAGATCATTAATACCCGGCTCGTCGGTTGACGCTTCTTTCTGAGCCACCAACATGATTTTTTTATCACTGTCCATGGCTGCTTCAAGACACCGAATCGATTTTTCCCGGCCGACAAACAGCGGGATGACCATGTGCGGATAGACCACCACATCGCGCAGAGGCAATACGGGAATTTCTATGCGTTCGGAACGCTCAGCATTCATAGAGCTCTCTCTTAGTTTAGCTTCCGCCAGGTTTGTGGGATGCGCAAAAACTCGGCTTTTGCCCGTTTCAACAATTAGGTATTTGAGTATATGGGGTCGAATCGCTTACATTCAACGGCAGCCGGTAATGAAAAAAAACGGGGGATAAAATCCCCCGCCTGGACGCTGTCACCCGGCGCGCACGCCGCTCCACACCCCGTTACTCGCCGGAGGCCTGCTGCGCTTCGTGCTTGCCGTAGATAAGCAACGGCTCCGACTGGCCGGCGATGACCGCTTCGTCGATCACTACTTTTTCCACGCTGTCCTGGGAAGGCAGTTCGTACATGGTTTCCAGCAGCGCGCCTTCAACGATAGAGCGCAGACCGCGGGCGCCGGTTTTGCGCGCCATGGCTTTTTTGGCGATGGCGGTAAGGGCTTCATCCCGGAACTCCAGCTCGACGCCTTCGAGGTTAAACAACGCCTGATACTGCTTGGTCAGCGCGTTCTTCGGCTCGCGCAGGATTTGAATCAGCGCGTCTTCGCTAAGTTCATTCAACGTCGCCACCACCGGCAACCGGCCGATAAATTCGGGGATAAGACCGAATTTGATCAGATCTTCCGGCTCCACCTGGGCCAGCAGTTCGCCTTCGGTCACCTTCTCCGAGCTGCCTTTAACGGTGGCGCTAAAGCCAATGCCGCGGTTGGTTTCGGTGCGCTGCTCAATCACTTTATCCAGGCCGGCGAAAGCGCCGCCGCAGATAAACAGAATTTTCGAGGTGTCCACCTGCAGGAACTCCTGCTGGGGATGTTTGCGCCCGCCCTGGGGCGGAACCGCGGCCACGGTACCTTCTATCAGTTTCAACAGCGCCTGCTGCACCCCTTCGCCAGAGACGTTGCGCGTGATGGACGGGTTATCCGATTTGCGGGAGATTTTGTCAATCTCATCGATATACACGATGCCGCGCTGGGCTTTTTGCACATCGTAATCGCATTTTTGCAGCAGTTTCTGGATGATGTTTTCCACATCCTCACCCACATACCCGGCTTCCGTCAGGGTGGTGGCGTCGGCCATGGTGAAAGGCACATCCAGGAAGCGGGCCAGCGTTTCCGCCAACAGAGTCTTGCCGCTGCCGGTAGGGCCAATCAGCAAGATATTGCTTTTGCCGAGTTCGATGCCGTTATTGGTATCGCCATTGCGCAGGCGCTTGTAGTGGTTATAAACCGCCACCGCGAGTACTTTTTTGGCCTTCTCCTGACCGATGACATAATCGTCCAGGTGGTGGCGGATCTCATGGGGCGTCGGCAGCGCGCTACGTTCACGATGCGGGGCGACTTCTTTTATCTCTTCGCGGATAATGTCGTTGCATAAATCGACACATTCATCGCAGATATACACCGACGGCCCGGCGATCAGTTTCCGCACCTCATGCTGGCTTTTACCGCAGAAAGAGCAATACAGCAGCTTTCCTGAACCGTCTTTGCGCTTATCTGTCATCAGTAAACCTCTTTCTTTCGTCATAGTCCCGCAGGCCAATCAGGGCGGCAACGCGACGGCTGAGCTCAAAACCGGTCGCCGGAAGCGCTGATGCTTCCGCACGACGCACTACATTAACTATAGTCTATCGGATCCCGCCATTAAGCAATTACGTGCGCTGGCTCAATACGGAATCTACTAATCCATAGTCTACCGCCTCAGGGGCAGAGAGGAAACGGTCGCGTTCGGTATCACGCTCTATTGCTTCAAGAGGCTGCCCCGTGTGTTTTGCCATCAATTCATTCATCCGCGCCTTCACCTTCAGGATTTCCCGGGCGTGGATTTCAATATCGGTCGCCTGACCTTGGAAACCGCCCAGCGGCTGGTGGATCATCACCCGCGAATTGGGCAGGCAAAAACGTTTGCCCTTAGCGCCGGCCGCCAGCAGGAATGCCCCCATAGAGGCGGCTTGCCCCATGCAGAACGTGCTGACATCGGGTTTGATGAACTGCATGGTGTCATAAATCGACATCCCGGCGGTAATCACCCCGCCCGGCGAGTTGATGTACAGGTAGATGTCTTTTTCCGGGTTCTCCGCTTCCAAAAACATCATCTGCGCGACGATCAAATTCGCCATGTGATCTTCGACCTGACCGGTCATGAAGATAATCCGTTCTTTTAACAGGCGCGAAAAGATATCGTATGAACGCTCTCCGCGTGAAGTCTGTTCCACCACCATCGGCACCAGGGCCATATGAGGTGCAAAGTTATCTTGTTCGCCACTGTATGACATTATCGTCTCCTAGAAATAAAGCGTTCGGCGCCTGAGTTTCCGATTTTACGTGAGATGCGGCGTCATCGCCATGTCCTAAGAAGTCGCCGGTCCGCTGAACGGTTTTCAGCCCGCATTCCGTCTAGGCGGCTTTCTCTCCCTTCCCTCTCTAATTGGGGGAACGAGGCCCCGTTTTCAAGGGCGCGGCAGCACTATTTCAGCACCGGGCGTTAGCGGGTATTCCCGCGGCGCACCCTCTTTTTAACACTGCTTACCCGTTAAATATAGCGCTATTTATCATCGGCAATAGTATGAAAAGCTTATACAAACAAAAAGCCTGCCACCGCAGGATGACAGGCTTTCTGGATGACGGATTAGCCTTGAGACCGCGCGCGGTCCGACGACGACGGCGGTTAGGCCGCGCTCGGCTGGTTCATCAACTCGTTGAAGCCGGTTTCTTTTTCCGTCACGCGGGCGTTGGCGAGCAGCGCTTCGACCGCCTGTTCTTCCAGCGCTACGTTACGCATGTTGTCCATCAGCTCTTTATTTTTGCCGTAGAACTCGATGACTTCTTTCGGATCTTCATAGGCGGAGGCCATTTCTTCAATCAGCGCGCTAACGCGGGCTTCATCCGCTTTCAGTTCATGTTTGCGGATGACTTCACCCAGCAGCAGACCGACCTTGACGCGGCGCTTCGCCTGCTCTTCAAACAGCTCGCGTGGTAATTCCAGCGCCTGCTTCTCGTTGCCGCCGAAACGCTGGGCCGCCTGACGTTTCAGCACGTCGATTTCACCGTCGACCAGCGCTGCGGGAACGTGGATGTCGTTCGCGTTAAGCAAACCGTCGATGACCTGCGTTTTCACGCGGTTGCGCACGGCGTTTTTCAGCTCACGTTCCATGTTTTTACGCACTTCAGCGCGCAGACCTTCCAGGGAACCGTCAGCCACGCCGAAACGTTTAATGAAAGCTTCATCCAACACCGGCAGTTCACGCTGCTCGACTTTCTTCAGCTCAACGGCGAAGTTGGCGGCCTTTCCTTTCAGATTTTCCGCATGGTAGTCTTCCGGGAAGGTGACGCTGATGTCGAAGCTTTCGCCGGCTTTATGACCGATAACGCCCTCTTCAAACCCGGGGATCATGCGGCCCTGGCCCATGGCCAGCACGAAATCGGTGGCGTTGCCGCCGTCAAACGCTTCGCCGTCAATGGTGCCGGTGAAGTCGACGGTCACGCGGTCTTCCGCGCCAGCGGCCTCAGCGGTTTCTTTCCAGTCGGCCTGCTGTTTTTGCAACGTGTCCAGCATGGTGTCAACGTCGGCGTCGTTAACTTCTACCCGCGGTTTTTCGACTTCAATGGTGTCCAGACCCGTCAGTTCCACTTCCGGGTACACTTCAAATTCCACCGCAAAGCTGAAATCTTCACCGGTCTGGTATTCGCCCGGGACATAATTCGGCGCGCCCACCGGATTGATTTTTTCCTGGATAATGGCGTCGACAAAGTTACGCTGCATCAGGTCGCCCAGCACGTCCTGACGGACGGAGGCGCCATAGCGCTGCGCAACGATATTCATGGGAACTTTTCCTTTGCGAAAACCGTCAATGCGGACTTTTTTGGCGACGTTCACCAATTCGCTTTTCACCGCTTGTTCAATCGTGTCGGCGGCAACGGTAATGTTTACGCGGCGCCCCAGGCCTTCAGTGGTCTCAACAGAAACTTGCATCTCGTTACCTCAAAAAATCACAGTGCTCAGTCAACGCCAGAAACCGTTTTCAAAGAAGCGGTCATCCAGGTCCACTAACGTGAAAATGGCCTCTTAGGATCCGGGTGGTCTGAGGGTTCAAAACCTGTAGCCCGTTGTCGTCAGAAGCATCCCGAATACCTTCCGGAAATATAAGACGCGGCATTATAGCGGGATAGGGTTTATGAGTCGAGGACGGCGCGCAAATTGCGCGCTGTGGGGCGGGAACGAGGTCAATAAAAACGGCCGGCGGGCTATTTCCCCGCCCTTCCGGCGCGTTTGCCCTTGGCCGGTACGGTTCAGGCCGTCAGGCCGGCGCCCCGGCAAGGGGGTGAGTCCGGCACGGTGTCCTGCAGCCCTTCCCACTCTTTTACAGTGTAGGTATGCAGCGCCAAGGCATGAACCGGCCCCGCCAGTTCATCCGCCAGAACGCCGTAAATCGCGCGGTGGCGGCTAAGGATACGTTCGCCGTTGAACCGATCGCTGACCAATACCACCTTGAAATGACTCTCAGAGCCCGCCGGGACATTATGGCGGTAGCTTTCATCCACGACATCCAGATACAGCGGAGTAAACTCTGCCCTGATTTTTGTTTCTATTTGCTCGCGAATCATCATCTCTTCTCCTCAACGCCAGGTAAGTATAGTCAACACCTCGCACCTCGTGCGGCGGCGCGGTCCTTACCCGGTCCTTGACCATCACCCCTGCCACCGGCCTCCCCGGCGCGTATAGCCTCAACTTACACCGGCCGCCCCGGCGCGTGATAGCCTCAACTTGCCGCGCTGGGATAAAGCTGCTGCAAAATGGCACAGACCACGTCGTCCGGCGGCCGGCTGGCATCCAGTACGTGGTGTGCCACCTCTTGATAGAGTTTTTCACGTGCCGCGAGCACTTCAGCGATTTCTTCGATCATGGGTTTGCCCGTCAGACTGGGCCGCTGATCCTCCTCGGGGTACGCCTGCAGACGGCGCGAGAGTTCCTGCGCCGACGCGTACAGGTACACCACGGTACCGCGCGCGCGCATAAAACCGCGGTTAGCCGCCGATAAAATAATACCGCCGCCCGTCGCGACAACGACATTTCCTTGCGTCACGCTGGTCAGGATTTCGCTTTCCCTTGCCCGAAAGCCCGTCCAGCCTTCTCTAGCGACGATCTCTGCCACAGTCTTGCCGGTAGACCGCCACAACATCTCGTCGGTATCGGTAAAGGCATAGCCCAATACCCGCGCTAATGCCTGACCCACCGTGGTCTTGCCGCATCCGCGCGCACCAACCATAAAAAGGGGCTGTGTCATTACCTGTCTGTCCTTTTCCTTACCTAAAATAGCGGACGAGAACATTCATCGTCCCTGGGCCGGAGCAGGATGAGGCAAACAGTCGCCGCCCCGTTGCGTGCCGGCAGCGCATCATATCATCGACCTTTGGCGGCGCACATGTTTGCCGGCAAAATTTTGCGCTACCGGTAAAGGTATCGCCGTCGCGACGGACGCTGGAAAAGCGACATCAGGCGGTCAGCTTTCCGGTTCGCCGGTCTCGGCAACGATACGCTGCGCCTCATCAAAACCGAGTTTTGCGCCCATCTTTAACAATAGCACGCCGGTAGTGCGCATACGCCCGGCCGCCACAACCGCCACCAAGTTGCCCTCAAGACCATACAAAGAGACAAAATCATCCTCATCCGGCGAGCCGATAATCTCCTGCTGATCCCATTTGGCGGCATGGCCGAGATATTCATAGCGGACGCCGTAATGCTGGGTCCAGAAAAAAGGCACAGCATCATAGGGTTGTGGCTTATCCATCATCGCGGCGGCGGCGATACGCCCGTGTTGTTGCGCCACACGCCAGTGCTCGATGCGGGTCGCCTTGCCGTCCAGCGGAAAGGTCGCGATATCACCGATGGCATAGATGTCTTCGGTCACCCTCATCGTCGCGTCTACCGTCAGGCTTCCGTCGTCATTCAGCGGCAGATCGTGGATAAACTGCGTCGCCGGCTCTACGCCTGTCGCCAGCAGTACCAGCGTTGCTCTAATACTGCGGCCGTCTTTCAACGTTACCGCGCTGACGCATTTTTCCCCTTTAAGACATAGGTATCTACACATTTATCGTGATACCTGTTATTACTTTGCAGAATGATTTCAACCTATCTGTTGGCGGGATTGACTCTCGCCTTACCCGCCGATATCAGACGCTGGTTAAACAGCATATGACG
>NZ_FRDB01000136.1 GCF_900143145.1 Candidatus Sodalis sp. SoCistrobi
TGCTCATGCTGAGTTTCCAGCACTAGATTAACTGCCCGTTCACGGAC
This sequence comes from Candidatus Sodalis sp. SoCistrobi, assembly GCF_900143145.1. Lineage (GTDB taxonomy): Bacteria > Pseudomonadota > Gammaproteobacteria > Enterobacterales > Enterobacteriaceae > SoCistrobi. Next base: position 48 of record NZ_FRDB01000136.1, read on the forward strand.
TTCCGGAGAGTAACGTTTGGTCGTTGTCATAGAGACCTCCACTTTTAAAGTATAGACTCTAATTTATCCGGGGTGATTCAGAATAACCCACGACGCCATTATTCTTACAACCCGAAGCGGCAATACTCCCTGTAATTATTCATCCCATGGGATACGTCGTCCATAATCACTTTTAGTGACATTTCTCATAGTGGTCAGGCTTTTAAACGCCACCGTATTCGATGCCCGCTCACAGCAAAACCAGGCTGCCAAGCGCAGAGCATTTTTATAGCACAGGGCTAATGCCATCAAAACGGGGCTGCGCGGCGGCTAAAAGCGGAAAAAGGTCATTGGGCAGTATCGTCACGCTTTTAGGATTAGCATTAACGGGGGAGCGCCGGTTTCTCCTTCAGAAAATTGTTAACTAAAGGGACGCTTTTACCAAGTGGAAACGGTCTTTGAGCGCATGTGTCCTGCAATGGCTGATGCCTTTGTATTCTGGACCGTGCGGGCACGCTCGGACACTGTTAAAACGAGGAGAGGCCATCAGCAAGGGATTGTCTAAAGTGTGATCTACATTGTAGTGCAATAATTATTTGTGGTGCTACAATCTAACCCATAAAGAGAGGCTTGCCCTTAGCGATTTGCCGGGTTTGTGCGCGTCGTCCGTGGCAACCGATTGATTTGGCTTGATAAGGAACCACATACCATGAAAGTAACCAAATTGACTACCTACCGGCTGCCGCCGCGCTGGATGTTTTTGAAAATAGAGACGGATGAAGGGATCGTTGGTTGGGGTGAACCCGTCATCGAAGGGCGCGCGAAGAGCGTCGAAGCCGCGGTCCATGAGCTGGGCGAATATGTTATCGGCAAGGATCCTGCCCGCATCAACGATATTTGGCAGACCTTGTACCGCGCGGGTTTTTACCGCGGCGGACCCATTTTAATGAGCGCCATCGCCGGTATTGATCAGGCGCTGTGGGATATTAAAGGTAAAGCGTTGGGCGTGCCGGTTTACCAACTGTTGGGCGGCCTGGTGCGCGATCGTATTAAAGCCTATAGCTGGGTCGGCGGCGACCGGCCGTCGGACGTTATCGCCGGCATGAAGAAATTGACCGAGATTGGCTTTGACACATTTAAGCTTAACGGCTGTGAGGAAATGGGGCTGCTGGATAATTCACGTAAAGTGGATGCGGCGGTGGCGGTGGCGGCTCAGGTCCGTGAGGCCCTCGGCAACGATATTGAATTCGGTCTCGATTTCCACGGCCGGGTGAATGCGCCGATGGCCAAAGTGCTAATAAAAGAATTAGAGCCTTACCGGCCGTTATTTATCGAGGAGCCTGTCCTGGCAGAGCAAGCGGAATATTATCCTTTGCTGGCGGCGCAGACATCCATCCCCATTGCCGCCGGCGAACGGATGTTTTCGCGCTTTGAGTTTAAACGGGTGCTGGCCAACGGCGGTCTGGCGATCGCACAGCCCGATTTGTCCCACGCGGGTGGGATCACCGAGTGTATGAAGATTGCCTCCATGGCGGAGGCTTATGATGTGACCCTGGCGCCGCATTGTCCGCTGGGGCCTATTGCGCTCGCGTCTTGCTTGCATGTTGACTTTGCCTCTTACAATGCGGTACTGCAGGAGCAAAGTATGGGGATTCATTATAATCAGGGCGCCGAATTATTGGACTATGTTAACAATAAGGAGGATTTCGCCATGAATGATGGTTATTTCTATCCGCCAAATAAACCTGGACTTGGCGTAGAAATTAATGAGGAGCTGGTCATTGAGCGCAGTAAAAATACCCCAGACTGGCGTAACCCGGTATGGCGCTATCCTGATGGATCAGTGGCTGAGTGGTAATTGAGCCCGACATGAGTCATAAACCCGCCGTTAATATCACGGCGGGGATCCTGATCGATAATTTATCCTAACCGGTGTTTCTCCGTACCCTGTTATAATTTAACCGGAATAAAATAAGATGGACACTGTCATCACCCAGCGCCCCACCCGGAGGCGCTATCTTACGCTGTTAATGATTTTTATTACCGTGGTTATTTGTTATGTCGACCGCGCTAATTTGGCGGTAGCCTCGGCCCATATTCAACAAGAGTTCGGTATTGATAAAGCGCAAATGGGTTATATCTTTTCCGCTTTTGCCTGGACCTATACCATTTGCCAAATCCCCGGCGGTTGGTTCCTTGACCGGGTGGGTTCAAAGTTAACTTATTTTATCGCCATCTTCGGTTGGTCGGTTGCCACCCTGGCGCAAGGATTCGACTCCGGGCTAGGCAGTTTACTTGGCTTGCGTGCGCTCACTGGCCTGTTTGAAGCACCGGCGTTCCCGACTAACAACCGGATGGTGACAAGCTGGTTCCCTGAACGGGAGCGCGCCTCGGCGGTAGGTTTGTTCACTTCCGGTCAGTTTGTCGGTCTGGCGTTCCTGACGCCGCTTCTGATTTGGGTACAGGAAGTGTTGAGCTGGCACTGGGTCTTTATCTTGACCGGCGGTATCGGCATTGTATGGGCGCTTATTTGGTACGTGGTATATCAATCGCCGCGCAAAAGCCGTGGTATCAATGCTGCCGAGCTGGAATATATCAAAGCCGGCGGCGGTTTGGTGGACGGTGATGCGCCGGTGGAGAAAAAGAACCGTGTGCGGATGAGCGGCAGCGATTGGAAGTTGGTGTTTAATCGCAAATTGGTGGGGGTGTATTTAGGCCAGTTTGCCGTGACCTCAACCTTGTGGTTTTTCCTGACCTGGTTCCCTAATTATCTGACGCAGGAAAAGCATATCGCCGCCCTGACGGCAGGTTTCATGACCACTGTGCCATTTTTGGCGGCCTTTTTCGGCGTGATTTTGTCCGGTTACTTTGCCGATCGCATGGTGCGTGCCGGCAAATCGCTGGGGTTTGCCCGTAAAACGCCGATCATCTGCGGGCTGCTGCTTTCCACCTGCATCATGGGGGCGAACTACACCAACGATCCTATCTGGATTATGGTGTTGATGGCGCAGGCATTCTTTGGCAATGGCTTCGCGTCGATCACCTGGTCGCTGGTGTCGTCTTTGGCGCCGTTACGTTTGATTGGGCTGACCGGCGGGGTATTCAATTTCGTTGGTGGTCTGGGCGGCATTACCGTTCCGCTGGTGGTGGGTTATCTGGCGCAGGATTATGGTTTTGCGCCGGCGCTGATTTACATCGCCGTGGTGGCGTTTTTGGGCGCGCTTTCCTATCTGCTGCTGGTAGGGGAAGTGAAACGCGTAGGGGAAGCCTGAGGCACCCAGGACGCCGGCCTGACCATAGGGTAAAGTAACGGCTTGACCGGCGGCGCGACAATTATGACCTGCCCGTCGGCGTCAACCTTTGATGCAAGCATTAACATAAAATAACGGCGTGGTCGACGACAGCAACAGTCGCTTGGCCACGCCGTTTTTTATTCGCGCCGCCGACGCGGGCAGGGCGGCAAACGCCGGGTACGATCCTCCGCATCGCCTGAGGCGCGCGCGGGTTTATTTGCTTATCAGGTGGTCAGTTAAGCAGAAAATAACTGATGGCCCAGAGCAGCGTGACTCCGCCCGGCGCGCCGCGTTTGCGCACCAGACCGGCGATAGTGTAATGACCGCTGCGCAGGGCATAATCGATTGCGCTTAAGCCCGTCTTATCGATGAGATCGGTGGCGATATCATCATGGCGCAGTAATTGTCGGACAATGTGGCGATGGCCGTTCTCCGCCGCCGCCATCAGTGCGGTTTTACCTCGGCAATCGGTGGCGTTAATCTCCAGCAGTCGGTGGTCAAGCAGTAAGGCGACCGTTTTGCGCTGCCCCTGTTCGCAGGCGGCTAGCAATGGGGTGGTGCCCCATACGGTGGCTGCGTTGGGCATGATGTCAGGATGCGCCAGTAATAGCCGTACCAGCGGCACACAGCCGCTGCGCGCGGCCCATAGCAATGCGCTGGCGCCATTGCTATCGCGGGCATTGACGGGGGTTGACGGGTGCGCCAGCAACAGGCGGGCCACCTCGGTATGCCCCGCGCCGGCGGCCAGGATCAAGGCGGTGGAACCACCGATATCCGCAGCGGTGACATCGACGCCTGCAACGGTAAGCAGCCGGCACAGGGTTTGCTGTGCGTCGCCTGCCGCCGCCTGCAGCAGCGCAGTTCGCCCCCGATTATCCCGGGCGTTAAGTGTGGTTTGCGGGCAGGGCAAAAGCGCCGTGAGCGCGCTGCAATGATCGCCTGCCGCCCGCCAGAGTCAGCGCGGTCTGGCCCTGGCAATCCCGGCTGTTCCGATCCAGCCGGGTACGCGTCAGCAGTATCTTGATGATCGCGGCATGGTCATGCATTGCCGCCAGATGCAGCAGAGTAGCGCCCTTGGTGTCCCGCTGCGCCACCGGCATACGGGGATGCGCGAGCAGCACATGCATCATCCGGCATTGGCCATTGATGACCGCCTGCTGTAACAGGGTGTAACCGTGCCCATTCGGTGCTGTAATGACGATAGCGGGATGTTGCAGCAGTAACTCGACCGTAAGCTCATGATTGGCCGCCAGCGCCAGCCAGAGCGCGGACAAGCCCTGACGGTTAACTTGATTGACGCACTGGCGATCGTCTTGCATCAGGGTTCTGACCACGCTGACGTGTCCCTGCGCCGCCGCCGTCATCAGTGCATTGTTGCCCTGAAGACACGCCGCGTTAATTGCGCAATCGGGATGGCGCAGGAGCGCGGCAACCCATGCGCTGTCGCCTTTCGATGCCGCCTGTATCAGCAGTGTACGACCCTCGTTATCCGTGGCGTCCGCCAGCCTGAGATCCGGACGTGCCAGCAGCGCGTGCGCCAGCGGTAAATGACCCTGGCGGATAACTTTTGCCAGCGGCGTTTCGCCGCTGCGATCGGGGACATTGACATCCAGTTGCGGATCGGTCAATAGCGCCTGAATGCTGTTGGTCAGCGGCGGCAGACAGTCCAAAAGTTCCAATAGCAACCCGTTGCCAATAACCCCGGGCAAGCGTAAGCAGGTAGTGGCTCCCGGCATTCTCAAAAGTGTAGCCAGCAGGTCATCCTCACCGTTATACATCAGCAGGGTTATCAGGCGCCTGATGCCGGCATCCGGCTCTATGCCCGGGTTGATATTCAGCCCGCTGCGCTGGCAAAAGCGCAGCAGCGGCAAACCATGACTGTCGATAAGCGTGGCGAGGATGTCCGCTAAGCGCGTATGCCGATAATTTCGGCAGGCGCGGCGGGCAGGCGCCTGCAGGCGTGGATGCGCCTGGGACACCGCAAACAGACTGCCGAGATCAAGTTTGGCGAAAGTGAGACTTAAAATCTCTGGCGGCAAGGTCAGCAACGGGGAGGGCGATTCAGGACCATTGGCGCAGCTTTGCAGCTCGGTCGCCAAGGATAATGGCGCCGGTGACGAGGTGGCGTCGGAGGTCGCGGTGCCCCGCGCGCTAAACCGTCCGCTGACAACCGAAGCAGTGTCCATAACCTATCCCGGCGCTTGGCGCTGCGGGCGCGCAGGGTGCAGCCCGCCGTCGACACCGGAGGGACTGCCGCTATTCCCGTACGCCTGCCGCCGCGCTAAACGAAATGGTGAAGGAAGATGTAATATTAGCAGACAAGTAAGGGAAGCGGCGGCGCAACGCCCCGACCTGAGCCGGCTCAATCGTGAGCGGGCGCGGGCGCATGCTCATGGTGGTGCAGCATGCGCGACCGGGGGGATTCCTCATCGGTATTGCTATCGCGGCGGAAATAGTCATAAGGTAACAACACCGTGTCCATGACTGCGGAGAAGGGTAAATCAATGGCCGCCAGAGGACGGATGCACCAGTTACTGTCTTTGTCGCGTAAAACCTGCATACTGGCGCGGGTGCCGGGATAGTAGCCCTGATAGGGGCCTGTATGCGTCATGACGCTTGAGCAGCCGGTGGTGCCCAGCACGGTGCATCCTGCTGTTACGACAAACAAGACCTTTCTTAACATAACCTGTTCCGCATCCGTTGGTTTAACTTCTTGCGCAGCAAAACCTGCTCTCAGGACCGATCAAAATTGTGCTTGAACCCTCCAGCTGACGCAAGCTGTAATAGTTAGTGTAATAGAGATTGAATAAACCCCAGCTAAATTTTACCGCTATCTCGATATTTTTTTCTTATCGCCTCTTGAAAAGCCTGACGGCGGTACCATTTTATTTACGTGACCAAAATGAATACGCCGTAAGGGTATTCCTGTTACTGACCTGTCCAACGGGAAGGTTATTGCACCCTCGCTGAATTTTGGAGGCTTCAAGCTATGCGTAATTTCGATTTTTCACCGCTGTACCGTTCCGCTATCGGTTTCGATCGTCTGGTTAATCTGCTGGAAGCAGGACAGAACCAGGGCAACGGCGGTTATCCCCCCTACAACGTTGAATTAGTGAGTGAAAATCACTACCGCATTGCCATTGCGGTTGCCGGCTTCGCCGAAAGCGAGCTGGAAATCACCGCTCATGACAACCTCCTGACGGTAAAAGGCGCCCATGCCAGCGATCAAAAGGAACGCAACTATTTATACCAGGGTATCGCCGAGCGCAATTTCGAGCGTAAATTTCAATTAGCTGAACATATACAAATAAAAGGCGCGCAATTGGCCAACGGGCTGCTGTTTATTGATTTGGCGCGCGTGGTGCCGGAAACGCTAAAACCGCGCCGCATTGAAATAAAATAACGCTTTTCGGCCTCTATCCCATATGCCCGCCCGTGCAGGGGGGCTTGTCTCAACCCGATTGGCGGGTTGAGCGAATTATCTCGCTTCACAGAAGGATTTAATAACATGCGTAATTATGATCTCTCTCCCTTATTTCGCCAGTGGATCGGTTTTGATAAATTAGCCAGCAATATACAAGACGATCATCAGGGGGTAAGTTATCCCCCCCCCCTACAATATCGAGAAAAGCGATGATAACCATTATCGCATTACCCTGGCGCTGGCCGGTTTTACCCAGCAAGAACTGACGATTGAATTGGAAGGCCCGCGCCTGACCATCAAGGGTAAGCCCGCGCTGGCGGAGAAAGCGGTGCATTATTTGCACCAAGGGCATAGGTATCTACACATCAGGGAGGAGGCTTAAGAGCAACTCTCGCTAAATGAGTAAGTTCTTCCAGACTATATTCCGATAATAATTTTAGTGTATTCAACAAGATGGATAGGCCAGCGAGCAGAGCAGGAGCGCTCTCTCTGCGGCCTCGCTTTTGCTGTCGTCCTGACAAGCGACATATCAGCTGGCGGGCTGCCGCATTTTCTTCTCCTTCAGCGCGTTGCAGCCGCCATACCAGAACAGCAGCCATACTGGCTATTAACAACCTGCGTAGTACGGCTGGCGCGCTGCGCTGAAGCCATGTTTCTACGTCATGTCCGGCACCTTTCAGCAACTTAAAAAATGATTCAATATTCCAGCGCCAGTAATACCAACGAGCTACTTCCTCGCAGGTGATCTCGCTGCAAACGTTTGTAAGCAGCGTCCAGCGTCCCACCACATTACCGAGATCATCCGTAAGCCGAACAACAACCAATCTGACCGTCAGAGGCTCTCCAGGTTGGATTTTTATGCGGCGGCCGGTTTCTTTATCTTTACGCTTCTGCTGCGCAGCTCGGGTTATGACTATCGAGGTTTCACTGATTTCCATATCAGCTTTTTTCCCTTTCCAGTCTACCTGTCCGCATCCGTTGTATGGCAGAAGAGCAGCAATCTCACCAATTTTCAATGAATTACCTTGCCACTCTGCACCATGTCCTTCTTTTCCTCGGATAAGCCAGCATATTCCTTGAGTACTCAACGTCCGCATATGTCCAATAGAGTCACCCTCTCTATCAATTATATGAATCAGCTTTTTACCTATATTAAGCGATTCCACACGGGCAATATCGGTCGTCAAGGCGTCCATATGTGTCTGCCGTTCGGACAGTCCTTCCGCCAACGTTGAATGACAACCGGTTGCATCGGTAAGTGTCTGAGATAGAGGCGCTATTGGCAAACCCGTGCCAGCATCAACCAGCAAGCTGCTTTGAAGTTCATATCCAACATCGCCACCGTGCGTCATTTTTAAGCGTCCGTATTTGGCATGATGGTAAAGAAATTGTAAACGTGACCAATCATGAACAACGAGAGCGTATGGATGCGGGCTAAGCGAAATTTGCTCAAGTGCTAGCGAAATAATTGGCTCATTGAGTTGACTGAAGCTAATTCGCTTATTATTCAGAAAACGCCAGACAGCTTGGGTAGTTGCGAAAGTTGATTTTTGAGCACTTGCGAGGTCTTTAACCGCAGAAGCAAGAAGAGCCGCGGGCGTCATATGCTGTTTAACCAGCGTCTGATATCGGCGGGTAAGGCGAGAGTCAATCCCGCCAACAGATAGGTTGAAATCATTCTGCAAAGTAATAACAGGTATCACGATAAATGTGTAGATACCTATG
>NZ_FRDB01000138.1 GCF_900143145.1 Candidatus Sodalis sp. SoCistrobi
TGCTCATGCTGAGTTTCCAGCACTAGATTAACTGCCCGTTCACGGACTTCCGGAGAGTAACGTTTGGTCGTTGTCATAGAGACCTCCACTTTTAAAGTATAGACTCTAATTTATCCGGGGTGATTCAGGTGTTCGTCTACAACAAGCGCCTTATCAAACCAGACGAAGTGCCGGGCAACCATGAAGCCCTGGCACAGTTGATTTCCAGCCAGCCGGACCGATTTAAAAATAAAGTCACCACCTATGATATTGAGAAGTCCGCATTGGGCTTTATGTTATCGGTCTATGATCGCCAAGCCGATCCCCGCTATTTCGCCAATCTGGCCCGTATTGCCAAAGGCGGCCTGTCGGTGCAGTCGTCCACCGGTACCATGCTGGAGCGCGTCTCTTCCGGCGAAAATCTGCTCGGCTTTAATATTCTCGGCTCCTATGCCGAAACCCGCGCGAAAGACGATCCCTCCCTGGGTATCGTTTACCCCAATGATTACACCCTGGTGCTGTCGCGGGTGATGTTCATCAGCGGCCAGGCTGAAAACGCCAATGCGGCCAAGGTGTGGCTGGATTATGTGTTATCCAAAGAGGGGCAGGCTATTTTGGCCAACCAGTCCGATATTCCGTCCTTACGCAACGATATCGAGGGCGATAATGATGTGGACGGTTTGACCAAGCGGTTAGGTAAAGCCCTGCGCCCGATTGCGGTAGATGAGAGCTTGCTGACGTATCTTGCGCAGGATAAGCGTCTGGATCATATCAAACAGTGGCGCGCGGCCGCCAAATAACGCACCGTTCGCTCTGGCGCGCGGCCTGCCGTCGCGCGCGCCCCTGCCGTTATGCCTGATGAGAGGATGCTATGTCCGCTTTGCGCAGAAAAGCACAGTCGTTGCCGCGTGCCCTGGTGGTGCTGATTGCCGCGCTGGTGATCTATGTGCCGCTGGCGTTTATTGTCATCCAGAGTTTTCTCTCGGCGCCGTTTTTCGTGCCCTCCAAGGTCTTTAGCCTCGAAGCCTTTCGCTTTATTTTTGCCGACGCCGATTTCTGGCGGGCGCTGAAAAGCGGGTTGCTGCTGGCGTTCGGGCTGGTGGTGATTGCCATTCCGCTGGGGGGGATTCTGGCGTTTCTGATGGTCCGCACCGATTTGCCCGGCCGGCGCATTATTGAACCGTTGATCTTGGTGCCGGTGTTTGTTTCACCGATGGTGCTGGCCTTTGGTTATGTGGTGGCGGCGGGGCCGGTGGGGATTTTTTCCCTGTGGGCGCAGGCGCTGCTGGGCTTCATCCCGTGGAATATCTACGCCATGAGCAGCATCGTGGTTATCGCCGGTCTGACCCATGTGCCCCATGCTTATCTCTATATCTCCTCGGCGCTGAGAAGCCTGGGTTCTGACGTCGAGGAGGCGGCGCGCACGGTCGGCGCTTCGCCGCTGCAGGTCATGTTCGCCATCAGCTTGCCGATGGTGCGGCCGGCTATTTTGTACGCGATGGTCTTGCTGTTTTTCCTCGGGCTGGAGGTCTTTGGTCTAATGCTGGTGTTGGGCGATCCCGAAGGGAATCTGGTGCTGGCGACCTATCTGTATCAACTGACCAACAAACTCGGTACGCCGTCCTATCATTTGATGGCGGCGGTGGCGGTGGTGCTTATTGCCATCACCATACCGCTGGTCATGCTACAGCGCCGGCTGATGCGTTCGGCGCACCGCTATGTCACGGTGAAAGGCAAAACCGCCCAGGCGCGGGCGTTGCCGCTCGGCAAATGGCGCTACGTGGCGGGTGGCGTTGTGGCGCTGTGGCTGATAGTCACCATTGTGGTACCGCTTACCGGTGTGGTGCTGCGGGCGTTTATTTCCCAATGGGGCATTGGCGTGTCGTTATGGGACCATGTGTCGCTGAACACGTTTCGCACCATTTTCAGCCAGCCTAATCTGTTGCGCGCCATTATCAATTCCATGAGCATCGGCGTGATTGGCGGCGCGTTGGCGGTGGGCTGTTACCTGGCGGTCGGGCTGGCGATGCATCGTAAAGCCGATGGTGTTACGCGCTTTCTTGACTATAGCGTGCTGGTGCCGGGCTTGCTGGCCGGGCTGGCGTTTTTGTGGGTGTTTTTGTTTGTTCCCCAGTGGCTCAGTCGATCGCTGAAGGACGGCTTGCTGTCGGCGCTCCCGTTCGCCGATGATCTGCGCCAGCACTTCATCGTCGCATTGCGCGGGCTGCGCAGCACTATTTTCAGCGTCTGGCTGGCCTATACCGTGGTGTGGCTGGCTTATGGTTTGCGGCTTATCTCCGCCACGCTGTTGCAGGTCGGTCCCGAACTGGAGGAAGCGGCGCGCAGCGCCGGCGCCCGCCGCGGGCAAATCACCCGTCATGTCACCGTACCGCTGTCCCGTTTCGGCCTCATCGGCTCCTGGCTGCTGATGTTTCTGATTTTTGAACGCGAGTATTCCACCGGCGTTTACCTGTTGTCCTCGGGCACCGAAACCATCGGCTCTATGCTGGTGTCGCTGTGGGCGGCGGGGGCTATTGATATCGTCGCCGCGCTGTCGTTCATCAATATACTGCTGGTGGTGCTGGGTTTGGGCATCGCGCTGCGTTTTGGAGTGAAATTGTATGATTGAGCTTTCGGTAGACAACCTGCATTTGAAATATGGCGATAATCATGTATTGCGCGGGGTATCGATGCAGTTGCGCCAGGGGGAGGTCGTCTCGCTGCTCGGTCCCTCCGGCAGCGGCAAAACCACGTTGCTGCGCGCGGTGGCCGGTCTGGAAAAACCCAGCGAGGGGCGGATTCGCATTGGCGATAGCACGCTGTTTGATAGCCTGTCCGGCGTCGAGCTGCCGGCGGAGGACCGCAATTTGGGGCTGGTTTTTCAGTCCTACGCGCTGTGGCCGCATAAAACGGTGTTCGACAATGTCGCCTATCCGCTGAAGTTACGCCACATCAGCGCCGCCGAGCGCAAGACGCGCGTGCAGCAGGTGCTGGATCAATTGGGACTGGGCCATTTGGGCCAGCGACACCCGTACCAATTGTCGGGGGGACAACAGCCGCGGGTCGCCATCGGCCGGGCGCTGGTCTACAACCCGCCGATCATTCTGCTGGATGAGCCGTTATCCAACCTGGACGCCAAACTGCGCGAGGAAGCGCGGGTTTTTCTGCGCGAGCTTATCGTGACCTTGGGGCTATCGGCGCTGATGGTGACCCATGATCAGAATGAAGCGATGGCGATTTCAGACCGCATTTTGCTGCTCAATAATGGCCGCATCGAACAGCAGGGCACGCCGGAGGCAATGTACAGCCAGCCGTCGACCCAGTTTGTCGCCGAGTTTATGGGCAGCAATAACCGCCTGACGGGCAACGTCACGGCGCTGCGCGGCGATAGCGCCCGTATCGACGGCGTCGACTGGACGCTGTGGGGACAGGCGGGAGACGGGCTGGTAATAGGGCAGCCGGCGACGGCTATCGTGCGCGTGGAGCAGGTGAAGGTGGGCTCTGAGCGGCAGGCGGAAAATAGCCTGCCGTTGCCGCTGGTGACCAAAATGTTTTTGGGCGATCGCTGGGAGTATCTTTTTCGCACCGCCGGTGAGCAATTCGTGGTGCGCGCCTATGGCGACGACGGGCGGCTGGAGGGCGTCTGCGCATTGTCGCTGCCGGCGGACAAGGTATGGATTTTCCCCGCCCCGGCGCACGGGGCGCTTTAGCGGAGCGAGAGATGATGGGCCCTCGCGGTGCACCCCGCACCCCGCCGCCCTTCGTCCGCACCTTGCCGCCCACACCTGCCGCCCGAACCCCGTCGCCCACAGCTTGCCGCCCACACTCCGCCGCCCGAACCCCGTCGCCCACACCTTGCCCTCCACACCTGCCGCCCGCACCTTGCCGTCCGCCGCACCCGGCAGTGGCGCTCCGCTACCTGCACCTTGGCCGCGGCAAGGGATCGATCCGCAGCGGATTTCAACGGGACGGCAACATGATGTTCCGGCCTGGCCCGGGCACGACGCCACGCCACCCCGGTGCGACGGTCTAGCCTGGGACCTTCGGGCGGCAGTCGTAACGGGTATAATCTAACTTCATGTATTAAATGGGATTTATTTTCATTCTCTGACGAGGTTGGTTTTCGCCGCGCGTCGCGGCGGCGCAGGCTAACCCTTCCAGCATGGGGCTAATGTTGACGCTGTGTTTAATTCCTGAGCGGTGAACCGTCTATAATAGAGCCCGTATAGAACGATCTGCGAATGAACGCCAGCCGGCAGGTCCGTCAGCCTCTTTCTCCGCACCCGTGGCGGCACGCATCTGCCAAGCCATCATCTTCGACAAGAAGTAAGGATGCATCATGTCTGAAATACGATTGACTCGCGAGTGGGCAGTGACCACGCTACCCCATTCGCGGTGGGGAAACGCCGGTGAAGCGCCAGTGTCGGCGGTGGATGCGCTGGAATTAGGTCGGGTGGTCTTTTTTCCGCATCTGGCGTTTACGCTGACGCCTGAAGAGTTGACGCTGTTGACCCCCGCACTGGCGGCGCCCAAACGTAAGCACATTACATTTCGTCCGCAAGAAGATGGGCTCTGCGGTATCGTCGGGGCAGAAAAACAGCCGTTGGCTCGCCAGCTGCTGTTGCGCCATCATCTGGCCTGCTGTCGTCTGGTGGCGGAGGTGCTGCCGGAATATCAGCAAATGCTGCACAGCCCCGTTAATACGCTGCGCCTGCATCCGGCCGATGCCTGGCGCCAAACCGGCTTTTGGCGCCGGGATGACAGCCGCCTGCATGTGGATGTGTTCCCGTCCATCCCCAATCGCGGCGAACGTATCCTTCGTATTTTCACCAACATTAATCCCTGCGGGCAGAGCCGCTCGTGGCGGGTGGGCGAGCCGTTCGAGCAGCTGGCGCAGCGGTTTTTGCCGCGCCTCGGCCGTTTTTCCCCTTCTAGCAGCTGGCTGCAAAAGGCCGTGGGCATGACCCAAAGCTACCGCACCCATTACGATCATCTGATGCTGGAAATGCATGATGCCATGAAGGGCGATCCGGAGTATCAACAGGGCGGTCCGCAGGTCACGCTGGATTTTCCCGCCGGCAGCAGCTGGATCTGTTTTTCCGATCAAACGCCCCATGCCGCCATGGCGGGGCAGTTTGTGCTGGAACAAACGCTGTTACTTCCGGTCAGCGGCATGAAGCACCCTGAACAGGCACCGCTAAAAATTCTGGAAAAATTAACCCGTACCGCGCTGACTTAGCGGCGCGGCGAACGCGGGGGGGTGGCGGGTGGCCCTTAACCGGCGGCCGGCCGGTCGGGGAAAAACAGGCTAAAGCAAATCTCACCGTTCGCAGTGCAGTGAACGCTGGCGTCGCCTTGGTGCAATGTCATAATGGCTTTGACGATGGACAGTCCCAGCCCGCTGGCGTTGCCGCTGCTGGTGCGTGCATCGTCAGCGCGGTAGAAACGATCGAACAACTTATCCAGATGCCGGGCGGCCACCGGCTCGCCCTGATTGATAACCTCTATTTGCCAGCCCTGGGCCTGCCTGCGGCCGCGCAGATGGATTTCACCGCCGGCGTGGGCGTAGCGGATGGCGTTATCCACCAGATTGCTCAGCGCGCGCCGCAACAGCATCGGGTCGGCACAGACCTGGCCGGCGCCGGAAGCGCACAGCGTTATGTCGCGCTCTTCCGCCAGACCCTCAAAATAGTCGGCGACGCGCTGCAGCTCGGCATCCAGTGACAACGTCACTGGTTTGATCACCGATTGTGCCTGACTGGCGCGGGCGAGAAACAAAATATTTTCCACCATCAGCGAAATGCGCTCCAGCTCCTCGGTATTACGGGCCAGCACACTTTCATACTCCTCCACCGATCGACGCTGGTAGAGCGTCACCTGGCAATGGCCCATCAGCGCATTGACCGGCGTGCGGATCTCATGGGCCAAATCAGCGGAAAAGCGGCTCAGGCGCTGATAGCCATCGGCTAACCGATCGAGCATTTGATTAAAAGAACGGATCACCTGATGCAGCTCGGCCGGCGCATCCTGCTCCGAGAGCCGGGTGGTGAGGGTTGCAGGATGGATTTCCTCCGCCTGTGCCGCCATGCGTCGCAGCGGCGCCAGACCGCGGCGCATCACCACATACCCCATCAACGCCAACAAGGCGAACGCGCCGGCAATAATACCCAACAGCATCAGACCAACGACCAGCAACTCTACCAGGCAAAGTAGTACGGCATAGCCCAGGCGTGAGGTAATCATGGGAACACATCCGGGTAGAGCGCGCGCGCCAGCGCCTGCACCGCGTCGATATTGGCCGGCCCCGGCGTTAATGCCTGGTACGGCAAGGCCAGATAGCGGTGCTGCCGGACCGCGGGGGTCAAACGCATGAGGGGGTGGGATTCCAGAAAACGGCGGAGCGTGGCCGCGCCGCCGCTGGCCTGATAATCCAGCAGGATGATCAACGCCGGTTGGCTCGCCGCCACGGTCTCCCAACTGGTGGTTCCCCAGCTCATCGGCAGGTCGTCGAGAATGTTGCGTCCGCCCGCGGCCGAAATGATGGCGGTAGGCATCGCGTATTTGCCGCTGCTAAATGGCTTATCTTCGCCGGAATCATAGACGAACACCCCCGGCGCTGGCCGGTGCCCGATTCGGCGCGCGATCCCGGCAAGCTGTGCCTGCCACGCGTCAACTTTTTGTTGCGCCAGCTCCCGCTTACCGAAAATGCTGCCGAGCGTGAGCATGTCGCGGTACAGCAAATCCATACTGGCCCGGGGCTGTGATGGGGGTCGATATGGATACAGCTTTCGCTTAGCACCATCGTTTTAATGCCGTAGTGTGCAAGCGTCGTCGGTGTGACATCACCGCCCACTTTCATACCGTAATTCCAGCCGGCGAAGAAGAAATCGGGATGGACCGCCAGCAGGTTTTCCAGCGTCGGGTATTTGGGCGCCAGTTCCGGGATCCCGCCGCGCTGCGCCTGAAAAGCCGGCGTCGTTTTATACCACCCGCTGATGCCGGTTAAACCGACGATAGCCGGTTGGAGCTGGAGCGCGAATGCCATCTCCGCCATGTTCACATCGTTTATGACCGCCCGCTTTGGGGCTTGGTCAAACGTAACAGGCTGGCTGCAACGGGTCACGGTCACCGGAAAGCCGGAGGCTAGCGCGGTTGCGGGCAACACAGCGGCGCGCAATAAGCTGTTCATAACGATTTCCTGTCAACGGGGTCAGGCGCCGGACGGCGCGGCAAAAAAGCGGACCGGTTGCCCGGTCAACGGATGGGGCAGGGTGTAGCTTTCCAAGCCAAATGTGGCCATGACGATGTGCGGCGCCAGCGCCACATCCGGCGGCGCGCAAATCACCATCTGCCCCGACCGCAGCACCAGCACCCGATCGGCGAAGGGGCTCACCAACGGCAAATCATGCAATACGGCGATGGTGGCGATACCCTTACGCCGTACCAGCATCAGTAACCGCTGGCGAGCTAAGGGATCCAGATGGTTGGTCGGTTCATCCAATAACAGCAACTGCGGCGTTTGCGCCAGCGCGCGGGCCAGCGCGGCTCTCTGACGCTCGCCGCCGGATAATGTGCCGATGCGGGCGTGCATTTGCCGGCCAAGACCGACATCGGCGATGGCGGCGAGGGTAATGGCGCTGTCTTGCGCCGCCGTGGTGTGCCCATGATGCGGCAGACGGCCGAGCGCCACATAGTCTTCAACCCGTAATCCCGGGTCGGCTTCATCGTGCTGGGCAAGATACGCGATGCGCTGCGCCCGCTGATGGCGGCTGAAGGCCGATAGCGGTTGTCCCGCCAGCCAGATTTTGCCGCTGGCCGGCCGTCGCTCCCCGATCAAGGTTTTCAGCAAAGTGGATTTACCACACCCGTTCGGACCAATGACCGCCAGCCGCTCACCCGCGGACAAGGTAAAGGCGATCGCGTTTAGCAGCGGCCGGCGGCCGCTAGCGCAAACGTCCAGCGATTCAAGCTTAAGCAAAGACGCAGATGATGTGTGCATGGCGATGTGAATTGTTTGTTATGTTATAACATAATACCAGGGGGTGATGATGACCAGCGCTTTATGCTGTCCTCGCGGGCGGACCGCGGTAAGCGCCCCACGAGGGCCGTAGTGTAAATATTATTTTACGATTGAGAGGTTCCAGGGCAGCAGTTCATGCACTCGGTTCGACTGCCAGTCGCTGATCTTGCTGATCACATCACGCAACCAGGCCT
>NZ_FRDB01000359.1 GCF_900143145.1 Candidatus Sodalis sp. SoCistrobi
CGGCGACTCCTACGATAATGCGATGGCAGAGAGTATCAACGGGTTGTACAAAACGGAGGTTATCCACCGCGGGAGCTGGAAAAACCGGACGGAAGTGGAGTTGGCCACGCTGGACTGGGTGGACTGGGTGGACTGGTACAACAACAGAAGGCTGCTCGGGCGGCTGGGTTACATCCCTCCTACTGAAGCCGAAATGAACTATTACGCTTTGCAATTAGCATCAGAGGAAGCGGCGTAGTATTGCCAAAATTACTCTCTAATAAACTCGGGGTTATTCAGTTCCTTGAGTAATCCTGATTCCCCCAACAGGTCCTGAGGGGAGTGGCAATCCTGGAGCAATTGGTCAATAAGATCGTTGCTGATAGGCATTTTGTAGTCCTTTAAAGGTTTTGCTAAAAATGCCATTTACACAGATTATTTTACAGCCTCCGTTTTGGCGACGCTGAAGTTTTTAGCACTACCCCGACCAAAACACTGGTGACAGGAGAAGGCGGCCTTGTTTTCACGCGGGACGCTGCCTTGGCACAACGGTTACGAACCTACCGAGAGTATGGCAACCCCGGTGATTACGATTGCACCTATGTAGGGACAAATGGAAGACTCAATGAGATAAGTTGTTTGATGGGTATTGCCTCCTTTGATTTGCTGCCGCAACACCTTAGATTAAGGAAGGCGGCCGCTAATGCCTATACCGAAAAATTAGCCATGGTTCCCGGTATCCGCCTGCAACGGATACCGGCGAATATGCAGAGTGCCTATAAGGATTTTTCAATTCAGATCGATAAACAGGCTTTTGGCTGCAGTCGAGATGTTTTACAGGCAGCGTTAGCGGCTGAGGGCATACCCACCAGGCGCTATTTTTACCCGGTGGTACATAAAATGAAAGCTTATCAGGCATACAACGCGATAGTTTTGCCGGTCTGTGAAAATATCGCTGACAACATACTTTGCCTGCCCATTTATCCATTGTTGGCGGAACCTGATATCGATAGCATAATAACGGCTATCCTTAATATACAGCGCCATGCGCAACGAATTGCAACCTATATCAATGGGAAATAACGATGAGCGGCTATGTTAAAAAAATGAGAGCCATTATCGGTCATCAGCCGCTATTATTGGCGGGGGCCAACGTCATCATCCTGAATGAGGAGGGTCATATCTTATTACAACAAAGACTCAATGGTAACTGGGGCTTGCCGGGAGGATTGCTTGAGATCCGGGAGTCGTTAGAAGAGACAGCCCGGCGCGAGGTACTGGAAGAAACCGGGCTGGAGCTTGATGAACTCCTGTTATTGAATGTTTTTTCAGGCATGAATTATTTCTTCACGCTACCCAACCAAGACCAATTTCATGTCATTACCGCCTTGTATCTTTGCCGGTCCTATCGTGGGGACAGGGTAGTGGATAAACAGGAGTCCAGAGATGGTAATGACTCCAATTAGTAGAACATGTGTTTTTCGATGAAGGCTCCGATGACTTTTTCGTGGATCTCGACAGAGCGCGAGAAGCAAATCGTTTTACGCGCCAGTCGTTTAATGCGGGTACGGAGCG
>NZ_FRDB01000149.1 GCF_900143145.1 Candidatus Sodalis sp. SoCistrobi
TGCTCATGCTGAGTTTCCAGCACTAGATTAACTGCCCGTTCACGGACTTCCGGAGAGTAACGTTTGGTCGTTGTCATAGAGACCTCCACTTTTAAAGTATAGACTCTAATTTATCCGGGGTGATTCAGTTGCCCTGTTGTCGGCGCTGGCCGCCGTTGGCCGGGTTTATGTCGGCCCCCTCGCCGGCTGGTTTGTCGAATTGCACGGCTGGGCCTGGTTTTATCTCTTCTCGGTCGCCATCTCGTTTCCCGGTCTGGGCCTGCTTTTGCTGTGCCGCGCCACCCTGACCGTCACCCAGCAAACCGGCGAATTCCTGCGACGCGGTCATTTCAGCGCCGGTTATCGCCTGGCGCAGCGCCTGCTGGCGGCCGGTG
The DNA here is from genome assembly GCF_900143145.1 of Candidatus Sodalis sp. SoCistrobi. Classification (GTDB taxonomy): domain Bacteria; phylum Pseudomonadota; class Gammaproteobacteria; order Enterobacterales; family Enterobacteriaceae; genus SoCistrobi. The sequence goes on from NZ_FRDB01000149.1 coordinate 375, forward strand.
GCGCGCTGTGGGCCGGCGCGCTGGTGCTGCTGCTGGCCAAGGCCGCGGGCTGGGTCACTACTGGCACCATGATGAATTTATGTTGGGAAATAGGTGCCCTTCTGCTCACGGTGAGTATACTCATGGGGTGTATCCTCGATTATCGCGCCATGAAACGATCCCGCTAGCCGGAGCTCGGGGTTGAGTCGTCTCTGCTACGGGCAACGCGACGAGGAATAAAATCTGGCGACGGCGTTCAGATATTGGCTTATTACTATTCTGGCTAAAGGTCATTTTTTTATTTATGTCGTAGACGTGACAGTTTATCGCCTCTACTATTTTACAGGGTGCCTATTTACGTATTTGTAGTTTCTTTGTCAAAGAATGATATTGATTTGTTAACACGATGATACAGATTACACCCCGTTATTCTTTCCGTTAACGGAATCGGGGGGGGTCGACGGTTAATTCTCTAAGCCTTTGTCGCGATTAATATTTTGTCATCATTCCCAACAGGTGTGACACGCTTGGCAGAATGCAGAAACATGTTTCTGACATAAGCTTAAGCGTGTTTACAGTACTGCAACCTTCCCGTAAAATGCCCCCACACAAGAAACGACATTAGAGCACATTTTATTGAGGTCGTTAGATGAGACTCAGGAAATACAATAAGTATTTAGGGATGTTGTCGCTGTTTAGCGTCGCCGCGTTAGTTAGCGGTTGCAGCGACATGGTGTTAATGAATCCCAAGGGACAGATTGGACTGGAGCAACGTTCATTAATACTGACCGCCCTCGGGCTGATGTTGATTGTCGTGATACCCGCTGTCGTTATGGCATTTGTCTTTGCCATCAAATACCGCGCGTCAAATACCAAGGCGACGTACAGCCCCAACTGGTCCCACTCCAGCAAGGTGGAACTGGTGGTGTGGACGGTACCCATCCTTATCATCATCTTCCTGGCCACCCTGACCTGGAAGTCGACCCATGCGCTGGATCCGAGCAAACCCATTGCCTCGGAGGCCAAACCTGTCACCATTCAAGTTGTCGCCATGGATTGGAAATGGCTGTTCATTTACCCCGAGCAGGGCATCGCTACGGTAAACGAAATCGCTTTCCCGGCTAACGTGCCGGTGAAGTTTGAAATTACCTCCAATTCGGTGATGAACTCGTTCTTTATTCCCCAGTTGGGCGGCCAGATTTATGCCATGGCCGGGATGAACGCCACCCTGCATCTTATCGCCAACGAGCCGGGCAGCTATAAAGGCATTTCAGCGAACTTCAGCGGCCGCGGGTTTTCCGGTATGAAATTCACCGCCGTCGCCACGCCAGATCAAGCCGGTTTCGACGAGTGGGTTCAGAAGGTCAAGGCATCACCGGAAACTCTTGGCACCATGGAGGCTTACGAGCAGCTGGCGGCGCCGAGCGAATATCATCCGGTCGAGTACTTCTCCAGCGTTAAACCCAGTCTGTACCAGGATGTGATCGGCAAATTCATGGGCAAGGGGACGAGTATTGCCACCACCCAGGACGAAGGGATGGACATGAACATGGGTGAACACTCTCACGCGGGTACCGAGGAATAATAACGATGTTCGGAAAATTAACGTTTGATTCGGTTCCGTACCATGAACCGATCATTATGATAACCGTCGCCGCCATCATTGTGATTGGTTTGGGGCTGGTGGCCGCCATTACCTATTTTGGTAAGTGGCAATATCTTTGGCATGAGTGGTTCACCTCGGTAGACCATAAGAAAATCGGCATCATGTACATGATCGTGGCGTTCGTGATGCTGCTGCGCGGCTTTGCCGACGCCATCATGATGCGTTCGCAGCAGGCGTTGGCCTCGGCGGGCGAAGCGGGCTTTCTGCCGCCGCATCACTATGACCAGGTGGTCACCGCCCACGGCGTTATCATGATAATCTTCATGGCGACGCCGTTCGTGGTCGGCCTGATGAACCTGGCGGTGCCGCTGCAAATCGGCGCCCGCGACGTTGCTTTCCCTTTCCTGAACTCCGTGAGTTTCTGGTTCTTCGTCGTCGGCGTTATCTTGATAAATGTCTCCCTCGGCGTGGGTGAATTCGCCCAAACCGGTTGGGTAGCCTATCCGCCGCTGGCGGGCAAGGAGTACAGTCCCGGCGTCGGGGTCGATTATTGGATCTGGAGTATCCAGATAGCCGGTATCGGGACCACCCTGACCGGCGTAAACTTCTTCGCCACCATTTTGCGGATGCGCGCGCCCGGCATGCCGATGATGAAAATGCCGGTCTTCACCTGGGCCGCGCTGTGCACCAACGTGCTGATTATCTCCGCGTTCCCGATATTGACCGTGACCATCGTACTGCTGACCCTGGATCGCTATCTGGGCACCCATTTCTTCACCAATGATATTGGCGGCAATATGATGATGTACGTCAACCTGTTCTGGGCCTGGGGCCATCCCGAGGTGTACATCCTGGTGCTGCCGGTGTTCGGCGTATTCTCGGAGGTGGTGGCTACCTTCTCGAAAAAACGCTTGTTCGGCTATACCTCGCTGGTGTGGGCGACCATTGCCATTACCGTGCTGTCGTTCTGCGTCTGGCTGCATCACTTCTTCACCATGGGCTCCGGCGCCAACGTCAACGCCTTCTTCGGCATTATGACGATGATTATCGCCATCCCGACCGGAGTGAAAATCTTCAACTGGCTGTTTACCATTTATCAGGGCCGCGTGGTGCTTAACTCCGCGATGCTTTGGACCGTGGGCTTTATCATCACCTTCTCCATCGGCGGCATGACCGGCGTGCTGCTGGCGGTGCCCGGCGCCGACTTCGTGCTGCACAACAGCCTGTTTCTGATTGCCCACTTCCATAACGTCATTATCGGCGGCGTGGTGTTCGGTTGCTTCGCCGGTATGACTTACTGGTTCCCGAAAGCGTTCGGCTATACCCTGAACGAAACTTGGGGCAAGCGCGCCTTCTGGTTCTGGATTATCGGTTTCTACGTCGCCTTTATGCCGCTGTACGCGCTGGGCTTCATGGGGATGACCCGCCGTCTGAGCCAGCAGATCGACCCCGTTTTCCATCCGCTGCTGATGGTGGCCGCCGCCGGCGCCGCGCTTATCGCGCTAGGTATCCTGTGCCAGGTCATCCAGATTGTGGTCAGCGTGCGCGATCGGGAACAGAACCGCGACCTGACCGGCGATCCGTGGGGCGGCCGCACTCTGGAATGGGCGACCTCCTCTCCCCCGCCGTTCTATAACTTTGCCATCGTGCCGGAAGTGAACAATCAACGCGATGTGTTCTGGGAAATGAAAGAAGAAGGGTCCGCTTATCAGAAACCGCTGGCGTATGAACCGATTCATATGCCGAAAAACACCGGCGCTGGCGTCATTATTGCCGCCTTTAGCCTGGTGTTCGGCTTTGCGCTGATCTGGCATATCTGGTGGCTGGCGGTCGTCGGGTTTGCCGGCATGATCGTGACCTGGATAGTTCACAGCTTCAATGAAGACGTGGATTATTATGTGCCGGTAGAGGAAGTCGAACGTATCGAGAACCGGCATTTTGACCAAATCAGTGAAGCGGGCGAGAAGAATGTCAACTAAGATCCTATCCAATCACGAAGCCGCCCATGCCGAGCATGGGCACCACGATGCGGGAGCCACCAAAGTATTTGGCTTCTGGATCTACCTGATGAGCGACTGTATTTTGTTCGCCACCCTGTTCGCCACCTATGCCGTGCTGAGCAATAGCGTGGCGGGCGGACCGACGGGCAAGGACATTTTCGAGCTGCCGTTTGTGCTGGTCGAAACCTTCTTCCTGCTGTTCAGTAGTATCACCTACGGCATGGCGATCCTGGCCATGTACCGCGGTGACAAGAGCCGGGTCAACGTCTGGCTGGGCCTGACCTTCCTGTTCGGCCTCGGCTTTATCTGCATGGAACTTTACGAGTTCCATCATTTGATTGCCGAAGGCTATGGGCCGGACCGCAGCGCCTTCCTGTCCGGCTTCTTCACGCTGGTAGGTACCCATGGTTTGCACGTCACCTCCGGCCTTATCTGGATTCTGGTGATGATGATCCAGGTTTCTCGTCGCGGTCTGACCCCGGTCAACCAAACCCGTCTGCAGTGCCTGAGCCTGTTCTGGCACTTCCTGGACGTGGTGTGGATTTGCGTCTTTACCGTGGTGTATTTGATGGGGGCACTTTAATGAGTCATGCATCCGCAGGGCATACTGGCGCCAGCCACGGCAGCCATAAGTCTTATTTGATTGGTTTTATTCTCTCCATCATCCTGACGGTGATTCCGTTTGCCATGGTGATGCAGGGCTCCGCCAGCGAAAGCACGCTGATCGCGGTGCTGGTGATTTGCGCAGTCGTGCAGATTGTGGTTCATTTGGTGTATTTCCTGCACCTCAGTACGTCGTCCGAGCAGCAGTGGAATCTGATAGCCTTTGTGTTTGCGGTGATGATCATCGCCATCCTGGTGGTCGGCTCCTTGTGGATTATGTGGTACCTCAATCACAACTTGATGGGCCACTAACAGTGCGCAACGGTAATGATTAAGCAATACCTGCAAGTAACAAAACCAGGAATTATTTTCGGTAATCTAATTTCTGTCATCGGGGGCTTCTTGCTGGCCGCAAAGGGTCAGATCGATTATGCCTTGTTTCTCGCCACGCTGGTCGGTGTGTCGCTGGTGGTCGCCTCGGGTTGTGTGTTTAACAACTATATCGATCGCGACATCGACCGGAAAATGGAAAGGACCAAGAACAGGGTCCTGGTGAAAGGATTAATATCCCTGAAAGTCAGTCTGGTTTACGCTACGGTGCTGGGTATTGCCGGTTTTGCGCTGTTGTATCTGGCGGCCAACCCGCTGGCCATGTGGCTGGCGGTGATGGGCTTTGTCGTCTATGTCGGCGTATACAGCCTGTATATGAAGCGCAAATCCGTCTACGGCACGCTTATTGGCAGTTTGTCCGGCGCCGCGCCGCCGGTCATCGGTTACTGCGCCGTCAGCGACCGGTTCGACACCGGCGCCCTGATTTTGCTGCTGATTTTCAGTCTGTGGCAAATGCCGCATTCCTATGCCATTGCCATTTTCCGCTTCAAGGATTATCAGGCAGCGTCGATTCCGGTCTTGCCGGTCAAACGCGGTATATCGGTGACAAAACACCACATCACCCTGTATATCATCGGCTTCATGGTGGCCACGCTGATGCTGACGTTGAGCGGTTATGCCGGCTACAAATACCTGATCGTCGCCGCTTCGGTGAGCGTCTGGTGGCTGGGCATGGCGCTGCAGGGCTATAAATCGGCCAATGACGATAAAGTGTGGGCGCGCAAGCTGTTCATTTTCTCGATCGTAGCCATCACGTCCTTGAGCGTGATGATGTCGGTTGATTTCATGGTGCCGTCCGCCACCAGCCTGCTCACCTACCTCGGCTAACTCTCGGCGGTAGCCCGTTCCGGCAGGGCGCAGGCCCTGCCCCTTTCCTCCGTTTCACTTCATAAACCGCCGGGGCGTTAAGCGCTTTTGGGTGCCGTGCCGGCTCGCACATCGCCTACGGGCGACGACGTTAACATCTGTTAAATATCATTCGATTTCCCGTTATGCGTTATGGCATTACAATGGCCCGGTAAGATTTTTCGAGGTAGTGATGAACGACACAAAAATGACCGGCATGGAGCTGCGCGCCACCTGGGGCCTGGGTACGGTATTTTCTTTGCGCATGCTGGGGATGTTCATGGTATTGCCGGTGCTGACCACCTATGGCATGGCGCTACAGGGCGCCAGCGAAGCGCTCATCGGCCTCGCCATCGGCATTTACGGGCTGGCGCAGGCGGTGTTTCAGATCCCCTTCGGACTGGTATCCGACCGCGTCGGCCGCAAGCCGCTTATCGTTGGCGGTTTGCTGATCTTTGCCCTCGGCAGCGCCATCGCCGCGCTGACCGACAGCATATGGGGCGTTATCCTCGGCCGCGCGCTGCAGGGATCGGGCGCCATTGCCGCCGCGGTGATGGCGCTGCTGTCGGATTTGACCCGCGAGCAGAACCGCACCAAAGCGATGGCGTTTATCGGCGTCAGTTTTGGCGTGACCTTTGCCATCGCCATGGTGGTCGGCCCCATTATGACCCATGCCATCGGTCTTAGCGGCCTGTTTTGGGGCATCACCGCGCTGGCGTTGGCGGGGGTCGCGCTCACCCTGTTAGTGGTGCCCACCGCCGGCGCCCACACGCTTAATCGAGAATCGGGCATCGTGCGCGGCAGTTTCGGCAAAGTCCTGGCCAATCCGCAGTTGTTGAAACTCAACGCGGGTATCTTTTGCCTGCATGCCATGTTGATGTCGAGTTTCGTCGCCCTGCCGCCCATGATGGCCCGTGCCGGCTTTATGCCCGGCGATCAGTGGAAAGTGTACCTGGTTACCATGCTGGTTTCATTTGCCGCCGTGGTGCCGGCCATTATTTACGCCGAAGTCAAACGGCGCATGAAGCGTGTGTTTCTGGGCTGCGTGACGCTGCTGCTGTTGGCCGAGCTGGTATTGTTCGCGGCGGGCGGACATCTCTGGGTCATGTTTGCCGGCATTCAACTGTTCTTTTTGGCGTTTAACGTCATGGAAGCCCTGCTGCCGTCGCTGATTAGCAAAGAGTCGCCGGCCGGCTATAAAGGCACCGCGATGGGCGTTTATTCCACCAGCCAGTTTCTCGGCGTGGCGTTTGGCGGCACGCTCGGCGGTTTTTTGTTTCAGCTCCAGGGCGCCTGGCTGGTCTTTCTGGCGGGAGCGGCGATAGCGCTTATGTGGTGGCTGGTGAGCACGACGCTGCGCGAGCCGCCCTACGTAAGCAGTTTGCGCATCGCCCTGCCCGAACATCAGGTGACCGATGGTCAATTGGCTCAGCGTCTTCAGGCGCAGCCTGGTGTCACCGAGGTGGTGGTGGTGCCCGAAGAGCGCAGCGCTTATGTCAAGGTGGATACCAAACAGACCAATCGCGCGGCGCTGGAAAAGACTGAATCACCCCGGATAAATTAGAGTCTATACTTTAAAAGTGGAGGTCTCTATGACAACGACCAAACGTTACTCTCCGGAAGTCCGTGAACGGGCAGTTAATCTAGTGCTGGAAACTCAGCATGAGCA
>NZ_FRDB01000151.1 GCF_900143145.1 Candidatus Sodalis sp. SoCistrobi
CGTCATATGCTGTTTAACCAGCGTCTGATATCGGCGGGTAAGGCGAGAGTCAATCCCGCCAACAGATAGGTTGAAATCATTCTGCAAAGTAATAACAGGTATCACGATAAATGTGTAGATACCTATGTAGGGGTGGACAGCAATAATGGAATACGAATTTCTCCGCGATGTGACCGGCCAGGTGATAGTCAAATTTTCCATGGGCCATGAGGCCATCGGCCACTGGCTAAATGACGAAGTAAAAGGCGATTTGGCGCGAGTGGCTGACGTTGAGCGCCAATTGCATAGCCTGTCCGGCTCTCTGCGCCAGTGGCAGCACATCGGCCATGAATTTACCCTGCTGATTGACGCCGAAGAGGTCATGGTACGCGCCAACGGCATGTCGGTGGAATGTGACGCGCTGGAAGAGGGGCTGAGTTATTACGATGAAGAAAGCTTGTCCCTGTGCGGCAGCGACGATTTTCTGCTGATGCTAAGCCGCTATCGCCAATTTATCCAAACCGGCGGTTGAGGCATGGGGCATAACGCTACCGCGGCCGCTAGCATGCAACAGAACGCGGCGCCCGCCGCCCCTAACCCCCGCCGGAGTGGAAGACCAGGGCGCCGGTCGCGACGGGTTACAGCACCGGCAGATTGCGGCCGTAATAGATTTCCTGCATCTCTTTATACAGTAAGTCGGTAATCGCTTTACGCTCCTCGGCGCTAAGATCGTCCGGCCGCGCGTTGAACAAATAATGCTTCAGATCGAAATCTTTCAACATCATCTTGGTGTGAAAGATATTCTCCTGATAGACGTTCACATCCATCATGTGATAAAGCGCTTTCATATCCTTGGACATGAAATTTTGAATCGAGTTGATCTCGTGATCGATGTAATGTTTTACCCCGTTGATATCGCGAGTGAAGCCGCGCACGCGGTAATCCATAGTGACAATATCCGACTCCAACTGATGGATCAGGTAATTCAACGCTTTTAGCGGGGAAATCACGCCGCACGTCGATACCTCAATATCGGCGCGGAAAGTGCACAGACCGCCCTCGGGATGACTTTCCGGGTAGGTATGCACGCAAATGTGGCTTTTATCCAGGTGCGCCACCACCGACTCCGGCAGCGGGCCTGGGTGTTCAGACGTGTCTATACTGCCCGGATCGACGGGCTCCTCACTCACCAATATGGTCACGCTCGCACCCTGCGGCTCATAATCCTGGCGGGCGATATTCAGGATATTGGCCCCTATGATAGAGCAGGTTTCGCTGAGAATTTCCGTCAGACGATTGGCGTTATATTGTTCGTCAATGTAGGCGATATAGCCGTCACGGTCGTCCGCCGTTTTGGCATAACAAATATCGTAAATACAAAAACTCAGGCTCTTGGTTAGATTGTTAAAGCCGTGTAGTTTTAGCTTATGCAATTTGGTTCACCCCCTTATAAATACCGTCTCAGCGGGAGGCTGATAAGGCATTCAACAAATATTGCGGCAGGGCGAAGCTGCCGTTATGGATCGCCGCATTGTAATAGCGGCAAGTCAGCCCGATTTGGTCGATGCGCGCTGTCAGGGTGCCAGCGTCGAGTTGGCGCAGCGCCGGATTCTGACTGGCCCAGGCGAAGGTCATGATGCCACCATAATAGGTAGGCACCGCCGCCTGATAAAAGCTGACGTCGCTAAAATAGTGACCGAGTTTCCGGTGGCTATTCACCGCTTCATCCTGCTGTAAAAAACACACACCGTTCTGCGCCACGAAAATGCCGCTTTCATTAAGACAGCGCGCGCAACCCTGATAAAAATCAGAGGTAAACAGGCTTTCGCCCGGCCCGATAGGATCAGTACAGTCGGAAATGATGACATCGAATTTGTCACTGCTCTGGCAAACAAAGTCCACCCCGTCGGCAATCACCAGCGTGAAACGCGGATCGTCAAACGCGCCGGCGTTATGGCGCGGCAGGTATTGTTTGCAAAACGTCACCACGCCGGCATCGATTTCAACCATGGTTATCTGCTCGACGCCAGGATGACGGCTAACTTCACGCAGCATACCGCCGTCGCCGCCGCCGATGATCAGCACTTTTTTGGCGGCGCCATGGGCGATAAGCGGAACATGGGCCATCATTTCGTGATAAATAAACTCATCGCGCTCGGTGGTCTGCACCACGCCGTCCAGCGCCATGACGCGGCCGAGCGCGGCGTTTTCAAAGATCACCAAATCCTGCTGGCCGGTCGTTTCCCGGTACAGGACCTTATCCACGGTAAAATATTGGCCGAAATGGTCGTGTAACGTTTCGTGCCAGGTTTCTGGGTGGGACATGTCTGGCTGCTCCTTGGCAAGTCCGCCATGAAAAAACAGCGCAATATAATAGCTAACTCTGCCCACCGTTGCACGGTTAAATTTCGCGCAGTGGGGTTATGAGAGCGTATTATTTGGCGTAGGCGAGCAAACCAAGAGAGTTAGTCGCCAGCGATTCGCATTTTTTCGCCGACGGGACGGGGATGCCGCTCAGGTCGCGATAGCTGTCTTCACCCAGCGCACGCATATCGTAGGCGGCGTAATTACTCAGATCCCAGCGGTTTTGCTGGGCAAAAATCAGGATTGCGCGACGGATTTGCTCATTGGGCATATCCGCGTAGCCGCAATTATTCTTAAGATAGACAAACACCGCCGTCAAGTCGGCCATATCTTCCGCTTCGTTCTCCGTCAGCGCCTGCGCAGCGCTGGATATCCCCAGCAGGCTAAGCAACAACATCACCAATAAGGTGTTTTTCATAGTGAAACTCAATTCAATCGTTATACTTTGACGTTATCATATTTCAAGATGGACGCCCTCAATTTTTTAGACCGCCGGGCTGCCATTATTGAGTATGGAACAAGATAGAGAAACTGTCTGACAAACGTGTAAACCATCCCCGTGATGCGCCGTCACGATGTTCAGCCCCGTACCAAAACGCGTCGTACCTGGCCCGGCCGTCGCATCATTCCTCTTGCGGCGCGCGCTAACGCGAGAGCCTAAATGAAAACGCAGGGTTCACGCTGTGACCATCACGCGTGTGGCGCACCTATGCCGATGGCGTGCATCACTGTTTCCCTTACGCTCAGACGGCCAGATTAAACATGCGCAACAGCCTGCCCACCGGGTGTGCCGTGCCTGATCTTCGCCAGCGTGGCGGTTAAGCGCCATCATTTGACGCGCTCAACGCGCCTCGTTATCCATTATGCCGTAGATTCTCGCCGCGTCGAGGGATGACCCACTTTTTTACGCGGTTTCACCTGGCAGGCCGTGGGTCGATTTCATTTGTCACCTAAACCGCTTGTTGGCTTCCATGCTAGCGTGATCGCTGGTCACTTTAAGGCAATTTGATCGTGCCGCCCAGGGTCATTGCCCCCTGTTTACACATGGCTCAGCCATATTGGCGATAATATTATCTAGACACAGACACCCTCACGCGGCATAAAGCGCGGTTTGCAGGGCGGCGATCGCGACGATGGAAGGTGCAATTGAAAATCTGAATGGGAATAAGCCCCGCTTGCTGATAACGCGCTAGCCGCCGACGGTTACAAAACAGACGTTAACCCTGTCAGCGCGTCGCCGTTATGGAGGGCACAACGATCCTGTTGCATAACGGCCGGCGTGAGGAGAGGGAGAGGGCAACGCGCGTTTCCTCTTCGGCGCTAAAAGCAATAGACGCCGAAGATTTATTTGATGTCGATAACATAATGCCTCTCTTATGCAATGACAATTTCATTAATTACATGGATGATTTCTTATGAAGGTAACTGACGCGCCGTCATTATCGTCGGGCTCAACGCTTTATTAATTTCGCTGAAGTTTGTTTAATATATCCCGCTTAAGCGTGACAAAAGAATTTACAGACAGGAAGGTGTTCTTTTCCTTCAGGTTGGTGAGGACTAATACCGGTCGCCACAGGTTCAACATGACCCATGCCCGGTCAACGCACGTTATTTTCGTTTGCCCCATCTCGAATGCAACCCAGGCAGAGACCTTTTGCGGATAGTCTGGCCATGAAGGAAATAAGATTTTTTAACGCGATAAAAATCATCACGTTATACTGGTGTGGTCATGATTGAACTGCCCCATCAGCCTGGATGAGATAGTGCTCAATACCAACCTGGTCAAACCTCTTTGCCTATAGAAGGGGTGACCTGGGGGGGGTATTTTGTGGACGCTGATGCTTTAAAAATAAGCCTGGCCTGGTGCGTAGTAGGGGCTAAGGATTAAGCATTGGCTGACGGTTAAGCGAGACATTAGGCGCCGTATGGCGGCATTAAGACAGATTATAAACTTCAGGCGCCATGAATGAATGCGATCTATTTCTCAAAGGATTGTTTTGGCGAAAATAACCTGTACACAGGAGAGTGAAATGCCAATAACGAGTTATGCACAATTAGATAAACGGTGTATGGACGTTACCAAGATACTCCGTTTAGAACTGAACCTCGATGCCAAAGATCACGTCTTTCTGCAAACGCTCTTGCAGGTCGAAAATAGCGCTGAGACGCCGATGCTACCCTCACCGCGATCAACAAACCACCCGAAATGCCTTTGTCGTGCCTTGGCGGATGATCTGGTGAAAATTAAAAATCTGCATGACGCTATTCTGGCGGCACCGCCTGACATGGGGCCACAGCTGCTTGCCGTTTTTGATAAGACATTGCGCCGTACGTGCCATCAAGACTCGCCGCTCTTGGCGTTGAGCATTGCTCAGGCAAGAGTCATGAATGGCGAAGGGTGTTTTAAAGTCGCCAAGGAGCACGGGATTACGGATGGGCTGATACTCTGCGGTCTTCAACTCAGCGCGGCTATGGGGCCAGCCGTCAAGGCGATCGCCAGCGGGCAAGCCTGTCATGTCATCGCGCAAGAGCTTGAGATTCGCCACGACGGCCCGCTATTGGCTCTTGAGATGTTAGCGATCAAAGGACCGGCGGGGGATTGCCTGCGTCGGGGCGAGTCGTGCCTGACGGTTGCCAAAGCCTACGGTATTTTCCAGCCGGAAGCCCTGCTTGCGCTGCAGTTGCTTGCCGTGGAAGGGGCGGCCGGGGAAAGCGTCAAACGGGGAACGCCTTGTCAGGAGGTCGCCAGCGCCTTTGGTATCGACAAAAACAATGCGCAACTCGCGCTGCAATTGCTTGCCGTGGACGGTCCGGCGGGAGAGTGCGTCAAGCAAGGGCAGTCGTGCCGGGGCGTGGCTGACAAATACGGGATCATATTTCAAAAGGCCTTGCTCGCGCTGCAGATGGTTGCGGTGAACGGCCCGGCCGGTGAAGACATCAGCAAGGGTAAATCTTGCCATGAGGTCATCGAGACTTACGGTATCGACCTGCGCGAAGCCAGGCTCGCCGTGCAAATGTTGGCCGTCAGCGGTCCGGCTGGCGCAGGCGTCAACGAGGGGCAATCGTGTCGCAAGATAAGCGAAAGCTACGGCATTGATCTGCCTGAGGCGCAGCTGGAGCTGCAAATGTTGGCGGTGGAAGGCACCGCCGGTCGTCGAGCACGGCAGGGCGAATCTTGCCGGATAATCGCCGACGAATTTGCTCTTAGCGACGTCCAGGCCATTATCGCGCTTGAGATGATATCGGTACAGGACGTGGCCGCCGCCAGGGTTATCAACGGCGAATCCTGCCGGGCGGGTCGCCGACGCGCTGGGTATTACGGGGATTAACGCGCTACGAACGCTGGAAATGATCGCGGTTGATAAAGGACCGGCCGGCGAAAAGGTGGCGCAGGGACAGCCTTGGCAGTCCATCGCGCGGGAGTTCGGTCTTAGCGATGATGTAGCAGTTTTTGCGTTGGCCAACAAAAGTAAAGATGCGCTGCCGCAGCGGGTCGATGTCTTTATTTGGTGCATGATGCAGGTCTGGGAAAGCAGTGGCCTCTCTCAAGAGACAATCCAATCTATGTTGAACAGTATTGAGCCCTTGTTACGGGCTAAATTAAGCAAGGCTGACGGCCAAATCAGCAAGTATGACATCACGCTCGCGCTGGCCTGATATCAGGTATAGCCAGGGCTACGGTCGTGGCGACACCACGGCCACCATATCGGTCGTGGCGACAACACGGCTACGGTCGCGGTCGCGTCGTCATTTTGGCCACGGTCACGATAACGGTTCTGCCAGAGTTACGGCCAGGGCTACGATAACGATATCGGTTCTGGCCTAAGCTACGGTCAAAGCTACGGTCACGGTATCGGGGCGGCTTTTTTTAGCCCCCGGCTGTCCGCCAACCTGACCCATTGGCGGCGGAGCGCGTTTTCTCCTCCCGCCATGATGATGCTTTATCGCATCTCGTCCGTGCTTAGCGTCTTTTGCCGGGTTCGCTTCCGGCCTGTACGCTGGTGTCAATCCGGCGTCAACGGCCTGAGGGTAGCGGTTACCCCGCCCAACGTCCAAAAGCGCCGGTTTGTTTTTATGCTTTCACCCCATCCGACGACCTTCCCTGATATAATCCCTCGCCTTAAGAGGCGCGAAGTTGTATTTGATAACGCGATGCGCTTTAGGGCAGTCAGTCTCTCAGCGACAGATTTTATTGTCGGCTGCAATGGTTTTTAACTGATTAATATCAGTGGCATAGGTATTTTATGAAACATCACGTGGAAGTCATGATCTCCGAACAAGAAATCGCCAAGCGTATTGCCGAATTGGGGCAATCCATCAGTGAGCATTATCGCGATAGCGGCAGCGAGATGGTCCTGGTCGGCCTGTTGCGGGGATCGTTCATGTTTATGGCGGATTTATGCCGCGCCGTCACCGTGTCGCACGAAGTGGATTTCATGACCGCCTCCAGCTACGGTAGCGGCATGAGCTCAAGCCGTGACGTAAAAATCCTGAAAGATTTGGATGAGGACATAGGCGGCAAGGACGTGTTGATTGTCGAAGATATCATCGATTCCGGCAATACGCTGAGCCGGGTGCGCGAAATCCTCGCCTTGCGTCAGCCAAAATCCCTCGCCATTTGCACGCTGCTCGATAAACCGGACCGCCGGGAAGTTAAGGTGACGGTGGAGTGGGTGGGTTTTACCATCCCTGATGAGTTTGTCGTCGGCTACGGTATCGATTATGCCCAGCGTTACCGCCATTTACCCTATGTCGGCAAAGTCGTGACGGCGGCAGAATCCGCCTAAGCCGGTCTGTCGTTCAGGCGGTTTTGGTCGCTAAAAAAGGCAGACCCAGGAATAGCGAGCGCAGCATGCCTGTTTACCACATCAACGTCGGCCGCCGCGACGAAACCGCCCTCAGGGCATAGGTATCTACACATTTATCGTGATACCTGTTATTACTTTGCAGAATGATTTCAACCTATCTGTTTGAATCACCCCGGATAAATTAGAGTCTATACTTTAAAAGTGGAGGTCTCTATGACAACGACCAAACGTTACTCTCCGGAAGTCCGTGAACGGGCAGTTAATCTAGTGCTGGAAACTCAGCATGAGCA
>NZ_FRDB01000127.1 GCF_900143145.1 Candidatus Sodalis sp. SoCistrobi
TGCTCATGCTGAGTTTCCAGCACTAGATTAACTGCCCGTTCACGGACTTCCGGAGAGTAACGTTTGGTCGTTGTCATAGAGACCTCCACTTTTAAAGTATAGACTCTAATTTATCCGGGGTGATTCATTGCTTATTGCGTGTTAAGTGGCTACGTGAATGTCGAGAAAACCCGCGTATCCGCTCTGCTCGGCCCTGATAGCCGCGTCGCCTTTTATAACAATGTCAACGTGCCGGGTGGCCGCGTACAAATGCTTTTAAAAGCCCACGGCGCACCCGCCAGCATAAATCATTATGACGCTCTGGAATGCGCCGAGGTGGTATTGGGCATTAATGAATTATACAATCAGAGCAGGCCATTGAAAGAATTGGAGCTGGTTTCCTGTTATGGAGGCTATGGCGGCACACATTCCTGCGCACAAGTGTTGGCTAATCGTCTGCAGATACCGGTAAAAAGCTATCGCCGGGTGGTGATTGATCACAAATTACAGCGGCAGGGAACCGCTCTGGAATTTTCCCCGCAGAGTACGCTGGGCATCAGACGTCTGCACGAAACCGAAGTCTGGCATTTGCGTTTGCATAATTTTCTTGAACGACTTTGTTTACAGTGGCACCAGCTTGTCAGCTCCCGCCAGCGGCGATCGGAGTTCACCGACCCGTCCTTTATGGTCATTGCACTGAGCTTGCTGCGGGTATTAAAAGGCCTGCTCGACGGTGACGCTTTTCTTAAACGTTTCCCCGGCTTCGCAACGCCTCAGCTAATAAAAGAAGCCCTGGCGCAGCTCGGCGCTGGCGACACGCCTGTCGGCCCGATTCTCATGTTATTGTACGGCGAGCGCAAAATGCAATGCGCGCTGCGGCAATTCCTGGTGGAAAACGCCGCGCCCGATTGCGCCATGTTGATGAGACGCAACATGTGCAGCCGGAGGCGATTAACGCCAGGAACTATGAAACGGGTGATGAAAAAGATTATATAGCGCTTGGCCCAATAGCGGTGTGGAGCGATCTGCCGCCGATGAGCCAGATTTATGTCAATTTCAGCACCTGCGGTGGCAAACAGTGCCTGGAGCGCATTATCACTATTGATACCCCGGATACCGACAAACGGCGGTGGCCACGGAGGCTAGCGCAAGCTCTTAATGGTTTTTCCGCTTTGCCTCTCAAAGCCGGTCAACGGGACGGAGCCTGGGTTGTCACCACCGACGCCGACAAAGAGGATCTCATCTTTATTAGAGCCAATGCGACTTATGATTTTACTCTGCAGTGGACGCTGATTAATGATAATGCGCCGCCGCAAACCCACCCTTTCGACGCATGGATGCCGTTCTCGACCACAGTCAATAAGAGTGGGAAGATGACCCTCTGTTATCTTGATTTTTCGTCATTACGGTTGCAGGCGGATGCGCCGGCCATATCGTTGCCGTCACGGGGGGACTGTCCATTAAAGGTGCCGCGGGTAGTTATCCAAATAATAGAAAACGGCAGCCGGATGATCATTATGCAGCGGCGTTTACAGCGGGAATGCTGTGACAGCAATGCTAAGCTGGCCCAGTATATCGCTGGGGAAATCAACGGCTTTACCGCCTGCCTTAAGTTCGGTGAAAAACAGGGCGGGGTCATATCGCCGGTCGCTTCTGTCGATGGAAATAGGGTGTATGTTGATCCGAATTGCCTGCAACAGAGCCAATTAATGGCGAATGTGGCGCTGGCGTAAAAGGTATATGCGGTTCGGGTTGGCGCGTCAAAAAATCCTGCGCCGCCCATGGTTGTGGACGGCGCATAAGGGGCGTACGGCCGCGGGTTTTATTGCGCCGCGGCGATTTCGCTTACCAGAAAGTCAACGATAGCGCTGAGTTTAATCATCCGCTTCTCATCGCTGCGCCGGTTTTTGTACTCGATTTCTTCCGTATCCAGATTGCGATCGCCAATCACCAGCTGATGCGGTATGCCGATAAGCTCCATATCGGCAAACATGACGCCCGGACGCTCTTTGCGGTCGTCGAGCAGAACGTCAATACCGCGCGCCTGCAGCTGTTGATAAAGGTCTTCCGCTACCTCTTTGACCCGGAAGGATTTATGCATATTCATCGGCATAATCGCCACATTAAAGGGCGCCAGTGCTTCCGGCCACAGGATGCCCCGGTCGTCGTGGTTTTGTTCAATAGCGGCCGCCACCACGCGGGTGATGCCGATACCATAACAGCCCATGGTCAGCGTTTGGTTGCGACCGTCCTCGCCCTGCACCGTGGCTTTCATCGCTTCTGAATATTTGCTGCCCAACTGGAAAATATGGCCCACTTCAATGCCGCGCTTGATTTGCAGCGTACCGTTACCGTCCGGGCTGATATCGCCGTCGACCACCTTGCGCAGGTCGGCTACCTGCGGCAGCGGCAAATCCCGTTCCCAGTTAATCCCGAAGAAATGTTTACCCTCGGCATTGGCGCCGGCGGCGAAGTCGCTCATCACCGCTACGCTGCGGTCAATGACCAGCGGCAGCGGCAGATTGACCGGTCCAAGCGAACCGGGGCCGGCGCCCACCGCGAGGCGAATGTCTTCTTCGCTGGCGAATGTTAGCGGGGCGGCAACCTGCGGCAGCTTCTCGGCTTTGACGTCGTTAAGCTGATGATCGCCGCGGACCATCAGCGCCACCAGCGGATGGCCGGCGTCTTCCCGCGCACGAACCAGCAGCGTCTTGACGGTTTTTTCCACCGGCAACGAAAATTGCGCCACCAGCTCGGCGATGGTGCGAGCGTCAGGGGTATCCACCAGGCGCATGTCTTCGCCCGGCGCGGCGCGCGCGGCGGCCGGAGCGACCGCTTCCGCCAGTTCAATATTGGCGGCGTAATCTGATGCCGTTGAGAACACGATATCGTCCTCACCGCTGCCGGCCAGTACCTGAAACTCATGTGATGCGCTGCCGCCGATGGAACCGGTATCGGCCTGCACCGCGCGGAATTCCAGGCCCATACGGGTAAAAATAGCGCTATAAGCCTGGTACATGGCGTCATAGGTCGCCTGCAGCGAAGCCTGGCTGGTGTGGAAAGAATAAGCGTCTTTCATCACAAACTCCCGCGAGCGCATAACGCCGAAACGCGGGCGCACTTCGTCACGGAATTTGGTTTGGATTTGATAGAAGTTCAGCGGCAGCTGCTTATAAGAGCTGACTTCATTACGGATAAGGTCGGTTATCACTTCTTCATGCGTCGGACCCAGCACGAAGGGGCGCGCGCCGCGGTCGGTAAACCGCAGCAGCTCCGGGCCGTATTGTACCCAGCGCCCGCTTTCCTGCCACAGATCCGCCGGCTGCACCACCGGCATAGACACTTCAATCGCGCCGGCGTTGTCCATCTCCTCGCGCACGATATTTTCTACTTTACGCAGCACGCGCAAACCGGTCGGCAGCCAGCTGTAAAGGCCGGACGCCAGTTTACGAATCATCCCGGCGCGCAGCATCAGCTGATGGCTGACCACTTCCGCGTCAGCGGGGACTTCCTTGAGGGTGGAGAGCAGATATTGGCTAGTACGCATGTTAGTTAAGTTCCACAAAAGCGGCTCAATGCCGGAGGCTGCCGGCAGGCAGCAAAAATACCGAAAGTGCTCTAGTCTACCAGCGCCCGCCGACGGCCAAAAGGACCGGCGGGAAATTTAACGCATTACCCAGAGGCGTTGCCGGCGTCGTCGGCCTCGGGACCGGGGTTTGGGCCGGCGGCGCCCGTCCTGGCGTCGGTGGCCGCATCGATGGCGATCACCTCGGCCGTGTTCCCGCTCACGTGCCAACGGACATTAAAATCCAGCAGCGCCGCGGCGTAGTCCCGCGCCGGCATCGCCCGACGGTGATAAGCGGGGCGGGGATCTTGCGCGAGCACATCGCAAATGAACGCCCGCAGTCGCGGCCAGGCGTGGCGCTGCGCGCGCAGCTGCAGTTCCGCCTGGGACGAAAAAATGACCTGCAAAGTATCGGCAGGCGCCTCCTGGGCAAAGCCCGCGCGGGCATCGGGCAGGCTTTCGGCATAGGGCAGATAGGGTTTGATATCCACCACCGGCGTGCCGTCCACCAGATCCAGACTGCCGAGACGCAAAATGACCTCGGCGCCGCGCAGCGTAACGCCTTCCAGCGCCACCAGCGACATCCCGATGGGATTGGGGCGAAAAGGCGAGCGGGTGGCGAAAACCCCCAGCCGGCTATTGCCGCCAAGCCGCGGGGGCCTGACCGTCGGCCGCCAGCCGCCAGCCGCCCGCTAAGGTTTGATGAAACACAAACACTAGCCAAATATGGCTGAAATCCGTTAGGCCGCGCACCGCTTCCGCTTGATTGTAGGGCGGCAATAGATGCAACTCGCCGGTGCCCTCCGCCACCAGCCCCGGCTGGCGCGGCACGGCGAATTTTTCTTTATAGGGCGAGCGAATGACACCTATTGGCTGAAAGCTAAAAGCTTGGGTCATTGCGACACGCTAAGCGCGGTCCCCTGGCAGATGGCCTGCTGATAGCAGCCGGCGACGGCGCTCACGATCTGACACTGATGCAGCAAGACGCCATTGCCTTTCATCGCGGCGGCGCGGGTCTGCATATTGCGGCGGGCGGCGCTGATGCTCGGCGGCGGATCCTGCAGGTTGACTTTGCAGGTAGAGCCATAGACTTCGCCCAGATCGCGGAACGGTTTGCCCACTAATTCTTCGGGATTTTTATAAAGCTTAGCCGGCAGCGGCGCGCTGTGCGGAGCGGTTTTATGCACGGCGGTGGTAGTGTCTTTGAACGGGTTCTTAGGGCCGTTTGGGGTGGCGGAAGGTGCGTGGTGTAGCCCGGAGCATCCCGTCAGCGAGAGAAGGAGCAGCGAAACAGGTAATGCGCGCATCATTTTTCCTCTGATTATTGTTATAACGGCTGCTATTGAAGCAATCTACGGCAGAAATAACAAGACGGGCCGTAGCCCGTCTGATTAAAACACCGCGAAAAACTGTTATTAACAATTACCAGCCTTTGACCGCGCCGCCGTTAAAAATTTTGTTGGCGGCGTCATACACTTCATCGGACTGGTAGGCCTGTACGAATTTCTTCACGTTTTCGGCGTTTTTGTTATCTTCGCGCGCCACGATCAGATTGACATAAGGTGAGTCTTTATCCTCGACAAACAGACCGTCTTTGGTCGGCGTCAGGCCAATCTGGCTGGCATAGGTGGTATTGATAATCGCCAGGGCGATCTGCTGATCGTCCAGCGAGCGCGGCAACTGTGGGGCTTCAAGTTCCACCAGCTTCAGGTTTTTCGGATTGTCGGTCACATCCAGCACGGTCGGCAGCAGCCCCACCCCCGGCTTGAGGCCAATCAGCCCGATTTTCTGCAACAGCAGCAGCGAACGACCCAGATTGGTCGGATCGTTAGGCAGCGCGATTTGGGCACCGGGCTGGAGTTCGTCCAGCGATTTGATTTGTTTAGAATAGCCGGCGATAGGATAGACAAAGGTATTGCCTACGGCCGCGAGTTTATAGCCGCGGTCTTTAATTTGCTGGTCCAGGTAAGGTTTATGCTGGAAAGCGTTTACATCGATATCGCCCTTGCTCAGCGCTTCATTCGGCAAGACGTAATCATTAAAGGTCACCAACTCTACATCCAGGTTGTATTTCTCTTTAGCCACTTTCTGCGCTGCTTCGGCGACCTGCTGTTCCGCGCCGTTAATCACACCGACTTTAATATGATTTGGATCTTTTTCATCCTGTCCGCAGCCGGCCAGCGCCATCGCGCTTACCAGTGCAGCCACCTTTGCCAGAGTTCTAATATTGAAAGACATATCCCTTTCCTCACGTGAAATGTAATGTCCTTGCGCCGTTACGCTGACGCAGGGACGGGTCGCATTATTTATGGGTAACGGCGGCGACGAGACGATCACCACCGAGTTGTATTAAATAGACCAGAACCACCAACAATACTAATACCGTATTCATCACGGTGGCGTTATAACCAATATAGCCGTACTGAATGCCTATTTGCCCCAGACCGCCCGCGCCCACGGCTCCCCCCATGGCGGAATAGCCTACCAACGTAATGAGCGTGATGGTCGCAGCGTTAATCAATCCCGGCAGCGCTTCCGGCAGCAGCACCTTGCGGATTATCTGCAATGGCGTAGCGCCCATGGCGCGGGCCGCTTCGACCAGACCGGAGGGGATTTCCAGCAGGGCGTTTTCCACCATGCGGGCGATAAAGGGGGCGGCGCCTATCGTCAACGGTACAATGGCGGCCTTCAGACCGATTGAGGTTCCCACGATGATACGGGTAAAAGGAATCATCCAAACCAGCAAAATAATGAACGGCACTGAACGAAATACGTTCACTAGCGCCGATGCCAGCCGGTACAGTTTGGCGTTATCGACAATCTGGCCGGGGCGGCTAACGTAAAGCAGCACGCCGATGGGCAAGCCGATGACGAAACCAAAAAAGCCCGAGACAAAGGTCATCATCAGGGTTTCCCAAACTCCCCGGGCCAATAGAGCAATCATTCCATCAGACATAACCCAGTACCTCTACTTTTACCTGATGCTCCTGCAGATAAGCGATGGCGGCGGCGGCGTCGGCTTCATCCCCGTCCATTTCCGTTAACATGATGCCAAATTTCACGCCCCCGGCGTAATCCATCTGGGCGCTGATGATGTTGTTATTGACGTTAAAACGGCGCGCGGTTTCCGACAACAGCGGCGCATCCACCGACAAACCGGTAAACTCCAACTGCAAAATGGGAATGCGGCCGGGCGCGCGTTGGTGATGCATGCGCTGCTGATAGTCCTGCGGAATATCCAAATGCAGCGTGGAACGGATAAACGCCTGGGCCAGCGGCGTTTTCGGATGGGAGAACATTTCGCTTACCGTGTCCTGCTCAATTAGCTCTCCCTGGCTTATCACCGTGACCTGATCGCAAATGCGTTTTACGACATCCATTTCATGGGTGATGAGCAGTATGGTCAGACCCAGGCGCTGATTGATGTCTTTCAACAACGCCAGAATCGAGTGGGTGGTCGCGGGATCCAGCGCGCTGGTGGCTTCATCGCACAGCAGCACTTTGGGATTGCTGGCCAGCGCACGCGCGATGGCAACCCGCTGCTTCTGGCCGCCCGAAAGATTCGCCGGGTAGCTATCTGCTTTATCCTCCAGCCCCACCAGCGCCAGCAGTTCAGTGACCCGCCGGGCGATAGCGCTTTTAGGCAGGTTATCTAATTCCAACGGCAGCGCGACATTACCGGCCACCGTGCGCGAGGAGAGTAAATTGAAATGCTGAAAGATCATGCCAATCTGACGGCGGGCGTCAGTCAATTTCCGCTCGGGCAGGTTCGTCAAATCGGTACCATTGACCACCACCGTCCCAGAGGTGGGGCGTTCCAGCAAATTGACACAGCGTATCAAGGTGCTTTTCCCTGCGCCGGACGCACCGATGACGCCGTAAATCTGCCCGGTGGGCACATGAAGGCTGACATCTGACAGCGCGGTAATGGTGTGCGCGCCCAGCGTGAATTGCTTAGTGATGTGAGAAAGTGTGATCATATTTATTTTTATATATGGACCGTGTCGCGAACGTAAAAGAGGCAAACCCATGCCAATCGGCATCGAAGTGCGTGGATGTTAAGGCGTCTAGACGTCTAAGTCAACTGCGTTACGTTCCATTTTATGGGTTTCTCTTCCCATGTCAAAACATGCGATACTGACGGCTTACCCGTAATCAGGAGCCTTGCAGTGGCACAGTCTGTTTCCGCTATTTTTTTAGACCGTGACGGCACAATTAACGCCGATAACGGTTACGTTCATGAGATTGACGACTTTCAGTTCATCGACGGCGTGATCGAAGCCATGCAGGAATTGAAAAAGATGGGGTTTGCCCTGGTGGTGGTCACCAACCAATCCGGGCTGGCCCGCGGCCTTTTCAGCGAAGATCAGTTTATGCATCTCACGGAATGGATGGACTGGTCACTGGCTGATCGCGACGTCGATTTGGACGGTATCTACTTTTGCCCCCATCATCCACAGGCGGTGGTTGAGGCATTACGTCAGGAATGCGATTGCCGCAAGCCAAAACCGGGCATGCTGCTGGACGCGCAGCGCCACCTGCATATCGACATGGCTTCTTCCTATATGGTGGGCGACAAACTGGACGATATGCTGGCGGCTCAAGCGGCGGGGGTTGGCACGCGGGTACTGGTGCGCAGCGGTAAAGCGGTAACGGAGCAGGCCAGCGCGGCGGCGGATTGGGTCCTTGATAGCCTGGCTGCATTACCGGCAGCGATTAAACAGCGTCAGGCGGGCACGTAACGGCTAATGAGTGAACGTTTGAAAAAAAAGTCAGGATATTCCCTTGCCATTTCAGAACGGCTCCCTATAATGCGCCTCCATCGACCGGTCAAGTGAACATCATCACGGTGACCGGAAGGGTTCAGAAACAGGCGAAACGGCTTGACACTGAATGAGGATGGCGTAACATACGCCACCTCGCGCCAGCCGGATTCCGGCAGCGCAACGCTCTTTAACAATTTATCAGACAATCTGTGTGGGCACTCACAAGACGATATCGACATACCGAAATATCAAGTCTTGAAGAGTGAACAACGAATATTCATATGAATACCAGTTTTAATTCTTTGAGCA